>CAYWRY010000039.1:0-31029 GCA_964460485.1 uncultured Spirochaetales bacterium
ACACGATCACCGTGTCGATGAAGGGCTCGAGCAGCGCCACCATGCCCTGGCGCACCGGCTCGGCGCTGGTGGCCGCGCTGTGGGCGATCGGCGCGGAGCCGCAGCCCGCCTCGTTGGAGAAGCTGGCGCGGCGGAAGCCCGTGATCAGCACGCCCGCGAAGCCGCCGAACGCCGCGTCGGGCGCGAAGGCGCCGCGCACGATCGTTGCGAACGCCGCGGGCAGCTCGGACGCGTGCAGCGCGAGGATGGCGAAGCCCGCGACCAGGTAGATCCCGCACATCACCGGCACGAGCACCGAGGCGACGTCGCCGATGCGCCGGATGCCGCCGATGATCACGAGCCCGACCAGGAACGCGAGGAACAGCCCGAACGCGACGGCGCCGCCAGTGCCCGCGACGGCGGGGACGACGTCCGCGAGCTGCGCGAACGACTGGTTCGCCTGATACATGTTGCCCCCGCCGAAGCTCCCGCCGATGCACATCACGGCGAAGATCGTCGCGAGCATTGCGCCGAGGCGCGGCCAGCCGAGCTCCGTGAGCCCGGTTCTCAGGTAGTGCATGGCGCCGCCGGACACGTGCCCGTCGACGCGCGTGACCCGGTACATCTGCGCGAGCGTCACTTCGGCGAACTTCGAGGACATGCCGAGCGCGCCGGCGACCACCATCCAGAACACCGCGCCGGGGCCGCCGATGCCGACCGCCGTCGCGACGCCGGCGATGTTGCCGAGGCCCACGGTGGCGGAGAGCGCCGCCGAGAGCGCCTGGAAGGGAGAGATCTCGCCCTGGTCTTCGCTGCGCGTGTAGCGGCCGCGCACCACCTCGGCGCCGTGTCGGAAGCCGCGGAGGTTGACGAAGCGGAAGCGCAGCGTGAAGAAGAGCGCGGCGAGGCCGAGCCAGCAGACCACGATCGGCAGCTGGGTTTCGCCCTGCTGGCCGTTGTCCCAGAAGGCGAGATCGAAGAAGAGCACGACGGAGATCGCGTCGACGACGAAGCGCTGGAAGAGCGCGTCGAGCTGGCCGAGGAAGTCGCCCACGAGAGCCCCCCTGCGCGCGCGGAAGTGCGCGCCCATGCAATGAAATCGGCGAGGGGGTCGCTTACGATTAGCGTCTTTCGCGCGCGCTCCGAGCGCGCGCCGGAGGTTTCGTGACGGGCCGCACGCTCTCGGAGCACGCCTCGAAGCAACTGCTCGCACGCTACGGCGTGCCGGTCTCGCGCGAAGCGCTGGCGAGCGACGCGGCGGGCGCCGCGGCGGCGGCCGCCAGCCTGGGATTCCCCGTGGTCGTGAAGCTGTGCGGCGACGCGATCGCGCACAAGACCGAACGCGACCTCGTGCGGCTCGGCCTCGGCGGCGCCGACGCCGTGCGCGCCGCGGCGCAGGAGCTGCTCGCGAAGGCGCGCGCCGAGGACGGCAAGGTGGAGCTGCTCGTCGCCGAGATGGTGCGCGGCAAGCGCGAGCTGATCGCCGGCCTCGTGCGCGACCCGCAGTTCGGACCCTGCGTGCTGCTCGGCCTCGGCGGCATCGCCGCGGAGGCGCTCTCCGACGTCGTGTTCGCCGCGGCGCCGCTCTCGCGCGCCGAGGCCAAGGCGCTCGTCTCGAGGCTGCGCAGTGCGTCGCTCTACACCAAGCCCTGGCGCGGCGAGCCGCCCGTCGACCGGGAGGCGCTCGCCGACGTGCTGGTCGGCCTCGGCAAGCTCGGCGCCGAGCGCGCAGACGTCGCGAGCATCGACCTGAATCCGGTGCTGATCGCGAACGGCAAGCCAGTCGCCGTGGACGCGCTGGTGGAGATCGCTGCGGACGGCGCCGCGGCGGCGAGATCTGCGCCCTCCGGCGCGATGACGCCCGAGCGCGAGGCGCAGCTGCGCGAGAAGTTCGCGCGCCTGTTCAATCCGCGCGGCGTCGTGGTCGCGGGCGTCTCGTCGCATCCCGGAAAGTTCGGCTTCGTCGCCTACCACAACTTGTTGCGCTTCGGATACGACGGCCAGCTGTTCCCGGTGAATCGCGAGGGCGTGGACGTGCTCGGGCACCCGACGCTCAGCGACGTGTCGCAGGTGCCCGAAGACGCCGCCGACCTCGTGTTCGTGTGCACGCCGGCGCACACCAATGCGGACCTCTTGCGCGCCTGCCGCGCGCGCGGCGTGCGCGCCGCCTTCATCGCCAGCGCCGGCTACGGCGAGGCGGGCGAGGACGGGAAGCGGGCGGAGCGCGACCTGGTCGCGCTGGCCAACGACCTCGGCATGGTGGTCGCCGGCCCGAACGGGCAGGGCGTGATCTCGACCGAAGTCTCGATGTGCGCGCAGATCGTCGCGCCCTATCCGCCGCGCGGGCACATCAGCGTCGCCAGCCAGAGCGGGAACCTGGTGTCGAGCTTCCTCAACTACGCCGTCGAGTCGGGCGTCGGCATCTCGAAGGCGATCAGCGCGGGCAACTCCGCGCAGACCACGCTCGCCGACTACATCGAGTACTTCGGCGTCGACCCCGACACGGCCGTCGTGCTCGCCTACCTCGAGAGCGTCGGCGACGGGCGCCGCTTCGCCGACGTGCTGCGCGCGACCTCGAAGCGCAAGCCGGTCGTGCTCGTGAAGGGCGGCGCGGCGGCGGAGGGCCAGCGCGCCGCGGCCAGCCACACCGGCGCGCTCGCCAGCGACGACCGCGTCTTCGACGGTGTCGCGAGGCAGTGCGGCGCCCTGCGCGCGCCGAGCGTCGAGCACGCCTTCGAGTGGGCGGCGAGCTTCGCGACGCAGCCGCTGCCGCGCGGGCGCCGCACGGTGGTGTTCACCACCGCCGGCGGTTGGGGCGTGCTCGCCGCCGATGCGTGCGCGGCGAACGGCCTCGAGCTCGTCGCGCTGCCCGACGACCTGAAGGCGAAGATCGACAACGTCGTGCCGCCGCGCTGGAGCCGTAACAATCCCGTCGATCTCGCCGGCGGCGAGACGCGCGACACCGTCGCGCAGGTGATGGACTGGATCGTCGCGCACCCGGACGTGGATGCGATGATCCACCTCGGCATCGGCATCCAGGCCGGGCAGGCGAACGCCTTCAAGTCGGGGCCGTTCTACCCGCAGCACGGCCTCGACCGCATCGTCGACTACCACGTGAGGCAGGACCGCCGCTACGCGACGGTGGCGCGCGAGGTGAGCGAGAAGCACGGCAAGCCCGTGCTCACCTGCACCGAGCTCGTGAACACCGACCGCCACTACGGCAACAGCGGCCCGGTCGGCGTCAAGGAAGAAGGCCGCGTCTGCTACCCGAGCGCGCACCGCGCGATCGCCGCGCTGGCCGCGATGTGCGAATACGCGGAGTGGCGGCGGGCGCAGGGATAGCAGCCGAAGAAGTCGCCGCGCCGCCAACGGCGAACCTCAGGTGAATGGAGCTCCCATTGCTCACCCTCTTCGAGCACCCCCTCTCCCCCTACGCCCAGAAGAACAAGATCGCGCTGCGCGAGAAGAACGTGCCGTTCGAGCTGAAGCAGCCGCTCGGGATCGGCTCGGGCGCGGGCTATGCGGCCGACTTCACGAGCGCGTCGCCGCGCGGCGAGGTGCCCGCGCTGGTGGACGGCGACGTGCGCATCTTCGACTCGACGATCATCGGCGAGTACATCGAGGACAAGTGGCCGGCGCCGCCGCTGCTGCCGCGCGATCCCGCCGGGCGTGCCCGCGCGCGCATGATCGAGGACGCGATGGACACGCACTACGAGGCCATCAACTGGGGCCTCGGCGAGATCCGCTTCATGGGCCGCGCGAAGGGGGAGCTCGCGGCGAAGATCGAGGCGAGAGCGGGCGAGCAGATCGCGGCGTGGCAGCGCTGGCTGGAAAAGCAACTCGGCGGCGCGGAGTGGTTCGGGGGCGCGAGCTTCGGCTGGGCCGACCTCTCGGTGATCCCGTACCTCAACGGCTCCGCCGGCTTCGGTTTCACGCCGCCCGGGGGCTCGAAGCTCGCGGCCTGGGCGGCGCGCGCGAACGCGCGGCCGTCGGTGGCCCAGACCGCGAGGGAGGCGGCCGCTTCGATCTCCGGCATGGGCAGCGTGAGCGAGCTGATCGAGAAGGGTCTGTTCAAGCGCGAGTACCGCGACCACCGCCTCGAGTGGATGATCAAGAGCGGGGGCCTCTCGGTCGTGCTCGACGGCCTCGCGAAGGACAACATCCGCTTCTCGCCCGAATTCGAGCCGGCGTGAGCGCGAGCGCGCGGAGCCCGACGCGCTGGACGGGCGTCGCCTACAACGGCGCGACCGAGTCCGAGAACCGCATCCACGCGGACGACGTCGCGCGGCGCTTCGGCTTCCGCGGCGGGCTCGTGCCCGGCGTGACGGTCCTCGCATACCTCGCCCAGCCCGCGATCTCTGCGTGGGGCCTCGATTGGCTCGCGTGCGGCGCGGCGAGCGCCGTGCTGCGCCGGCCGCTGTACGACGGAGCGCGCTTCGAGGTGACGGTGGCGAACGAGGCGGACCGCGCCTACGCCGCCGGCGTCCTCGACGAAGCGGGCGTGCTCTGCGCGGAGGGGCGCGTCTCGCTGCCGCGCGAGCTCCCCGCGGCGCCGCGCCGCCGCGGCGACCCGCCGGTGTGCAAGCCCGACGCGCGCCCGCCCGTCAGCCGCGCAGCGCTCGAGGCGCTGCGCGAGAAGGGGATGGGCGCGCTCCATCTCACTTGGCGCGGAGACGGCGAGCTGGGTCGCACGAGCCGCGACCTCGCCGACGTGCACGCGCTCGTGCGACCGGACCGAGCGGGCTTCGCGAACCCGGCATTCGTGCTCGGCCTCGCGAACTGGATCCTCGCGCGCAACGTGCGGCTCGACGCCTGGATCCACGCCGAGAGCGCGTTCCAGAACTTCTCTGCGCTGAGACTCGGCGACGAGGTGACGGTCGAGGGGCGCGTCACGGGCCTGTTCGAGAAGTCGGGCCACGAGTTCGTGGATCTCGAGGTCGCCGCGTTCTCGGGCGAGCGGCCCGTGATGGCGGCCACGCATCGCGCCATCTACAGGCTGCGCGGCGCCTGAGCAGCGCAGCGAGCGCCGCGCGTGGCGCGGCGCGATAGCATCGCCCGCTTTCGTCGAGCTCTCTCGACCCAGAAGGAGGACCGCAGTGTTCAGTCACATCATGGTGGGCGCGAACGACATCGCCGCCTCGAAGAAGTTCTACGACGCCGTGCTCGGCGCGATCGGCGTGCCGCCGGGCACGATCGACGACAAGGGTCGCGTCTTCTACGTGACGAAGACCGGCGTCTTCGCGATCACGAAGCCGATCAACGGCGCGGCGGCGAGCGGCGCCAACGGCGGCACGATCGGCTTCGCCGTCGACTCGCCGGAGAAGGCGAACGCCTGGCACGCCGCCGGCGTCGCGAACGGGGGCACCTCCTGCGAGGACCCGCCGGGCGTGCGCACGGGGCCGCGCGGGAACACCTACCTCGCCTACCTGCGCGACCCCGCCGGCAACAAGATCTGCGCGCTGCATCGCATGCGCTGAGCGCCGGCACGCGAGAGAGCTCGCCGCCGCAGGTCGGCGCGCGGGGTCGTCGGGTGCTCGAGCGAGCCCGCGCTGCTCACGCAGTGATTCGCGCCGGCGCTCGCGAGAACGCTCTGATCCCGCGCGCACGGGCGCCGCGGGCCTCGTGGCGCGCGGAGCTACGGCCGACGAGGCGCCGGCGCCTACTCACAGCAGCTCGACCGCGTCCCCGACTCGCACGTCGCCGCCGCGCGCAACTCTCGCGTAGGCGCCGACGTTCTGGTCCGCTTCCTTCACGACCGTGCGCATCAGCCCGGCGTCCTGCGGTACGTCGCCGAAGCCGTGCGTGATCATCACGCAGCGCGGGCAAGGCCCGACCACGTCGAGCGCCGCGCCGCCCACGCGCAGCTGCCGTCCTGCCCAGGCGACCTCCGGGAAGCCCTCGCCTTCGGCCTCGATCAGGAAGTTCGGCCGGAAGCGCCGCACGTCGATCACCGAGCGCGGCTCGAGGGAGCTCAGCCTGCGCAGCGTCGCGCTGGTGAGGATCAGCAGCGGGTAGGCGTCGAAGTAGGTTCCGGGCGGCGACTCGTACTGCATGATCTCGGCGGGGAACTTCGCGAGGTCGGGCAGCGGCTCGTCGGGCGTGCGGCCGAAGATCGCGCGCAGCTCCGTCAGCACGTCGGTCGAGTCCGGCGCGCCGCGCTTGTAGTGATCGAGCGCGCTGGCGGGCAGCAGCGGCCAGAGCGTCACCTTGTGCTCGACGGCCGCACTGACGCGCTCGGCGGCGCCCGGGTCGCTCGCGCGCACCACCGCGCCGCCCGGCAGCACGATCTCCGGCGCGGGCGCCGCGGATGCCGGCTGCGGCTCGCTCGCGTAGCGCGCCTTGCACTGCATCAGCCGCGGGATTTTCTTCGCGCCGCGAATGCCGCCGCGCTCCTCGTCGCGCACCGCCCAGGCGCGATCGCCGGGGATCCCGTCGTCGCCGAGCGTCGCGCGCGCGATGCGCTCGCCCTCCATCGACTTCACCGGATGCCGCCAGATCTCCGCGATGCGACCGACGATCATGCGGGCCTCCTCTCGCGCGCGAGGCGGCAACATCGCACAGTGGCGGCGGCGATGAACGTCGCGCCCGCCCGCGCCGTAGGGCGGCCGCGCGCTGAGAAGGACTCCGCAATGACTCCCTGGAGCCGGCTCTCGCTCGTCCTCGCGCTCTTCCTCGTCCCCGCCTGCGCCTTCGTCTTCCGCTGGCTCGGTCGGCCCGGCGGATTCGCGGCGGCCGCGGGGGTCGAGCTCGCGATGTTCGCGTTGGCCAGCCTGATGCTGTGGTGCGTGCGCGCGAAGGAGGGGGCGAGCTGGCAGTCGCTGGGCCTCGCGCGCCCGCGCGCCGGGCAGACCGCGGCGCTCACGCTGGGCGGGCTCGCGGCGATGTTCGTCGTGCTGGTCGCGCTGCTTGCCGCGTTCTCCGCGCTCGGCATCCCGGCCCTCGAAGGCGACGACGTGCAGCGCCCCGCCTGGCTGCTCGCGCTGATGTGCTTCCGCGCCGGCACGCTCGAGGAGCTCACCTACCGCGGCGTCGCCATCGATCGCGTCGCGCTGCTGACGGGCAATCGCACGCTCGGCTGGCTGCTGCCGCTCGTCCTCTTCGGCTTGCTCCACTACCCGCAAGGCCTGTCGGGCGTCTTGATCGCCACGGCCGCCGCCGGCGTGCTCACCGCGCTCTTCCTCTGGAAGCGCAACCTGTGGGCGAACATGGCGGTGCACTTCCTGGGGGATTTCATCCCGAACGTCGTGCTGCCGGCGTTCGGGGTGGGCGCGTGAGGAGGCGGGCGCGCGCGAGGAGTGCGCATTCCGGCCGGGCAGAAACGCGCACCGCGATCGCGGTAGGCTGCGCCCCCATGCCCACCGCGCTCGGACATCTCCGCATCTGCGACTTCACCGGCCAGCTCGCCGGCGCCGGCGCCACGAAGTGGCTCGCCGCGTTCGGCGCCGAGGTCATCCGCATCGAAGACCCCGTGACGATGGGGCTCTGGGACATCCTGCGCCCGATGCCGCCGTTCGTCGACGAGCGGCGCGGCCCGGACTTCGGCGGTGGCTTCAACAACCACAACGTCGAGAAGTACGGCATCACGCTGAACCTGCGCACCGAGAAGGCGCGCGAGATCCTCGCGGAGATCGTGAAGCGCTCGGACGTGGTGAGCGAGAACTTCGCGAAGGGCGTGCTCGAGCGCTGGGGCTTCGGCTACGAGCGGCTGAAGCGGCTGAAGCCCGACATCATCTACGTTTCCAACTGCGGCTTCGGTCAGCGCGGCCCCTACTCCGAGTTCAAGACCTGGGGCCCGATCGTGCAGGCGATGTCGGGGCTCACCTTCCTCTCCGCGCTGCCGGGGCAGGAGCCCGCGGGCTGGGGCTACTCGTACATGGACCACACCGGCGGCATGTACATGGCGATCGCGATCCTGCTGGCGCTCGTGCATCGCCAGCGCACGGGCGAGGGGCAGTGGGTGGACATGGCGTGCACCGACGCCGGCCTCACGCTCACCGGCACGTCGATCCTCGACTACACGGTGAACGGGCGCCCGTCGCGGCGCGAGGGCTCGCCGGACAGCAATCACGCGACGAGCCCGGCGATGGCCCCGCACGGCATCTACCCGTGCCGCGGCGACGACGAGTGGATCGCGATCGCATGCCGCAGCGACGACGACTGGCGGCAGCTCGCGGCGAAGATCGGCGCGGATTGGGCGCGAGACAGCGAGCTTTCCGCGCTTGCGGGCCGGCTCGCGGCGCAAGCCGCCCTCGACGCGAACGTCGCCGCCTGGACGCGCGGCTTCGAGAAGTCTCCCCTCGCGCGCGAGCTCCAGGCCGCCGGCGTTCCGGCCGCGGCGGTGGCGAAACCGCAGGAGCGCATCGACCAAGACTCGAGCACCGCAGCGTGGGGGCTCTGGCCGACGTCGCGGCACACCAAGATGGGCAACGTGCGCGTCGACGGGATGCCCGTGCACTTCTCGAAGACGGATTGGAAGATCGAGCGAGGCGCGCCCTGTCTCGGCGAGCACACCGAGCTCGTGCTCGGGCGCGTACTCGGCATGTCGGCCGACGACGTCGCCAAGCTGCGCGCGGAGGGGGTGGTATGAGCGACGCGAACGCGGCGGCGCCGCCCGGCGCGCTGCACGGGATCCGCGTGATCGAGCTCGCAAACGAGAAATGCGCGTGGGCGGGCAAGCTGCTCGCGGACATGGGCGCCGACGTGATCCTGGTCGAGCCGCCGGGAGGCGACGCGGCGCGCGGCTACGCGCCGTTCCTCGCCGATCAGGCCGGACCCGATCGCAGCCTCTACTGGTGGCACCATCACACCAGCAAGCGCGGCATCGTGCTCGAACTCGCGAGCGAGGCGGGGCGCGCGCGGCTGAAGAAGCTCGTCGCGACCGCGGACGTGATGCTCGAAGCCGAGGCGCCCGGCGCGCTCGCCGCGCGCGGGCTCGACTACGCCGACCTCGCCGCGCTGAAGCCGAACCTGATCCACTGCGCGGTCACGCCGTTCGGCCGCAACGGCCCGCGCCGGGACGAGCTCGCCACCGACCTCACGGTGATCGCCGCGGGCGGCGTCGCCTGGATGAACGGTTACGACGACCACGCGCTGCCGCCGGTGCGTGGCCTCGGCAACCAAGGCTGGGCGATGGGCTGCCACTACGCGGTGATGTCCATCCTCACCGCGCTCCTCTACCGCGCCGTCTCGGGCGAGGGGCAGTTCGTCGACGTGAGCCTGCACGCGGCTGCGAACGTCACGACGGAGGCGGGCTCCTACTCCTGGCTCGTCGCGAAGCAGACCGTGCAGCGCCAGACCGGCCGCCACGCGAGCCCGACCCCGACGATGCCGTCGCAGATCCGCTGCGCCGACGGCCGCTACGTGTGCACGGGCGTTCCCCCGCGCCGGCCGGCGGAGTTCGGGAAGCTGCTGGACTGGCTGCGCGCGCTCGGGCTCGCGGACCAATTCCCCGAAGCGGTGTTCCTGCAGATGGGCGCCGAGCGCGCCTCGATCGACCTCTCGAAGATCGGCCAGGACGAGGAGCTGACCGCGATCTTCGGCGCCGGCCGCGAGGCGATGAACTTCATCGCCGCGAAGGTCTCCGCCTACGACTTCTTCGTCGGCCTGCAGCGCGCGGGGCTCTCGGTCGGAGCGATTCTCTCGCCCGAGGAAGCGTTCGAGGACGAACACTTCAAGGCGCGCGGCATGCAGGTGGAGGTGCATCACCCGGAGCACGGCCGCAGCTTCCGCTATCCGGGCGCGCCGTACGCGCTGCAGAAAGGCGCCTGGCGGATCTCGCGCCGCGCGCCGCGCCTCGGCGAGCACACCGAGGAGGTGTTGGGGGAGATCGGAGAGCTTTGACGCGCGCGCCAGCGCGCGGGGGGAAGCCGATGAGCATTCACGACCTACCGCTGATCGACGTCGACGCGCACTACACGGAGCCACCGGATCTGTGGCTCTCGCGCGCGCCGGCCTCCCTACGCGACGTTGCGCCGCGCGTCGTGCGCAAGGACGACGGGAGCGACACCTGGATCGTCGGCCGGGACACGGTGCTCTCGCCGCCCGGCTTCTGTGTGATTCGCGCGGATGGCGGGAAGGCGGTCGGCACGTTCTCGCTGGCGACGTTCGACGAGATGGCGGCCGCCGCGATCGACGCCGGCGCGCGCGTGCGTGCGATGACGGAGCTCGGCATCTCGCGTCAAGTGCTCTACCCGAACGTGCTGGGATTCGCGGGCGCGTCGCTGATGCGGATCGAGGACGCGACGCTGCGCGACTTCTGCATCACGGCCTACAACGACGCGGCGGCGGAGGTGCAGCGCACCTCCGGCGGACGGCTGCTGCCACAGGCCATGCTGCCATTCTGGGACGTGCGCGCCTCGGTGCGCGAGCTCGAGCGCTGCCACGAGCGGCTCGGCCTGACGGGCTTCACGATGATGGACTCGCCCGAAGCGTGGGCGTTGCCCTCGCTCGCCGACGCCGCCTGGGATCCGCTCTGGTCCACCGCGCAGGAGCGCCGCCTGCCGGTGAACTTCCACATCGGCTCCGGCGGCGCAGGCGGATTGCCGGTCTGGCCGGGTGTAGGCATGCCGCGCTCGCTCGGCGCGGGGTCGACGATCCTGTTCATCGCCAACGCCCGCTGCATCGTGAACCTGATCTTCAGCGGCCTGCTCGATCGCTTCCCGTCGCTCAACTTCGTGTCCGTCGAGAGCGGCGTCGGTTGGCTGCCGTTCGTGCTCGAGTCCGCGGAGTATCAGGTGGACGAGAACGGCGTCGACCTTCCGCTGCGCCCGACCGAGTACTTCCGCCGCCAGATCTACGCGTCGTTCTGGTTCGAGAGCAGAGACGTGGCGGCGTGCGTCGCGCGGCTCGGTGCCGACAACGTGATGGTCGAGACCGACTTCCCGCACCCGACCTGCCTGTATCCGGGCCCGCGCAAGCGGCTCGAGGAGGCGGTCGCCGGCATGAGCGAGGCCGACCAGCGCAAGCTTTTCTACGCCAACGCGGCGCGCGTCTACGGGATCGAGATGACGCCGTGACGCCCGCGCGGCGGAAGGGAACGAAAGCGCGAAGCGTGCGGCGCACGGCGCGACGGGCGAAGCCCGCGCGCGCGGCGGAGGCGACGCCTCGCTTGATCACCGCGAAGGGCGGCGGCGGCTTGATCGTCGAGGCGGCGTACGCGGTGGCGAAGGTCCCCCTCGCGATCGACGACGTCTCGTGGGATGACGTCGGCCCGGAGAGCGCGCGGCTCACGAAGCTGAACCCGCTCGGTCAGGTGCCCACGCTCGTGCTCGCCGACGGCCGCGTGATGACCGAGAGCGCGGCGATCCTGCTGCAGCTCGCCGAGCGGGCGCCGAAGGCGAAGCTCGCGCCGCCGCCCAGCGATCCGCTGCGCGCGCCGTTCCTGCGCTGGCTCACGTTCCTGGTCGCCGCCGTCTACCCGACCTTCACCTACGGCGACGCGCCCGCGCGCTGGGTGGGCGACGACGCAGGCCCGAAGCTACGCGCGAGCACCGACGCGCACCGCGAGAAACTGCTGCGCTTCCTCGACACCGAGGTCGCGGGTGCGCCCTGGTTCCTGGGCGCGCGCTTCAGCGCGATCGACCTCTATCTGGCGGTGATGCGCATGTGGCGGCCGGGCGCGGCGTGGTGGCGCGAGCATGCCCCGAAGCTGAACGCGATCGCCGAGCGCTGCGAGAAGCTGCCTCCGGTGGCGAGAGCATTCGCGCGAAATCGCGCCTGAGGCACGGCGCGAGCACGTGAGCGGGCAAAGCGGCGAGTCCGCGCGCGCGTCGGCGCCGGCTGCAGCCTGGCCCAACAACTCGGCGCCGCCGGCGGCAGCCGGCAGCCCGGCTTCGCGCACCTCGCTGGTCGCCGCCATCCGCCGTATCTTTGGCCAAATCTCGCCCGGAGGTGCCCCGTGAAGCGCTTCATTCAGCACGAAGAGCTCGCCCGCGACTGTCGGTTCACGCGCCAGACCACGGCGCTCGCGACGCTGATCGCGCAGTTGCCCGACGACGTGAACGCCGTCGTCACGCTGTTCGAGAAGTTCGACCCCATCATCGAGAAGGCGACGCGCGGCACGGCGGCCGAGCCGCTCTACGACGCCTACGGTCCCGGCTTCACTCTGATGACCAACACGTCGTCGCTGAAGCCGGGCGACCCCGCCACCGAGACGCGCCTCAAGCTGCGCATGCACGGCATTTACGTGGGCGAGCTCCAGGCGCTCGAGGGCGCGGGCCGCTCGCTCTGGGATTTCCCCGACGCGCCTTGGGAGTTCAAGATGAACATGGCGCGCCAGTGCTGGGACGAGGCGCGCCACGTGCAGATCTACGAGAAGCTGCTGGAGCACGTGGGCGGCACGCCGGGCATGTTCCCCGAGAGCACCTTCCTGTTCGAGTGCGCCTGCGCCGACGACCCGGCGCTGCGCGTCGCGGGCGTGAACCGCGGCCTCGAGGGCCTCGCCTGCGACGTGTTCCGCGACATGATCCGCTACGCGGAGGAAGTGGGCGACGAGAAGATGCGGCAGGCCGTCGATTACGTGCTCGCGGACGAGCTCACGCACGTGCGCTTCGGCAGCGACTGGGTGCGCGAGTTCTGCAAGGGCGATCCCGCCCGGCTCGAGCGCGCCAACGAGTTCCGCAGGCGAGTGGACAAGCAGTTCAACTTCGGCGGCGCGCGCTCGGAGAAGAAGGACTCGGCGATCCCGATCGCCTTCGAGGACCGCCGCGAGGCGGGCTTCACCGACGAGGAGCTGAAGGAGCTGATCGGGCTGTGCGGCGAGGGTCCTTCGCGGGAGACGATGCGCGAAGCGGCGCGCGTGCTGCGCGAGCGCCATCGCGCGCGCAAGGCGCAGGCCGCGGAGGCGAAGTCGTGAGCGAGCGCATGTACCCCGGCTACGGCCGAGACGAGCGCACGACCTTCGCCCCCTACGGCGCGTTCGAGGTGCCTGCGGACCTGCGCGAGCTGTTCGGCCGCTACGACGTCGAGGCGATCGCGCGCCGCGTCCGCAACTTCCGCTACGCCGAAGAGTGGACGATGATGATCCTCGCCGGCTGGATCGCGACGATCTCCGAGGTCCCGGTGAAGACGGGCCTCGGCAAGATCGTGTGGGACGGCGCGCAGAGCGCCGACGCGCTCGGCAAGCGGCTGCCCGAGCTGCGCTGCGGGCGCAAGGCCGTGGAGGCGAGCGAGGCGGCGAACGGAGGCTTCGCGGCGTTCGTGCAGGCGCTCGCCGAACCCGAGACGCCGGACCTCACCATCGAGAAGCTCGCCGGCGTGTTCGATGTGCTGAAGCCGCATCTGCTGGCGGTCTACGAGCGCACGATGCGCGAGACGGATCAGATCACCGATGCGCCCACCATCGAGCTGCTCGAAGATGCCGTGCGCCGCACGCGCAAGCACGTCGCCTGGGGCGACGAAGTCCTGGGGCGCCTCTGCGACACCGACGGCAAGCGCGAGCGCCGCCGCCGGCGCGTGGCCGCGCTGCGCGCGCAGCTCGAGGCGTGCGGAGGCGTGACGGGCACGCTGGCGGACGAGCTCGGGCGCGGACATTGATCGCGACCTCGCGCGCAGTCGCGCGCGAAGCCCTGCGCTCCGGCACGATCGCTGGCCTCGCGATGATGCCCTTCGGTTTCGCGTTCCGCGCCGCCGGCCTTCGCATCAACGAGTACGGGCCGAAGACGCTGGCGCTGCTGCTCGGAGACGTGGGACCGCCGCTGGCGGGCGTCGCCGGCTTCCTCCAGCACCTCTTGATCAGCTGGCTCGCTGCGCCGCCCCTGCTGATCGCCGTCGCCGGGGTCGCGGCGCGCTCGCGCCGCGCGCTCGCGGGGGCGCTCTACGGCGCCGCCTTCTACGTCGCGATCAACTCGCTCGCGCTCCCGCTCGTCTTCGGCGACCCGACGCCTTGGCGGCTCGGCGTGCGAACGGTCCTGCCGAGCCTCGCGGTGCACCTCGTCTACGGCGTCGTGGTGGCGCTGGTCAGCCGGCCGCGCGCCGGCTCGTCGCCCTGATTCCTGCCGGCGTCAGCGCGGTGCCAGCACCAGCTCGTACAGCGTCTTCCCCGCGGTGTCCTTCACACGCAACGCGAGCGCCCCGCGCGTGTCGATGGAGATCGTTCCGTAGTTGAACCAGCGCTTCGCCTCCTCCCAGCTCCGGATTGCAGCGGGGCTCTCGGGGCCGTGGAAGAAGAGGCTCTCGGCGCCGAAGGTCGTGTCGAACGCGCGGTTCGGGAAGACGCCCGCGTTGCCCGGGCCCACGGCGGCCTCGTGCACGCGAAACCCCGGCGCGTCCGCGAAGGGCGTGTAGCGGAAGACTTCGGCGAAGTGGACGTCGGTGGTGATGAAGAGCGCGTTGCTGCCCCGTTTCTGCAGCGTGCGCAGGAGGGTCGCGAGCTCTCGCTCGAAACCCGTCGGCGGAGCGCCGGCGCCGACGCGCGGCGCCTCGGCGGGAGTCACGAGGTCGGCGAAGCCGTCGCGCCCCCGCTCCGGCGGGACGCCCGTGGGAATCGAGAGCGGCACGCTGCTGACGACGATCTTCCAGGTGGCGTCCGAAGCCTCGAGAGCCCCGAGCAGCCACGCGAGCTGCGCCTTGCCCAGCATCGTCTTCGGCTGCGCCGCAGAGTCGGGCGCCGCGTTGGCGTCGCGGTACTGGCGGTTGTCGAGGACGAAGATCTCCGCGTGGCGTCCCCAGCGCAGGCGCCGATGGAGGCGCGCGGGATCGCGCGCCTCGCGCGCGAGGGGCGTGTAGTCGAGGAAGGCCTTCAGCCCGATCGGCATGAGCCGCGCGCCAGGCGTGTAGGGCGGAGCGGAGCGCGTGTCCTCGAGCGGGCCGAAGTCGTTCACGACTTCGTGGTCGTCCCAGACGCCCACGTAGGACGTGGTCGCGAGCAGGCGCTGGAACGCGGCATCCGCGCGCGCGTAGCGCCAGTGCGCCCAGAAGCCGGACAGGTCGGTGGCCTCGCCGAACTCGCCCGGCACCTGCGCGTTGCCGTAGCGGCCGATGGCCTCGCAGCGGTCGTCCGCGTAGACCATGTCGCCGAGGCCGACGAACAGGTCGGGCGCCTCCGCCGCGATCGTCGCGAGGATGGGAAAGCCCTCGCGCGCGTCGCGGCACACGTTCTGGCCCGCGAAGTCGCCCGTCCAGGCGATCGCCACGGCGGCCGGCTCGCTCGCCGCGGGCGCCGTGGTGAAGCGCCCGTGCGCCGCCGCACCGCGCGCGGCGCCGTCGCCGAACGAGACCGCGTAACGGTACGCCGTCCGGGGACGCAGCCCGCGCACGGCGATCTGCCCGGTGAAGTCGTCGCCCGCGCGCACGCGCGTGGCGGGGGGCAGCTCGCTCGCGGCCGGCTCCAGCTCGACGTGCATCGTCGCCTCGCGGTCGCTGCGCGCCCAGATCACCGCGCGGGTCGCGGTCACGTCGCCGACCGCGACGCCATGCGTGACCGGCGGGCCGTCCGCGCCGCGAGCGGGCGACGCCGCGAGCGAAGCGAGCGCGGCGAGCCCGAGCGTCCGGAGTCTTCTCGCGCCCATGAGTTGCCCCCCTTCCTTCGTGGCCGCTGCGCCGCGCTAGCGTGGCGCGCCGGAGGCCCGCATGCCCGACTCGCGCGCCGTCGAGGTGTTCGATCCAAAGATCGCCGAGGGCTTCCTGCGCGCGAACGAGAAGCAGGCGGGCCTGCCCGCGTTCCTGGGCGCGCGCTTCGTCTCGTTCACGCCCGGCGTCCTGCGCGCGGAGCTGGAGGTGCGGCCCGAGCTGCTCACGCCGTTCAAGAACATGCACGGCGGCGTGATCTCGGCGCTGTGCGACCACGTGCTGGGCTGCGTCTGCTACCCGCACATGCAGCGCGGCCAGTGGGCGGCGACCACCGAGTTCAAGCTGAATCTGCTCGCGCCCGTGACGGGCGGCACCGTGGCGGCGACGGCGGAGATCGTGTCGCTCACCAAAGCGACTGCGGTGGTGCAGATCCGCGTCGAGAACGAGGGGCGACTGGCGGCGCTCGCGCAGGGCACCGTCTTGATTCGCGATCCGCGGCCGCCGAGCTGAGCCGCCACGGCGGCGCAAATGCCGAGGAGGGCGATGTGACGAACGTGCGAGAGATCGCGCCGGCCGAGGCGAATGCGCGGCTGGCCGAGTTCCTCCCGGTGGACGTGCGCGGCGCGCACGAGTTCGACGGGCCGCTCGGCCGCGTGCGCGGCGCCGTGCTGATTCCGTTGCCCGAGCTCGAGGCGCGTGCGCGCGAGCTGCCGCGCGAAAAGCCACTGCTGCTGATCTGCCGCTCGGGCGCTCGCTCGCTGAAGGCGTGCCGGCAGCTCGAGGCGCTCGGTTACGGGCCGGCGAGCAATCTCACCGGCGGCATGATCGCGTGGAATCGCGCGGGGCTCGGCGTCGAGCGTCCGCGCTATGCGAGCGTCGCGGCGCTCCTGGACAACGAGCTCGCCTGGCTCGCGCAGGTGACGGCGCAGACGCCCGCCGACGCGCGCGCGAAGCTCGACGCCGCGCTCGGGGCGGCAGTCGAGGCGCCGACGCCCGCGGATGCAGCCCGCGCGCTCGACTGGATCGAGCGCGCGGCGCGCGCGGCCGGACCGCCGCCCGACACGGACATGAGCCTCGCCGCCTTCCGCGCAGCGCTCGCGAGGCTGTGACGCGGTGTCCACGCGCCACCCGTTCGCGCTGCGCGCCGCGTGCCCAGCGCAGCGCCGCGCGCCGCACGCGCCGGCCTGACCGCGTTCGATGGCGGCACTAGGCTACGCGCTCAGCCTGCTGATCGGCGTGTCGCTCGGCTTCTTCGGCGGCGGCGGCTCGATCCTCACGGTACCGCTCATGGCCTACGTGTTCGGCCTGGACGCCAAGGTGGCGATCGCGAGCTCGCTGCTCGTGGTCGGGGCCGCGAGCACCTCCGCAGCCGTGCAGCATGGGCGCGCCGGCAACGTCGACGGGCGCACCGCCGCGATCTTCGGCGCTGCGGGGATGGCGGGCGCCTATGCGGGCGGCCGCGTCGCGCACTTCCTCGACGGATCGCTGCTGCTGCTGCTGTTCGCCGTGATGATGGCGATCACCGCCGTCGCGATGTGGCGCGGACGGCGCGCGCCGCCGGAGAACGCCGTCCAACGGGCGCCGGGGCGGCTCGTCGCGCAGGGGCTCGCGGTGGGCTCGTTCACCGGCTTGATCGGCGCTGGAGGCGGGTTCCTGATCGTGCCCGCGCTCGCGCTGTGGGCGGGCCTGCCGATGCAGCGCGCCGTCGGCACCTCGCTCGCGATCATCGTGCTGAACAGCGCCGCGGGCTTCGCCGGCTACGCGGCCCACGTCGCGGTGCCGTGGGGGCTGGTCGCGATCGTCACCGCGGCGGCGATCGCCGGCTCGTTCGGAGGCGCGCTGCTCGCGCGCCGCGTGAATCCCGCGTCGCTGCGGCGCGCTTTCGCGGGCTTCGTGCTCTCCATGGCGGCGCTGATCCTGGTGCGCGAGGTGGATCGCTGGGCGAGCGATGCGCTCGCTGCGCTGCCGCGCACCGGACCGCAGCTGGTGTTCGCGGCGGTGCTGCTCGCGGTCGGCGTCGTCGCCGGTCGCGCCTCGCGCAGCCTCGGCTCCCGCGGCGAGCCGGAGTACGAAGGGGGCGCCGGGATCTGACGTCGCCGCGCGCGATCCGGCCGGGTGGCGCCGGGCGCCGTCGGCCAACGGGAGGGAAAAGCATGGATGCAACGTCTTTCACGCCGCTCGCCGGAGCGCTCGGCGGCGCGCTGATCGGTCTCGCTTCCGCGGGCCTGCTCCTGGCCGACGGGAAGGTGGCGGGCATCAGCGGGATCCTCGCGCGGGCGCTGGTCCCCGCGCGCGGCGACTTCGCCTGGCGCGTCGCGTTCCTGGTCGGGCTGCCCCTCGGCGCGACCGCCGCGTCCCGTGGGATTCAGGATCTGCACGGCTTCGCGATCTCGGCGAGCGGGCCGCTGCTGATCGCGGGCGGTGCGCTCGTGGGCTTCGGCACCGCGCTCGGCAATGGCTGCACGAGCGGCCACGGCGTGTGCGGAATCGCGCGCGGCTCGCGGCGCAGCGTCGTCGCCACGGCCGTGTTCGTGGCGGCGGGCATCGCCACGACGTTCGCGATGCGCCACGTGCTAGGAGCGGCGTGATGCAGGTCGTCGCCGCGCTGGTCTGCGGGCTCGTGTTCGGCGCCGGCCTCGCCATCGCCGGCATGACCAACCCCGCGAAGGTGCTGGCGTTCCTCGATGTGGCCGGCGCCTGGGATCCGACGCTCGCCTTCGTGATGGGCGGTGCGCTGCTCGTGAACGCCGGCGCCTACGCGCTCACCCGGCGCCGCGCGAGGCCGCTGTTTGCCGAGGTGTTCGCGCTTCCCACGCGCCGCGACCTCGACGCGCGCCTCGTGGGCGGCGCCGCGCTCTTCGGCGTGGGCTGGGGACTCGTCGGCCTCTGTCCGGGCCCCGCGCTCGCGAGCCTCGCGCGCGGCGAGAACGAAGTGCTCGTCTTCGTGGCGGCGATGGCCGGGGGCATGCTCGCTCAGCGGGTGCTCGCACCCGACTGAGGCCGGCCGCGCGCCGGGGCGGGCACACACGCCGCGATCTCCGCCAAGTGCCGCGCGATCCGGTCGGGATCCTCCCAGTGCACGTCGCGCCCCGCGCGGCGGCGACTCAGATCACCTCCCACTGCGGGATCCTGAGCAGCTCGCCGGACTGCGGGTCTTTCGCTTCCTCGAAGCACACGCGCACGCGCTGGCCGACGCGCACCTCGGCGGGCGGGCGGTTCAGCACGTTGCCGATCACGCGCACGCCCGGGACGTCCTCCAGGGAGACCAGCACCACGACGTAGGGCACGCGGTCCTTCAGCGCCGGGTGCACGGCGTAGTGCGCGACGGTGAGGCTCTCGATGCGGCCGAGGCCCTCGCTCGCGCGCTCCGTGAAGGCGAAGGACTGGCACTCGCCGCACACGTCGGTGGGCGGATGCTGCACGAAGCCGCACTTCGCGCACTGTTGGAAGACGAGGCGCCCCGCGGTGAAGAAGCGCTTCGTGAGCGCGTCGGTGCCGGGCAGCATCCAGGAGTCGCCGAGGTAACGGGTCATCGTTCGTTCCCTCTCAGGCGGCGCAGAAGAGCACGGCGCTGCCCGGCGCGAAGCCGGGTCCGGCGACCGCCAGCGACAGCTCCACGTCCGGCACCTGCGCCGTGCTCTCGCCGCGCACCTGGCGCACCGCCTCCACCACGCATTCGAAGCCGTGGATGTAGGCCTCGCCGATGTTGCCGCCGCTCGTGTTCATCGGGAGCGCGCCGTGCGGGGCGAGCAGGCGCCCGTTCGAGACGAACTCCTCGATGCCTTCCGGCGGCGCGAGCCCCATTTCGCACATCGCGATCAGCACGGGCCCGGTGAAGTTCTCGTAGAACTGCACCACGTCGAGGTCGTCCGGCGTGACGCCCGACTGCTCCCAGATCGCGCGGCCGACGACGTGCTTGTGGGCGGTGGGGAAAGTGCGCTCGTTGAAGGCGCCGGCGCCGTCGCGGAAGCCGAGTCCCTGAGAAGCGGCGAGGATCGGCACGGGCTGCTTGCGCAGGTCGCGCGCGCGTTCGGGCGTGGTCACGACGATCGCAGCGGCGCCGTCGTTCTCGGGGCAGCAGTCGTAGAGGTGGAAGGGCTCCGCGATCCAGCGCGAGGCGTGGTACTTCTCGCGCGTGAGCGGCTTTCCGTAGCGGATCGCGCGCGGGTTCGACTGGGCGTGGTGGTAGGAGGCCATCGCCACGTCACAGAGCGCCTCCTGCGAGATGCCGTAGCGCGCCATGAACGCGCTGGTCTGCAGCGCGCAGATCTGCGCGGGCGAGAGCAGCCCGTAGGTGGCGGTGAAGGCGGCGCCGCCGGCGGCATAGCCCGCGCCGCGCGCCTGCCCGAAGCGGCCGAACTGCCCCTGCGCGAGCGCGCGGAAGGCGACGACGTGCTTCGCGTAGCCCCCCGAGACCGCGGCGTCGGCGAGCATCACCGCGCTGGCCATGCCGTTGCCGCCGCCGCCCCAGGGCTGCGCGGTGTAGGTGAGCTGTTTGCAGCCGAGCGCGGTGGCGAGGCGCATCGGGTCGTTGCGCATCTCCATGTAGGAAACGAAGCCGTCGATGTCGGCGAGCTCGAGGCCGGCGTCGGCGACCGCGTTGCGGATCGCGATGCAGGCGAGCTGGAACTCGCTCTCGGTGGCGCGCCCTCGCTCGTAGTAGGTGGACTCGCCGACGCCCGCGACGACCGCTCGCCTCTTCACGCGCACCTCCGCCGAGCCGAGGATGCCGCAGCCTGGCCCTTTGGGGTCAGACCCCAAAGGGCCAAATCAGCCGAGCAGTGGACGAACCTCGCGCGCGAAACGGGCGAGCTGCTCCTCGCGCTCCTCGGGCCGACCGACCACGTCCACGATCAGGTGGCGCATGCCCGCGCGGTGGAACTCGGCGATGCGCTCGGCGACGTCGGCGGGCGTGCCCAGCGCGGCGTAACGATCCGTCGCGCGGCGGAAGTCCATCGCGTAGCGCTGCGACAGGGTCGCCGCGGCCTGCTCGAGCGCGCGCTCGCGCGTGGAGCCGAGCGCGAGGAAGATCAGGTGCCCCGTCTCGAAGCGCGCGAGCTCGCGGCGCGCCCGCTGCGCCTCCGCGGCGATCTTCGCCAGCGCGTCGCGGTACTGCTCCGGAGTCACCACGTACGAGATCCAGCCGTCCGCGAGACGGCCCGCCCGGCGCAGCGCGGCGTCGGCGCGCCCGCCGGTGAGGATCGGCGGACCCCCGGGCTGTCGCGGAGTCGGGAGCAGGCGCGTCTCGCGCTGCGCGTAGAAGCGGCCCGCGTGGCGCACGGTCTCGCCGCTCCAGAGCCGGCGCAAGAGCGGCAGCGCCTCGTCCATCCTCGCGCCGCGCTCGTGCACGGAGACGCCGCACGCGTCGAACTCGTTGGGGAACTCGCCGCCCACGCCCACGCCGAAATCGAAGCGACCGCCGAGCAGGCGGTCGAGCGTCGCCACCTGCTTGGCCACGTGCACGGGATGGCGCAGCGGGAGCAGATACACGGCGGTGCCGAAGCGCAGGCGCTCCGAGCAGGCGCCCAGGTGCGCGAGCTGCACGAGCGGGTCGAGCATCGGCTCGGTGAACTCGACGTGGTCCGACAGCCAGATCGCGTCCCAGCCGTCGGCCTCCGCGCGCGCGACCAGCGCCCTCCCGTCGTCGAGACAGGGGAAGGACAAGGAGAAGCCGTAGCGGCACGCCGCAGCGAGGGGGAGATCCACGCCTGAGAAGTGGCGGCCGCGCGCGCAGCCGTGACGGCGAACGCGAAGGAATCCGAGGCGGAAGCGAGTTGCGCCGGAAGCTGCGCACAGGTTGCCGGCGCGGGCGCGCCCGTCGTCAGACCCGTTCGTCCATGAGCACCGGGCGGCGGGCGCGGCCGCTACGCCATCCCGCCGAAGCGCGGCAGCACCTCGGTCGCGAAGCGCTCGATCGAGCGCATCAGCTTCGCGTGGGGGATCAGGCCGTTGTAGGTCCAGGCGAACAGCCACTTCGCGGGCAGGCGCTTCAGCAGGCGCTCGAGCTGGCGCGAGACGGTGTCGGGCGAGCCCACCAGCACGAGGCTGTCCGCCATCAGGTCGGGCTGCGCGCCGGTCTCGGGGTGCGCCATGCCCTGGTCGAAGCCGAAAGGCGCGAACCACGCGGCGCCGACGAACGCGCCGGAGTCTCGCCACAGCGCCTGCGCTTCCTCGTCGGTGTCGGCGACGATCACGTCGCGCAGCACGCCGAGCCCGTCGCCGATTGGGCTCTTCGACACCTCGGCGTACAGCTCGAACAGCCGGCGCTCGCGTACCGGGTGGAGCTGCGGCAGCACGGCCGTGATGCCTTGCTCCGCGCACCAGCGGATGCTGCGCTCGGAGGACGCGAAGGGCTGGAAGATCGGCGGATGCGGGCGCTGCAGCGGCTTCGGCACCACGCCGATCTCGCGCACGATCCCGTTCTCGACGCCCGCGCCGAAGCGCTGCGTCGCCTCGAGGTTCCACGGCGTCTCGCCCGGTGGCACGCGCCAGGTCTTGCCCTGGTGGCGGATCAAGTCCTCCGTCCACGCGCGCTTGATCAGCGCGTAGCACTCCTCGAACGCCTCGCGGTTCGCGGCGTCGATCGCGTCGTGCTGGTGCGGCCGCGCGCCGTGGATGCCGTGGGTCTGCTGTGCGAGCACGTCCACCCAGCGCCGCTGGTAGCCGCGCGCGAAGCCCGCGCAGGCGCGGCCGCCCGACATGTGGTCGAGCATCGCGATGTCCTCGGCGACGCGCAGCGGATTGTCGGCGGGCAGCACGATGCCGAGCTGGCCCACGCGGATGCGCCGCGTCTGCATCGCGACGAACAGGTCGAGCAGCACCGGGTTCTGCGAGATCTCCACGCCCTCCACGTGGAAGTGATGCTCGGTGAAGTAGATGCCCTCGTAGCCGAGGCGATCGCCGAGCCGCGCCTGCTCGCCGATCTCTGCGAGCATCTGCCCGTACAGGTCGCGGCGCAGCCCCGAGCAGCCGGCCTCGATCTCGGCGCGGCTTCCGATCGACGGCAGATAGAAGAGCGAGGTCTTCACGCGCGGCTCCCGAGCAAGGGGCGGACCTCGGCGGCAAAGCGCGCGATCTGCTCGTCGCGCTCCTCCGGCCGGCCGACCACGTCCACGATCACGTCGCGCACGCCGGCGCGCTGCAGCTCCGCGACGCGCGCGGCGACGTCGGCGGGCGTGCCGAGCGCCGCGTAGCGCTGCGCGGCCTTGCGAAAGTCCATCGCGTAGCGGTGCGACAGGTGCTCGGTGGCGCCGTCGAGCGCGTCCTCGTAGCGGTCGCGGATCAGCGTGAAGAGCAGATGTCCGGTGTGGAAGTGCGCGAGCGGTCGCTTCGCGGACGAAGCGGCAGCGTCGATCTTCTCGAGTCCCACGCGGTACTGCTCGGCCGTCACCACGTAGGAGATCCAGCCGTCCGCGAGCCGCCCGATGCGCGCGAGCGCAGCATCGCTGCGGCCGCCGCAGTAGATCGGCAGGGGGCGCTGTGCGGGCGGCGGCAGCATGCGCACGTCCTGCAGCGGATAGAAGCGCCCGCCGTGGGTGACGGACTCGCCGCTCCACAGCTTCCGCAGCAGCTGGATGCCCTCGTCGAGGCGGGCGCCGCGCTCGCGCAGCGGCACGCCGCAGGCCGCGTACTCGTTCGCGAACTCGCCGCCGACGCCGACGCCGAAGGCGAGCCGTCCGCCCAGCATGCGATCGAGCGTGGCGACCTGCTTGGCGACGGGCACCGGATGGCGCAGCGGCAAGAGGTAGACCGAAGTGCCGAGCCGCAGCCGCTTCGAGAACGCGCCGAACAGGGCGAGCTGGATCAGGGGATCGAAGATGGGGACCGTGAACGCGACGTGGTCGCCGACCCACAGCGCGTCCCAGCCCTGCGCCTCCATGCGCTCCGCGGTGACGCGCGCGCCGTCGGCGCTCGCGGCGCTGCCGATCACGCCGTAGCTGAGTCGCGAGGCGAGAGGGAGGTCCACGCGCCCACGGTACGCCATGCGGCCCTTTGGGGTTTGACCCCAAAGGGCCACTACGGCGCGACGAACGTCTGACGCGTTCCGTTCACGTCGAGGGTGTAGGTGCGGCCCGGGGCGAAGTCGGTGCCCAGCGTCACCGCCGTCTCCTTCTCGCCGTAGATCATCGTGCAGGCGACGTCGCTGCGGGCAGGGCGCGTGTTGAACACGTCCACGAACACGACGTCGCCGTCGCGCCGCACGGCCGTGCGCGCGAAGCGGGTGCAGCCGTCGGGTAGCGCGGAGACGACGTCGGCGAAGAGCTGCGGGGGATGCGACTCCGCGACGCGCACGGACGTACGCACGATCGGCGCGCGAAGCTCGATGCGCGCGCCCGCAGAGCCGTCCGCGGGCGGGCGCGCGGGCTCCGCGCGCAGCGGCGGCGTCGGCCGCACGGCGGGCGACTGCGGCGCAGCGCCCTGCTCGGCGCACGCACAGAACGCTGCGGCGAGCGCGGCAGCGCGCACGAACGGCGAGGCGACGGCGAGCACGGCGTGGCGCGTCATCGTCACAGCATACGCGGCGCAGTCACGCGTCGAAGATCTGCGCCTCCACGTCCACGCCCACCGGCGCGTGGTCGCTGCCGCGCACGTGGCGCTGGATGAAGGCGCCGCGCACGAACGGCATCGCCTCGGGAGCCGCGAGCACGTAGTCGATGCGCCAGCCGATGTTCCGCTCGCGCACGCCAGCGCGCTGGCTCCACCAGGAGTAGTGCCCGGCGCCGGGCTCGAAGGCGCGGAACGTGTCCACCCAGCCGGCCGCGAGCCAGCGCGCGAGCTCGCGCCGCTCGTTCGGCAGGCAACCGCTCGTGCCGCGGTTGTCCTTCGGGCGCGCGAGGTCGAGATCGGTGTGCGTGGTGTTGAAGTCGCCCATCACGATCACGTGCGCGCCGTCCGTGCGCAGCTTCTCGAGGCGCTCGAACAGGCGGCGGTAGAAGCGCAACTTGAATGGCACGCGCGAGTTGTCCCGCTCCTTCCCGTTGCCGTTCGGGAAGTAGACGTTCGCGACGACGAGTCTGCCGAAGCGCGCGAGCTGGAGGCGCCCCTCGGCGTCGAAGGCGCGCTGCTCGAGCGAGGTGTCGACGCCGTCCGGTGCGCGTCGTGCGTACAGACCCACGCCGCTGTAGCCCGCCCGCTCCGCCGCGACGAAGTGCGTGTACCAGCCGCGCGGCGCAGCGAGCCGGCGGGGCAGATCGGGAGGTGTCGCGCGCACCTCCTGCACGCCGACGATCTCCGCCTCGCTGCGGTCGAGCCAGCGGCGGAAGCCCTTGGCGTCGCAGGCGCGCAGCCCGTTCACGTTCCAGGAGAGGATGCGATGGAGGGGCATGGCGCGCGGAGCGTGTCGAACTCTCGCCCGGGCTGCGAGGCCGCTCCGGAGGAGCAGCCCCGGTCCTTGAAGTGCGAGCCACGTCCGACGTAAAGCCTCCCGGTTGGTGATAGGGAGCCCGCGCCGGTCGCGGCGCGCCCATCCCGACGCAGCCGCCCAGCTCCCCAAGCCGCAGCAGCCCCTCGACGGACCGGAGGCAGACCCGCTCACGCACGTCCCCAGGAGACCCCCATGAGTCAGTGCCCGAGCTGCAATCAGGTCAACGAGACCGGGACGGCTTTCTGTCAGAACTGCGGCGCAAGCCTCGCGGGCGCGCTACCGCCGGCAGCCACGGCCCCGGTCGCCGCCCGGGCCGGAGGCGTGGGCGGTGTCGAGCGCGGGCTGTTCTTCAAGATCTCGCGGGTCGCCGCGTGGGTGCTGCTGGTGGTCGCGCTCGGCGGGATGCTCGTCTCCGCGCTGGGACTGCTGCCGGCGCTCGCGAGCATGAACGCCAGCGCCGACGACGTGACCGCGAAGGACGTGCGGGCGCAGGTCGAAGCCGCACGCAACCGCAGCTCGGCGCCGTCGGGCGACAACCCGTTCGGCTCCGGCAGCGCCTCCGAGCGCGCGGCGCTCGACAAGGCGATCTACGAGCTCGCGGACGTGATGCCGCCCCAGGCGATCGGGCAGTTCGGGAACCTGGAAGGCTTCCGCTCGGTCGTGAAGGGGCTCGTCGACAGCACGGGCGAGACCGACATCGACGACCAGGTCGACCACGTCGAGGAGGCGACGGAGATCGTCGGGCCGCTGCCCGACGAGGACCGCATCAGCGGCGTCTACGCGTACTTCCACCTCGTGAGCCAACACAAGCAGGAGGCGGAGGTGCGCCAGCTCGAGGCGAAGGGCAAGGCCACCGTGTACGCCGGCGCCTTCGCGATGGCGGCGGTCACGCTGATGCTCGTGACGATGACGCTCGTGTTGCTCGCGATCGAGCGCAACACGCGCGGCCACGCCGAGTGAGGGTGCCGCCGTGAGCTGCGCGAAGTGCGGAGCTGCGCTGAAGGAAGGCGTGAAGTTCTGTGGGAAGTGCGGCAGCGCGGTCGCCGTTGCGATGGGCGCGAAGCCCGCGACTCCGGCGCCGATCCCCACGGCCGGCGCGCGCTGCCCGAAGTGCGGCGCTGAGAATCCGCCGGGCGCGAAGTTCTGCCGCAAGGACGGCACGCCGCTCGCCGCAGGCGGGCCGAGCCTCGGCACCGCGGCCATCGCGACGGCTGCCGCCCCGGCGCCCGCCGCGAGTGCGGCGCCCGCACCGGTTGCGACGGCCGCTGCCGCCCCGGTCGCAGCCACTCCCGCCGCCGCACCCGCGCGGGCGGCCGCGGCGCCCCCGCGACCGGCGCAGGCGCCGCCCCAAGCGGCGCGTCCTCGCCCGCCCGCCGCGGCGCGCGCTCGGCGCTCCCAGGCGCCCCTGCTGGCAGTGCTGGCTCTCGTCGCCCTCGCGGCGGTCGGAGGCGGCGGCTTCTACGCCTACCAGCAGGGCTGGATCGGGAACCGTCAGGCCACCGTCGCCGAGGCGTTGCAACAGCAGCTAGCCGACGCGGGCCTCGCGGGCATCACGGTCGCGGTGCAGAAGGACTGGACGGCGGTGCTGGGCGGCCAGGTGACCACGCGCGAGCAGAGCGAGAAGGCGGAGGAGATCGCTCGCCAGTCGGACGACGTGAAAGAGATCGAGAACGAGGTGCGCGTGGTGCCGGACGCCGCGGCGCTGCTCGCCGCCATCGGTGCCGCGTTCGAGCGGAACGCGACCGCGGAGGGCGCGACGCCCGCCGCTGGCGCGGATGGGAGCGTCACTTGGACGAAGGGCGACGACGTGCTCACGCTCGGCGCGTCGGAGGTCTCCTACGTCGACGGGCGCGACGTGCTCGCGCTCAGCGCGACCGCACCGGGCGTCCTCCGCGTCGTCGCGCGGCGGCCGGGAACGGCCGACCAGGTGGTCACCGCTGCCATCGACGAGAGCGGTCGCGTCACGCTCACCGGCGAGTCGGACCGGCCCCTGCAGCCGCTCTTCGCCGACGTCGAGGGCGTGCGCGCGGTCGACGACCAAACGCTGAAGACCGACGCCTACCGAGAGCGCGCCGCGGGAGAGGCGCTCGCGGCGGCGGGAATCGCCGGCGTCGCGGTGAGCGTTGCGGAAGACGACGCGATCGTGCTGAGCGGCGTCGTGACGACGCCCGCCGAGCGCGCGCGCGCCGAGTCCGTGGTGGCGGCGTCGCAGGGCCCCGGCGGCGTGGTGCGCAACCAGATCGGCATCGGGAACCTCGCGCCGAGCTACGGCGCGGCAGCCGTCGCCACGCCCTCCGGCGCCTCCGCCCAGCCGCCGGCGACGGCGGCGCGCTCGCCCCTCGTCGGCTTCTGGATCGGCGAAGCGCGCGGCGCGCTGCTCGGCTACGGCGTGAACCTGCGCATCGATCAGCTCGCCCCGGGCAGCCTCGCCGGAGAGAGCATCTACGGCCTCAACAACCAGATCATCTGCAACGGCCAGCTCAGCGTGAGCGAGGCGGACGGGGCGTCGGCGGTGCTCCAGGACCGCATCACGCGCGTGGTGAGCGCCTCGTGCAACTTCGGCGGCGAGCTGCGCCTGCGCGTGCAGGACGACGGTTCGCTCTACGCGGAGTGGATGAGCAAGAGCCGCGCCGGCAGGGTGGCCTACAAGGGCGTGCTGCGGCGGCGCTGACGCTCAGCGGCTCGCGAGCTTCTTGATGTTGTTCGCGACGTCGACGCTGAGCCCCAGCGTCTCGATCGCCGCCATTCCGACCCAGTTCACCGCGATCATCGCGAGCGGCGCGGCGAGCAGCATCAGCACGAACGCGGCGCCGCCGCCGGCGATGCCCGCCACCAGGCAGCTGAGCCCCGCGCCGAACATCGCGACCACCACCAGCACCGTGCCCGCGGTCTGGATCCAGGTGAGATGGGGGACGCTGCTCGACTCGGTGTCGAGGGCGCCGCGCTCGCCTACCTCGCGCAGCATGCGCGCCATGATCTTCAGCGTGCGCAGCGGCATCGTGAAGAACGAGACGAAGAGCACGACCAGACCCTGGAACGCGCTCGACTCGCCGATCGCCTGTAGGTTCGCGGCGGCAGCAGAGCGCAGCGCGGCTCCGCAGTTCGTGCAGCGCAGCGAGTCGTCGGCGTTCTGGGTGCCGCATTGGGGGCAGAACATGGGGGCCTCCGGGGGTTGCGGGCGGCCCGGGCGAGCGCCGAGCCCCGCGCGCATCCTCTCACACGCGGGCGAGCGGGCGGAGGCAATCGCGGTGGTGGGCGCGCTAGCCGGAATCGGGTCGAAGGCCGGAGCCCCTCACGAATCCTGGATCAGGTACGTGTACTCCCAGAGGCCCTGCTTGTACCGGGCGCGCAGGCGCGTGGCTTCCTCGATCGAGATGTCGCCCCGACGGCGCGCATCCTCGGCCAGCCGGCGCACCTTCTCGGTGAGCGAAGCCTGGTCGTACTCGACGTAGGTGAGCACGTCCTTCACGTCCTCGCCCTCGACGACGTGGTCGACGACGTAGCCGCCCTCGTCGTCCACCACGACGTGCACGGCGTCGGTGTCGCCGAACAGGTTGTGGAGGTCGCCGAGGATCTCCTGATAGGCGCCGACCATGAACACCGCGACGTAGTAGCGGCGGCCGTCCAGCGGATGCAGCTCGAGCACGTTCTTCACGTCGTGCTGATCGATGAACTGGTCGATCTTGCCGTCGCTGTCGCAGGTGAGGTCGGCGATGATCGCGCGCCGCGTGGGCTTCTCGTTCAGGCGCTGGATCGGCATCACCGGGAAGAGCTGCTTCACGGCCCAGTGGTCGGGCATGCTCTGGAACACCGACAGATTGCCGTAGTACGTGTCGGCCAGGCCCTTCTCCAGGTCCTCGAGTTCCTCCGGCATCTCCTTCAGGTCGGCCGCGATCTTCTGGATCTTCTCGCAGCAGTCCCAGAACAGGCGCTCGACTCGCGCTCGGCCGCGCAGGTCGAGCTGGCCGATGTTGAACAGCGTCGCGGCGTCTTCCTTGATCTGCATCGCGTCGTGGAACGACTCGATCACGTTCTTCTTGTTGACGCCCTGCCAGACCTCGTGCAGGTCCTTCAGCACCTTCGGGTCGTCGTCCTTCATCGGCTCGGGCTTGCGGCCGATGCGCACCTCGCTCGCGCCCAGCACGTCGAACACGAGCAGCGCGTGGTGCGCGACCATCCAGCGGCCCGCCTCGGTGACGATGTCGGGGTGCGGCACGTTCGCGGCGTCGCAGGCCTCCTGCACCGAGGCGACCACGTCGTTGGCGTACTCCTGCACGGTGTAGTTCTTCGAGCTGTGGAAGTTGGTCTGCGAGCCGTCGTAGTCGACGCCCAGGCCGCCGCCGACGTCGAGGATGCGTGGCCGCGCGCCGAGCTCGTGCAGGCCGACGAAGATGCGGGTCGCCTCGCGCAGCGCGTCCTTGTGCGCGCGGATGGCGGTGATCTGCGAGCCGATGTGGAAGTGCAGCAGCTCGAGGCAGTCGAGCATGTCGCTGGCGCGCAGCTGCTCGACCGCGTCGACGATCTCGCTGGCGGTGAGGCCGAACTTCGACTTGTCGCCGGTCGAGTCGATCCACTTGCCGGCGCCCTTGGACTGCAGCTTCGCGCGGATGCCGATGTGCGGCTTGATGCCGAGCTCGCTGGCGACCTTCACGACCAGCTCGATCTCGTGGAAGCGGTCGATCACGATCACCGGCGTGCGTCCGAGCCGCTGCGCGAGCAGCGCCGTCTCGATGTAGGCGCGGTCCTTGTAGCCGTTGCAGATGATCAGCGCGTTCGGCGTGTCGAGCAGCGCGAGCGCGATCAGCAGCTCGGGCTTGCTGCCCGCCTCGAGGCCGATGCCGTGCGCGGCGCCGAACGCGACGAGCTCTTCCACCACGCGGCGCTGCTGGTTCACCTTGATCGGGTAGACGCCGCGGAACTTGCCGTTGTAGCTGTAGGCGCTGCTCGCGGTGGCGAAGGCGTTCGCGAGGCGCCGCACGCGCGCGTTCAGGATGTCCGGGAAGCGCAGCAGCATGGGCGTGCGCAGGCCGCGCTGGCGCAGGTCCTCGATCAGCGCGGGCAGCGGAATCGCGGGCCCGCTCTCGCCGCGCGGCCGGACCTCCACCTGGCCGCCCTCGTTGACGCCGAAGAACCCGCGTCCCCAGTTCTGAACGTTGTACGTCTCGAGGCTGTCGCGGATCGTCCAAGCGTGCATCGTTTTTGGGTGGCTACCTCGCCGGTTCGGGCAGCGGCTCGTCGCGCTGCTGTTCTGTCGCCAGGTCCTTGATGCGAACGACGCCGCGCGCGCGCTCCTCGGGACCGATCGTGTAAACGTGCCGCGCGCCGGCTTTGTTCGCATCGGCGAACACGCGCTTGGCTTTGAGGTTTCCCAGCACCAGCTCGACCGTCTTGCCCTGGCGGCGCAGCGCGCGGGCGAGCTGCAGCGCGGCCGGGCGCTCGGCCTCGCCGAGCGGGAAGACGACGGCGTCGAGGCTGCGCGCGAGCTGCGGGAGCTTGCCGCGCTCGGCGAGCAGCTCGGCGATCACGGCGTCGCCGAAGCCGAAGCCGACCGCGGGCAGCGGGCGGCCGCCGAGCGTCTCCACCAGTCGGTCGTAGCGGCCGCCGCCGCAGACGGCGCGCAGCGAGCCCTCCGCGTCGAAGGCCTCGAACACGACGCCGGTGTAGTAGGCGAGGCCGCGCACCACCGAGGCGTCGAAGGCGACGCGGTCCGCGACGCCGTAGGCGTCCAGCAGCCCGAACAGCCGGCGCAGCTGGGCGAGGGCGGCCGAGCCCTCGCCGGCGAGCCGCGCCGCCTCGTCCAGCCCCTTCGCCTCGAGCTGCGCGACGACCGCCTCCGCCTCCGCGCGCGCGAGCCCCACCGCGCCCGCGGCGTCGGTGAGCTGGGCGACCACCGCGTCGCGCCCGATCTTCGGCAGCTTGTCCACGATCACGCACAGCGGCGCGAACGCCTCCGGCCGCGCGGCCAACACGCCCGCGCGCAGGCTCTCTTCCAGCAGCGCGCGGTGGTTGAGCCGCATCCTCACGTCGCCGGGCGCGAGGCCCAGCGCGTCGAGCGCGTGGAAGATCGCGGCGATCAGCTCCGCCTCGGCGGTCACGTCCGGCTCGCCCCAGACGTCCATGTTCCACTGGTAGTGCTCGCGGCGGCGCCCGCGCGTCATGCGCTCGTAGCGCCAGCACTG
>CAYWRY010000040.1:0-30630 GCA_964460485.1 uncultured Spirochaetales bacterium
CTCAGCTCTGGCTGGGCTGATCCGACGCCGCGGCGAGCGCGCGTTCGAGCAGCGTGCGGTCGAGGGCCAGACCGGCTTCGTGGAGCACGACTTCGAGCGCACCCGTGTCCGGAAGCAGCAGGCGACTGGGCAGGTTGTCGGCGTAGAGGATCGCCACCACCCGGTTGGCGCTCTCGAGCGGCGCCACGAACGCCTCGGGCGGCGCCTCGTTGCCGAGCATCACGCAGAGTCGGTGGTCGCCGTCGTCGACCGGACGGCCGCGCACGGGCTCGAGCGTGTCGAGCACGCGCCGCACCCAGGAGGATTCCCGCGCCGGCAGGTGCACGTCGCGCAGCGCCGCGTCGTCGGGCCCGCCGGCCTTGCCGAGGCCGATCTGCGCGATTCCGACCAGCGACTCGTCGCGCAGCATGAACAGCGCCACGCGCGAGAAGGTCTGCGCGGCGAACGAGAGCACGTTGGAGAGCACCTCGCCCTGGCGCGCGCGCTCGCGCATGCGCGCGCTCGCATCGCGCAAGCGCGCGAGGTCGTTGGTCGCGGCGTGGGGCGCCGCCGACTGCACCTTCGGCTCCGCGCTCGGCTCGGGCGCGTCGGGCAGGCGCTCGACCACGGCGCGCAGCGCGCTCGCCAGTTCGAGGCGCTCTGCGCTGCGGCGCGAGTCCGCGAGCGCGCCGTCCTTGGGTCGCTCTGCGAACGCGCTCGGCGCGACGCCGTTGCGCCGGCGCTGCGGCGGCCGCGACCCTGCGGCGCTCACGACCACGATCGGCAGGCGCGGCGCCTGACGGCGCAGGCGCATCGCCACGTCGTACACATCGCGCGCGCCCGACACGGGATCCGGCGGCGTGTTGGCCGCCAGCAGAACAACCGGCAGCTCGCGGCGCAGCAGGTACTGGCGGATGCGCTGGATGCCGAGCTCGGTGTGCTGGAAGGTGTGAATGCGCGCGTGCCCGACCAGCGCAGCCTTCACCCATTCGAGGGCGGGCAGCGAAGGATCGATCACCACCACCGGCGGCGGCTGGGCGGGAGCGCGCGCGGCGAGCCGCTCAGCTTCGCTCGCGGGCTCCGCGTCCGGGGCGAGGGGCAGCGGCGCCCCGCTCGCCCCGCCGGAGTCGGCGACGTCGCTCGCGGGCTCTGCGGCGTCCTCGCTCGCGGCGAACGCGGTGGCCACGGGCTCGGCTTCCACGACCGCCTCGTCGCCCGGGGACTCCGCCCGGGCCGCGACGACGTCCGTCGACTCGTCGTCGTCCGTCGACTCGCCGTCGTGTGCTTCGTCGTGCTGGCGCGTGCCCTCGAGCGCGAGGAACTGCGGATTCATCGGCGCCGCGAGCTCGAGCTCTCCGTCGCCGCGGGCGTACTCGCGAACCTCGAAGCTGAACTCGCCCGCCCGCCAGCGGAACATCTCCAGCACGGCATCCGACGCGCCCTGCCCGCGCAGCTCCTCGAGCGCGTCGGCGCTGAGCAGCCCGCGCTGCACGATCGCCTCGCCCAGCGGAACGCCCTGGCGGCGCGCCTCGCGCGCAGCGTCCGCGAGCGCGTCCGCGGCGATTGCCTTGCGGCGCGCGATCAGCTCGCGGAGATCCTGCGGCAGCCCGCGCACGCGCGCGGAGCGCAGCATGCCGCGCTCGAAGACGATCTGGCCCTCGCCCATCTCACCGCGCAGCGCGAGGACACCGGACTTGCCGGAGAGATGCACGATTTGGAGGATGTCGCCGAGGCCCAGGTCCTCGAGGCTTCCCACCAAGCTCATCGTGCCCGGCTCCCGAAAGACGCACCCGAACCGCTCGGGCTGGACGCCGCAGGACGCATCGGCGGGGTTGCGGTCGAACTGAACGGCCTGCGCAGGCCGAGAGCCACGCGTCTTGCTGCGGCTTCGCGGCGAACTACGCGGGGTGGGCGCCGGGACGAGCGACGCTGGCTGCGGGCTCGGGAGCGGCGACGGGGGCAGCCTCCGGCTCCGGCTCCACGCGGTCGATGCGAACCGACACGCCGCCCGGGTAGACGCGCGGCGCCGCCGCCAGCGCGTTCTCCGCACGCGGGATGTCCGCCGCCGCCACCACCAGGCGCAGGCGCAGCGCGCTCGGGCGCGCGGCGAGCGCACTCGCCACGCCCGCGATCGTGGCGAGGATCGTGCGATCGAGCGCGAGCCGCGAGATGCGTTCGGGCGCGAGCGCCACCGCGAGCGCACCGATGCGCAGCTCGCTCGCGCGCAGCGCCACGTCCGCCGCCCATGCGCGCGCGGCGGCCTCGCCGAACGCCGCCGGATCGCCTGCACCGGCGAACAGCGCCCAGCTCGCGCGCATGCGACCGCGCGTCGGCGCGAGCAGGGCGCGCCCGGGCTCGGCCATGCCCCTGTCGGCGAGCGCCGTGCGCGCGGCGAGGCCGCACAGGCGCCAGTCGAGGTAGGCGGCCGGCCCGCGCATCGGCAGGCCCGTCGCGAATAGCGGCGCCGCCACCAGTTCGCAGGGCACGCGCGGGAGGGCGCGCGGATCGAGGTCGACGGGCAGCACGACGCTCATCGCGGGGGTTCCAGGTCGGCCGCGCGCGCGAGCGCGTCGAGTACGCCGTTCACGAAGCGCGGCGACGCGTCGTCGCCGAAGCGGCGCGCCAGCTCGACCGCCTCGTCGATCGCCACCTCGCGCGGCGTGCCGGCGAAGACGATCTCGAAGGCGGCGAGCCGCAGCACGTTGCGGTCGACGGCGGCCATGCGCTCGAGGCGCCAGCGCTGGGCCACGGCGGTGATGCGCCGGTCGATCTCCTCGCGCTGTGCGGCGACGCCCAGCACCAGCTCCTTCGCGAACGCCTTTGCGCCGGCCGGCAGCTCGAAGTGCTCGGCGAGCGCGTCGAGCGAGGTTTGCGCGCGCGCGAGGTCGGGCTCGCCCGCCATGTCCGCGGCATAGAGCGCCTGTAGCGCGGCCTCGCGCGAGCGGTGACGCGGCGCGGAGCGGGAGCCCTTCACGGCGCCTCCGGCGGCTGCGCGATGGCGCGCACGAGCTGCGCCATCTCGATCGCGGCGAGGGCGGCCTCGGCGCCTTTGTTGCCCTCGCTGCCGCCAGCGCGCGCGAGCGCAGAGTCGAGGTCGTCGGTGGTCAGCACGCCGAACGACACCGGCACGCCGGTGTCGCGCATCACCTCGCCCACTCCCTCGGTCACTCCCTGGCACACATACTCGAAGTGGGGCGTGCCTCCGCGGATCACGGCGCCGAGCGTGATGATCGCGTCGTAGCGCCCGGTCTGTGCGAGCTTGCGCGCGGCGAGCGGAATCTCGAACGCACCCGGCACCCAGGCCACGTGCAGCGCGTCCGCGCCGGCGCCACGCGCAGCGAGCTCCGCTGCGCAGCCGTCCAGCAGCGCGGACGTGATCGGATGGTTGAAGCGGCCGACGACCACCGCGAAGCGGAGGCCCGAGGCGTCGCGGCTGCTGGAGTACGTGCGCACGATGGATTCACGCTCTCGCGCCCTCGAAAGGGACGATGCCGAACGTTCACGGACGAAGCAGTGCGTGAACGTACAGATCCGGGCCGAACCGGCGCATGTCCGCGATCTCGAAACGCACGCGCTGCGAGAGCTTCGCGAGTCCGAGCGCGGCGACGGCGGGCCGCGCGTCGCCGCCCAGCACGCTCGGCGCGAGGAACCAGTGCAGCTCGTCCACCAGGCCGGCGCGCAGCAGCGCGGCGGCAAGCCCGCCGCCGCCTTCCACGAGGATCTGCGTGAGACCTGCGCCCGCGAGCTGGCCGAGCGCCCGGGGCAGGTCGACGTGCCGGTCGCGCCGCGGCGCCTCGAGCGCCCGCGCGCCGTTGGCGGTGCGCGACGCCAGCGCCCGCGCCGGGTGGCCATGGCCCGTGAGCAGCCAGGTGCGCGTCGCGTAGGCGTCGCGGAAGAGGGCGAGCCGCGGCGGCGTCGCGAGCCTGCCGTCGAGCACGACGCGTACGGGCACGCGCGTCACCTCGCCTCCCCGGTCGCGCACGGTGAGGGACGGGTCGTCGGCCCTGGCGGTGCCGGCCCCGACCATCACGGCGTCCGCCTCGTCGCGCAGGCGATGCGCGTGGGCGCGCGCCTCCTCGCCGGTGATCCACTGCGACTCTCCGCGCGCGGTCGCGATGCGGCCGTCGAGGGTGGCCGCGAGCTTCAGCGCCACCCACGGACGCCCGCGCTCCTGCACCGAAAAGAACCCGCGATGCTGATAGGCGCACTCCTCGGCGCACACGCCCGTGACCACGGCGATGCCGGCGCGCCGCAGCGCGCGGATGCCGCGGCCCGATACCAACGGGTGTGGATCGCGCGCGCCGATCCACACGCGCGAGACGCCGGCGGCACGGATGGCGTCGGTGCAGGGAGGGGTGCGCCCGTGGTGACTGCAGGGTTCGAGCGTCACCGCGAGCGTCGCGCCCTGCAACGCGCGCTCGCCGTGGCGGCGCTGCGCCTGGCGGATCGCGCGCACCTCGGCATGCGCCGAGCCGGGCGGCTGCGTCTCACCGGCGCCGAGCACGCGCTCGCCGCGCACCACCACCGCGCCGACCGCCGGATTCGGAAAGGTGCGCCCCGACGCGCGCCGCGCCTGCGCGAGGGCGAGCTGCATCGCCTGCTCGGGACGCATCAGACGCGCTCGCGAGGAATCTCGACCGAACGCGGCTCGAGAAGCCGCGAGCGGCCCAGCGGCGCGCCGTCGCCGCAGGCCGCGCGCAGCGAGGCGGCGCAGCCGCAGATCCTGCGGCGGCTGCCGCCGAGCGGAGCTCGCAAAGGCCGGAGCGTCACGACGAGCTTGCGTCGTCGCGCGTCGCCAGGCTCGCGAAGAACGCCTCGTAGTCGGCGGGGCTCTTCCAGTCGTGGAAGACGGAGGCGAAGCGCGACGCCGCGATCGCGTCGAGCGCGATCAGCTCCTCGAGCACGCGCTCGCCAACCTCGCGCGTGCTCACCTCGGTCTCGCCCGTCTCGGCGAGCCGCCGCTCGATGCGGTCCAGCATGTTCTGGATCGCGTTCTCCGAGATCGGCCGCTTGACCACCGCCTTGCCGATCGAATGCTCGAGCTTCGCGCGGCTGTACTCCTCGCGGCGCTCGTCGCGCTTCACGATCTTCGGCACGAGCTCCTCGACGCGCTCGCGCGTGGTGAAGCGGCGCCCGCACTCGTCGCACTCGCGCCGCCGCCGGATCTCCTGCCCCTCGCGCGTGAGGCGCGAGTCGATCACGCGGTTGTTCTGGTCGTTGCAGTACGGGCACTGCACGCGGAATCGCTCCCCTAGCTCTCGCGCCGCCAGCGACTCGGGTAGAGCGGGAAGCGCGCGCACAGCGTGCGCACCTCCTCGCGCACCGCGGCGTGCACGCCGGCGTCGGCCGGCGCCCCGAGCACGCGCGCGATCAGGCCCGCGACCTCGCGCATCTCGCCCTCGCGCATGCCGCGCGTGGTGAGCGCCGGCGTGCCGAAGCGCAGTCCCGAGGTGACGAAGGGTGAGCGCGCGTCGAAGGGGACCATGTTCTTGTTCGCGGTGATGCCGGCCTGGTCGAGCGACTCCTGCGCCTTCTTTCCGGAGAGTTCGCGCCCCAGCAGCGACAGCAGGAACAGGTGGTTGTCGGTGCCGCCGGAGACGATGCGGAAGCCCCGCTCGCCGAGCGCCCCGGCGAGCGCGCGCGCGTTGGCGATCACCTGGGCGCAGTAGTCGCGAAAGGCGGGCGCGAGCGCCTCGCGGAAGGCGACCGCCTTCGCGGCGATGACGTGCATGAGCGGTCCGCCCTGCCCGCCCGGGAAGACGGCGCTGTCCACGGCCTTCGCGAACTCCGCGTCGCACAGGATCATGCCGCCGCGCGGTCCGCGCAGCGTCTTGTGCGTGGTGGTGCCGATCAGCTGCGCTTTGCCCACCGGGCTCGGGTGATGCCCGGTCGCGATCAGGCCCGCGATGTGGGCGATGTCGGCGAACAAGAGCGCGCCGACCTCGTCGGCGATCTCGCGGAAGCGCGCGAAGTCGATCGCGCGCGAGTAGGCGGTCGCCCCGCACTGGATCAGCTTCGGGCGATTCGTGCGGGCGAGCTCGCGCAGCTCGTCGTAGTCGATGAGCTCGTCGCTCTGGCGCACGCCGTAGGGGACGATCTTGTAGAGCTTGCCCGAGAAATTCGCGGGGCTGCCGTGGGTGAGGTGGCCGCCGTGATCGAGATTCATGGCGAGGATCGTGTCGCCGGGCGACAGCACGGCGCGGTAGATGCATTCGTTCGCCTGGGAGCCCGAGTGTGGCTGCACGTTCACGTGCTCGCAGCCGAACAGCTGCTTGGCGCGCTCGATGGCGAGGTTCTCGACCTCGTCGAGCACCTCGCAGCCGCCGTAATAACGCCTGCCCGGGTAGCCCTCCGCGTACTTGTTGGTGCCGACCGAGCCCAGCGCCTCGAGCACCGCCTCGCTGACGAAGTTCTCCGAGGCGATCAGCTCGAGGCCCTCGGCCTGGCGGCGCGCCTCGCGGCGCAGGATGTCCGCGACGATCGGGTCGGCCGCCGCGAGCGCGCCGTCGTGGGAGGCGGTGAGCGTGTCGATCGCCGCGACGCGCGCGGCGTGGCGCCCGCCCTCGAAGGGCGTCGCGAGCCAGCGCTGCACGATCTGCCAGGCGGTCTCCGCGTCCGTCTTGTCGCCGGAGAGCGCGAGCACGTTCGCGTCGTTGTGCTGGCGCGCGATCGCCGCCGTCTCGGGGTCGTGGACGAGCGCCGCGCGTACGCGCGGGAAGCGGTTCGCCGTGTACATCACGCCGAGACCGCTGCCGCAGATCACGATGCCGCGCGCCGCCTCGCCGGTGGACACCGCGCGCGCCGCGGGCGCGGCGAACTCCGGGTAGTTCACGGAGGCCGGACCGTGCGGGCCGTAGTCGTTCACCGTGTAGCCGGCCGCCTCGAGCTTGGCGCGCAGCGCTTGCTTGAGCGCGTAGCCGCGGTGGTCGCTGCCCATGGCGATCGAGTCGCCCATCGTCCGCTTCCCTTCCGCGCCCTCGGCGCTCACGAGTCCGCACTTCCGAAGATCAACGCCGCATTCACGCCACCGAACCCGAAGGAGTTGCTCAGCGCGACGCGCACCCGCGCAGGGCGGGCCCGATTCGCGACGTGGTCGAGCATGCACTCCGGGTCGGGGCGATCCAGGTTCAGCGTCGGCGGCAATGTACCCGTCTCGAGCGCGCGGATGCAGAGCAGCGCTTCGAGCGCGCCGGCGGCGCCGAGCAGATGCCCGGTGGCGCCCTTCGTCGACGACACCGGCAGGCGCTCGGCATGGGCGCCGAAGACTTCGCGCAGCGCCCTCGCCTCGACGGCGTCCCCCGCCGGCGTGCTGGTGGCGTGGGCGTTCACGTAGCCGACGTCCGCCGCGGAGAGGCCCGCGTTCGCCAGCGCCGCCCGCATGCAGCGCTGCGCGCCCCCCGACTCCGGGTCCGGCGCCGCCACGTGCGCAGCGTCCGCCGAGGCTCCGTAGCCGAGCAGCCGGGCGCGCACGCGGGCGCCGCGCGCCCGGGCATGCGCGGCGCGCTCGAGCACCAGCACCGCCGCGCCCTCGCCGAGCACGAAGCCGTCGCGCTCCGCGTCGAAGGGTCGGCTGGCGCGCTCGGGCGCGTCGTTGCGCCGCGAGAGCGCCTGCATGTTCGTGAAGCCCGCGATCACGAGGTCGACCACCGCCGCCTCGGTGGCGCCGACCACCATCGCGTCGGCCTCGCCAGCGCGCAGCAGCCGCAGCGACTCGCCAATCGCGTGGGCGCCGCTCGCGCAGGCCGTCACGTGGCACAGGTTCGGACCGCGCAGGCCGTGATGGATCGCGACCATGCCGGAGGGCATGTTCGCCAGCGTCATCGGGATGAAGAACGGAGAGACGCGGCTCGGACCACGCTCCGCGTAGAGGCGGTCGTTCTGGATGAAGGTGTGGATGCCGCCGATTCCGGAGCCGATCGCGACGCCGATGCGGTCGCGGTCGACGGCGCTGCCGATCGCGCCGGCCAGCCCCGCGTCCAGCAGTGCCTCGCGTGCGGCGCACAGCGCGAGCAGGATCCCGCGGTCCATGCGGCGCAGCTCCTTGCGCTCCACGGGACCGGGGTCCAGCGCGCCCGTCACGCGCGCGGCGATGCGCACCTCGAGGCGCGCGTCGAACTCGTCGGGCAGGCGCGCGATGCCGGAGCGTCCGGCGGCGATCGCCGACCAGGTCTCCTCGGCGCTCACGCCCAGGGGGGAGGCGCAGCCCAGCCCGGTGACGACGATGTCTTGGGCGCCTAGCGCCGGCACTGATTCGTCTCCCGGCGCCCGGGGGGCGCGGCGCCGCTCAGGCCTCGAGGCGCTCTCGCAGGTACTCGACCGCCGAGCCGATCGTCTGCAAGCGGTCCGCGTGCTCGTCCGGGATCTCGATGTCGAACTCTTCTTCCATCGCCATCACCAGCTCGACGATGTCGAGGGAATCGGCACCGAGGTCGTCGATGAAGGAAGCCTCCGGCACGACCTCCTCGGGCGTGACGCCGAGTTGCTCGACGATGATCGCCTCGACTCGCTTCTCCAGACCCGCGTTCATGTTGCGCCCTTCCCTCTCGCAGTGCGCGATTGCGCCGGACCCTAGGCCGCGACGTCGCCGGACACCACGCCTTCGACATCTTCGCGCGTCGCGACGTTCGCGCGCGCGATGCCGCGCTCGATGCGGGCGACGAGCCCGGTGAGCACGGAGCCGGGGCCGATCTCGATCACGCGCGTGACGCCGAGCGCGGCCAGCTTGCGCACCGACTGGATGAAGCGCACCGGTGCGGTGACCTGGCGCTCGAGCAGCATGGGAATCCTCGCTCCGCTCGTGTTCGGCTCGGCCTCGACGTTGGTGATCACGGGGATGCGCGGATCGGCGAAGCGCACGCGCGCGAGCTCCGGCGCGAGCTTCTCGGCGGCGGGCTGCATGAGCGCGCAGTGGAACGGCGCCGACACCGGCAGCGGCACCGCGCGCTTCGCGCCGGCCTGCTTGGCGAGCGCGATGGCGCGCTCGACGGCCGCGGTCTCTCCCGCGATCACGGTTTGCTGCGGCGAGTTGTAGTTCGCGGACGAGACGACGCCGCCGGTCTCCGCTGCCGCGGCGCGACAGGCTGCGTCGACGTCCTCGGGCTCGAGGCCCATCAGCGCGGCCATCGCGCCGCGCCCGGGCGCCACGGCCTCCTGCATGAACCGCCCGCGCCGGTTCACGAGCACGACCGCATCCTCGAAGGCGAGCGCGCCAGCGGCGACGAGCGCCGAGTACTCGCCGAGGCTGTGGCCCGCCACGAAGGCCGGCGCGAGCGCGCGGCGCTCCTCGACGGCTCGCAGCAGCGCGATGCTGGTCGTCAGGATCGCGGGCTGCTGAATCTCGGTGCGGCGCAGCTCGTCCTCGGGCCCCTCGAAACACAGCCGGGCGAGCGCGAAGCCGAGCGCGCGGTCCGCAGCCTCGAAGGTCGCGCGCGCAGCCAGGGACGTCTCGAAGACGTCGCGGCCCATGCCGACCGCCTGCGAGCCCTGTCCGGGGAAGAGGAGCGCCAGCAAGGGCTCACGCCTCGGCGGAGTTCAGCTTGTCCTCGCCCAGCACCTTGCGCTCGGCGTAGGTGCCGCAGAAGCGACAAACCCGGTGCGGCGCGCGCGGCTCCCCGCACTGGGGGCAGGCGGCGCTCGCGGGCGAAGTCAGGAAGTGGTGCGAGCGGCGCTTGTTCTTGCGCGACTTGGAGACTTTGCGCTTGGGAACGGCGGACATTGTGAACTCCGATCGGGAAGGGCCGGCAGCGAATGCGCCGCTGGCCGAGTCATCGAGGCGGGCCGTCCTTCTTCAGCTTGCCGAGGACGGCGAAGGGAGATTCGGGCCGTAAGTCTGCACAGTTGCACGACTCGACGTTTCGGTCCACGCCGCAGCGCGGACACAGACCGAGGCAGCCCGGCTGGCAGACCGGCTGCATGGGCAACGCGAGCGACAGAACCTCCCCGATGAAGCGATCGAGCCGGAGCACCTGCCCGCGGAACCACCCGGTCTCGGCCTCGTCGCCCAAGTAGAGCCCGTCGCTGGCGAGGGCCTCTTTGCCCTCCGGGTCGGCGGGAACTCTGGCCCCGGCGGGCTCCAGCACGAGGCGGAACGATTCGCGGATCGGCGCACGATAGCGGCGGAGGCATCGGCTGCATCCGAGCTCGACCTCGCCGCGGATGCTCCCCTCGATCAGCAGGTCCGCGGCCACTCGGTAGGCCCGGCCGTCGATCTCGACGGGCTCGCTGAGCCCCTCGGCGGGGCGTGCATCGGCCGGGAACCGCTGCTGGAACCACGCCGGCGTCGCTGTGAAATGGAACGGCGAAGGCGTCTCGGTGAGCGATTCGACGGCGAGCTTCACGGGGCCCCCATTCGAGAAGTCGACCGCGTCGGCGCGGAGGCTGCCGCGCGGCGGAGGCGGTGCTGGATCCCCGGCGAGGATTCGAACCTCGACTAGCAGAGTCAGAATCTGCGGTCCTACCGTTAGACGACCGGGGAATAGCGCGGCCCAACATAGACGGTTTCTCGCGCGATGCCGCGGGACATCGGGCGCAAGAGAGCTGCGAGGCGGCGTCGGATTCGGAATACGCGGCCGCGGACCGCAGGGGCGGCGAAGAGCGAAGACAGGCGCCATCGAGGCGCCTGCGCTTCGTTTTCGGCGGTGGGATTGCGCGGGTGCCTTAGGGCTTCTTCGCGCTGACCACCCAGATGGCGCTGGGGAGCTCTACGCGGCCGCCTTGGGCGTAGGGGGCGATGGCGTCGCGGATGGCGGCTTGGGCTTTCTCGCGGAGCGGCTCGCCGCCGCCGGCTTCGCGGATGGCGCGGCTCGCGGGACCCATTTCGGTGAGGAATGCGGCCGCGTCGTCGACGCCGTCGTAGCCCATCGGGAGCTGCTCGCTGCGGAAGGCGATCTCGTCGAGGCCCGCCTCGCTGAGGATCGAGCGCACGTGTGCGGGGTCGCCGAACGCGAAGGGTCCGGGAGCGCCGGGGGGCGGGGGCGGGGGGAGGGTCAGCACGCCGGCCAGCGCCGCCATCGGAACCGCCACCCACGGGTTCGCGGCGACAGGCTGCCAGCACGCGAAGACGGCGCGGCCGCCCGGGCGGAGCGCGCGCGCCAGGTTCGCGAAGGCAGCGCCAGGCGTCTCGAAGAACATCACGCCGAAGCGCGAGAAGAGCGCGTCGAAGGCGCCCGCGGGCAACGCATGGGTCTGCGCGTCGGCCAGCACGAAGCTCGCCTGGGCGAGCCCGGCCGCGGCGGCCCGCTCGCGGGCGCGCGCGAGCATCGGCGCCGAGATGTCGACGCCGAGCACGCGGCCGCGCGGGCCGGCAGCGCGCGCGATCGCCAGCGCGGTGTCGCCGCAGCCGCAGCCGACGTCGATGACTCGCTCGCCGGGCTGTGCGTTCAGCACCGCGAGGGCACGCGCGCCGTGCGCCCCGATCTGCGCGTCCATGCGCTCCTGCATCGCGACCCAGATCGGGCCGGCCTGTTCGTTCCAGTACGCGCGCTGCTCGGCGTTCGTCTCCGCCATCGCGTTCCTCCCGGGGTGCGCCGCGGCCACGGTAGCTGCGCGCGGGGCCGCGCGGCCCTCAGCTCTCAGAACAGGCGCAGCGCCGGGAAGGCGGCGGCGACGAGCGCGCCCACCGCGATCGCGGGGCCGAACCCGAACGGCGTGTTCAGCGGACGCCGGGCGAGGAGCGGCGCGAGGCCGGCGACCAGGCCGATGCCGGCGGCGAGCACGAGGGTCTGGGCGACGCCGAGCGGTCCAAGGAAGGCGCCGACGGCTGCGATCAGCTTCACGTCGCCGAAGCCCATGCCCGGGAACCAGGTCCAGTAGTCGAGCGTGCCGATCGTCGGGAGTGGATTGCCTTCGCCGGGCCAGTGCTCGAACTCGCGACCCAGCGCTTGCGAGACGCGCGCGTGGCTGAACCCCACGATCCAGAGCAGCCCTCCGCCGATCGCCGCGCCGAGCGCGGACTCGAGCAGCGCCGCGGCGTAGGGCGCACCCGCGAGCGCCTTCGCCGCGGGCATCGCGGCGAGGCCGAGCGCGAGGCCGCCGAGCGAGATCGAGTCGGGGATCCAGCGCTCGTCGAAGTCGATGCCCGCGGCTGCGATCAATCCGGCCGCGAACAGCCAGAGCAGCGGGGTGGCGAGGCTCGGGCCGTGCGCCGCTGCGATCGCCGCGAAGGCGGCTCCCGTCAGCAGCTCGATCAGCGGATAGCGCGCCGAGATCGGCGCGCGGCAGCGACGGCAGCGGCCGCGCAGCAGCAGCCAGGAGAGCACCGGCACGTTGTCCCACGCCGCGATCGGCTGGCCGCAGCCGGGGCAACGCGAGCGCGGGCGCACGACGGATTCGCCGCGGGGCACGCGATGGATCACGACGTTCAGGAACGAGCCCACGATCGCGCCGATCAGGCCGGCGATCGCCAGCGCGACGGGCGTGAGCGCGACGGCGGGCTCCGGCGACGTCATCGATGCGCCAGGCTATCGGAAGTCGCGTCGCTCGAAGGTCATCACGGCCACGAGCAGGAAGCCCGTGATCCAGCCCAGCGCCATGACCAGCGACCACGCCACCTCGCCGGCGGGGATCGGCAGGCCGTGAACGGCCTCGAGGGTGCGGTTGAACGCGGACAGATCGGGCACGAGCCGGTGCACCCAATCCGAGAACGTGCGCGTGAGCTCCGACTTCGAGACCTGGCCGATCGCGTAGAGGTCGCGCGCGAGATGGCCGACCAGGTAGACGCCGAGGCTGTAGCAGCCGGCGAGGAACGGCGTCGCGAACGACGAGAACAGCGTCGCGAACGCGACCACCACCGCGAGCTCCGCGGCGCACAGGCCGAGCGCGACGGCGTGGCCCGCGCCGAGCGGCGCGTTCGCCGCCCACGACGCGGCGGCGAAGCACGCCGCCATCACCGCGAGCAGGCCCCACAGCGTCGCGACCAGCCCCGCGTACTTGCCCACGATGAAGGCGCTGCGATCGACCGGCTTCGAGAGGATCGTGTAGATGGTGCGCCGGTCGATCTCGCGGTGGACGAGACCGACGCCGACGAAGATCGCGATCGCGGTGCCGAAGAAGCGGATCGCGGCGAAGCTCACGTCTTGCAGGATGCGCTCGCGCTCGACGTAGGAGAGCGTCGCGAGCGTCGCGCTGGTGGCGATCAACAGCAGCGCGAAGAACAGCAGCACGTAGAGCACCTTGCTGCGGATCGCATCCCGCAGCGTGTTGCCCGCGATCGCCGCGACGGCGCCGAGCCAACTCATCTCTGTCCCTCCGCGACGCGTCCCGCGACCGCCTCCAGGAACAGTGCCTCGAGGCCGGCGCGCACCGGCAGTACCTCTTCGACCACCCCTCCGCGCGCGAGCGCGCCCTGCATCAGCTCGCTCACGTGCTTCTCGGAGACGCGCAGCGTGGCGAAGGTGCCCTGCCCGGAGAGCGTCGCGTCGAAGCGCGACTCCACCTCGTCGGCGAAATCCGGCGCGAGCGAAGAGAAGGTCACGTCGAACTGCCGCTCGCCGCGCTCGCCCGCGCCGTCGAGGTCGCCCTGATAAGCGATCCGGCCGTTCACGAGGATCGCCACGCGGTCGCAGATCAGCTCCACGTCCGAGAGGATGTGTGTGTTCATGAAGATCGTCTTGCCGCCTCGGTTCAGCCCCACGATCAGATCGCGGATCTCCTTGCGGCCGACCGGATCGAGGCCGCTCATCGGCTCGTCGAGGAACACCACCTCCGGGTCGTGCACGATCGCTTGCGCGATGCCGATGCGCTGGAGCATGCCCTTCGAGTAGGTGCGCAGCCGCGCGTCGCCCGCGTGGCCGAGACCGACCAGCTCCAGCACCTCGCGCACGCGCTCGCGGCGGCGCGCTTTCGGCGTCGCGCACAGGCGCGCGTAGAACTCGAGGATCTCTGCGCCGGTCAGGAAGTCGTAGAAGTACGGGCTCTCTGGCGCGAAGCCCACGTGCTCGCGGAAGGCGGTCTCGCGCACGTCGTGGCCGAGCACGCGCGCCTCGCCGGCGGTCGCGCGGATCAGCCCGAGCAGCACCTTCAGCGTGGTGGTCTTGCCGGCGCCGTTCGGTCCGATGAAGCCGAACAGCTCGCCGCGCCTCACCGCGAAGTCGATGCCGTGCAGCACGCGCTTCGTGCGGCCGAAGCCTGGCTTGTAGTCCTTCACCAGTCCGCTCACCTGAACGATCGCGCCGTCCATCGCGCTCACCGCCCCCTCGCCTTCCTCGACCGCTCGCGGAACTCTGCGAGCTGCCTGCGATTCGTCGCGTCCAGCTTCACCTCGTAGCGGAATCGTGCGCGCTCGGAGACGATTTGCCCGCTCTCCGCGCTGATCGCCCAGCCGCCGCCGAGGGGAACCTCGGGCAGCGCCCGCAGCACGCCGCCGCGCACGAGGTCTCCCACCGTCTGGATGTCGCGCTGATGGCGGCGCACATACTCGGCGCGGGCCGCGTCGAGGAAGCGCGCGCGGCGCTCGGTCTCGATCTCGTCGAGCGCCTTCTGGTAGGCGCGGCGTTCGATCGGCGGCGCGTCGTGCAGCATCTCGCCGAGGAAGGCAGCTGCCGCGTCGAGGCCGCCCTGCTCGCTCTTCAGGCGCGCCACCAGGCGGGCGAGGTACGGGGGTGCACCGTGCAGACGGATCGCCGGCTCCAGCGCGGCCGCCGCCTCCGCCTGCTCGTCGAGATAGAAGAAGTGGTTGAAGCCGAGATAGAAGTAGTTGCGCCAATCGCCGGGATGATGGGCGATGCCGCGGCGCAGGAGCGCGTTCGCTTGGCGCACCGCGGTCTCGTCGTCCTTCATCCAGATCGCGGCGAAGCGATACGGGTGGCCCACCCACGGATCGAGGGTGGTGACCACGTCGAGGAGCGCGCCGATCAGCGAGCTGCGCCCGGCGGCGCCCTCCTTGCTGCCGACGATCTGCACCGCGCGCATCCAGTGCAGGTCCGCGACGAGCGCGTCGAAGCCCAGCGACGCGAGCTGGAGGGTCTGCGGGTCCGCGACGAAGCTCTCTTCGCGGAGCTGCGCCGGCTCGTCGGGCACTCGCGCGTCCGCGGCGACGATGGCGACGCACGCCCCCACCGCGAGCGCGACGCGCCATCCCAGCGACTTCACGGCCCCCTCCGCGCTCGCGGCGAGACGACGCTCAGTAGTCGTCGGGGCCGGGAACGGCGAGCGGGTCGTTGAGCGGAACCGCCGCATCGATGATCGGGTTGCCGCCCCCGTCGAAGGGCACGGTGAACCCGAACAGAGCCGTCGGACAGGTCAAGCCGAGCGGATCGGGGTGGTAGTAGCCGACGCCGCCGATGTTCGTGTCGCCCTCGAGATCCGAATAAGCCACCGCCGTGAAGCACGCACCGGAGGGGCAGCCGCACTCGCCGAGCGCCGGCGTGTCGATGTCGTAGCGGTAGCGGACGGCGCCCTCGGCGGAGAACCCGACCTGCGCGAACACCGCCGATGCGGCGGCCGGCCAGGGCAGCGCCTCCGGGCCCGGAGGCGGAGGCGGCTCGGGAGCGAGCACGCCCGGGTACGACCCCTGCTCGCCGAAGAAGCCCTTTGCCAGCTTCGCCAGCGCCTCGACGTTCGTCGTGCCCTCTGCGCGTTTCGAGCGAAGCTGCTGGTCCTTGAAGAGCGTGGTCGCAGTCGCGGCGAGGATGCCGATGATCGCGACGGTGATCATGAGCTCGACCAGGGTGAAGCCTTTGCTGAGCCGTGACTTGCGCATGCCATCCCCCTACCGCCTGCATCGACCGTGACGCAGCGCACCTGTAGGAAAAATCGGAGGGCCGGAGCACAGTCGCGCTCCGGCCCTCCTTCAGACCCTCTAGCCGAGGACTAGAACACGCTCTGGCCAGAGACCGCGTCGCAGGGACCGACCGTGTTCAGCAGGTCGTTCGCCGCGGTCGCGGGGTTGTACACGCCAGTCGCCGGACACGCGCCAGCCGCGACACCGGCACCGCCCGGGATCGGGTGGATGTAGCCGAAGGACGACCGGCTCGCGGCGCCCGAACCGTCGAGGTCGCCCAGAGCCTCAGACGACCAGGCGGTGTTCGCACCGTTCGTGGTGATCACGTACTGGAAGAACACCTGGCCCTCAGGCGCCCAGCCGACCGTGTCGAAGCCCGCCGCCGGCACCGGCCACGGCTGCTTCTGCGGGCCGGGGACACCGGGGAGCGCCGCAGCCGCGACGTACGTGCCGAACTCGGCGAAGTAGCCTTCCTCCGCGGTGCGAATGCCCGCGAGGTTGGTCTTCGCCTCGCCCGTCTTCGAGCGGAGCTGGAACATGAGGAAGTTCGGGATGGCGATCGCCGCCAGGATCCCGATGATGGCGACCACGATCATCAGCTCGATGAGCGTGAAGCCGCCCTTGCGCGTGTGAAGCTTGCGCATCTTTGGGCTTTCTCTCTCACTGTTCCGAGGAGCTTCACACGGCGACCTGCCGGGCGGGGCGTCTCTCGGATTGGCGTTGGCAGGCCCATTCGCAACCGATGTGCCAAGGGGTCCGCCAACGGCAACCCATCGGAAGGCGACCGACGAACTGGAGAGATCCTCTTGAGAAGCCCCGTCCAGACCCAAGAGCGATTCGGCGTGAGTGCCGGCTCCCGCAGGTGACGAACGTGGGCAGGATCACGCCGCATTTCGTCACCTCGGACTCGATCGTATCCGGCGCCGAGCGCCCGCTCGTCGGGCGCGAAATCCAAGGGCCGAAACCAGCTGGCTTCGGCCCTTTGCGCGAGCGGCGACCGGCTCCGTGTCAGAACTAGGACCGCGCTTCCGCTTGCTCTGCGCCTCGCCGCGGCCGCCGCGACGGCGACGAAACGTGTCAGCGCGCGGGCAGTCGCTCTGGTCCCGAGCCGCCTCGGCTCCGACAATGCCCGTATGCCCAGCGTGCCTGCTGCTCCCATCTGGTCGATTCCGCAGCGTGCCGAGCTCGCGCGCGCCGAGCGCATCAGTGCGGGGGGCTTTGCAAACCCGGACGTGTTCGCGCTCGAGCACGGCGGCGCGCGGCTGGTGGTGAAGGACTTCGCACCGCGCGGCGCGCTCGTACGCGCGACGCTCGGACGCTGGATCGCACGCCGCGAGCAGCGCGCCTGGCGCGCGCTCGCCGGCCACCCCGCGGTGCCCCGCTGGATCGGCGCGATCGACGCGCTCGCCTTCGCCGTCGAGGCGCGCGCGGGCCGACCGCTCTCGCGCAGCGTCGCGCGCGAGACGCCGCCCGCATTCTTCGACGCCTTGGCGCGCGCGATCGACGAGATGCACGCGCGCGGCGTCCTGCACCTGGACCTGCGTCACCAGGGCAACGTGCTCGTCGGCGACGACGGTGGTCCGGTGCTCGTCGACTTCGGCTCCGCGCTCGTCCTGCCGGCGGGGGGAGCGCTCGCGCAGCTCGCCGCCTGTCTGCTCGGCTGGATCGATCGCAGCGCGGTCGCGAAGTGGCGCGCCTACGCGACCGGCGTGGGCGCGTCATCTCGCGGCTCGCGCGGAGACAGACGCCCAACGTAGTGCCTGAATGTCTCGAGCGTGAGGCGCGCGTCCGCCAGCGCCCGGTGCGCGACCTTGTCCTGCGCGAGCCCAGCGCGCGTCGCCGCCTGGCGTAGCGAGAGCGCTTCGACCTTCTCGCCCGCGACCAGCGACCAGGCGAAGAAGAGCGTCGCGAGATCGATCACGTGGTAGTCGAAGGGCCACGGGATGCCGCAATTCTTGTACGCGCGCTCGAGAAACGCGACGTCCATGCGCACATTCTGGCCTGCCGGTACGACCTTGCAGTCCTTCGGTAGCAGGGAGGCGAGCTCCGCCAGCGCCTGCCGCACGGGCACCGCCTCCTTCGCCCACAGCGCCGAGTCGTAGCCGGAGATCTCGATCGACGCGGGCGTGATGCGCTCGGGGCGCGCCACCACCTTCCACTCGCGTTCTCCCAGCTCCGCGAGCCGCGCGTCCGTCACGATCACGCCGATCTCGGTGATGTCGTGCTGCTCGGGGTCGAGCCCGCCGAACTCACAGTCCATGAAGGCGAACGAGAACTCGGCCATGTCGCTCACGTGCGCGGGGCGCCGCGAGCACCGCGCCGGCGTTGCGACTGCGGGCGCGCGGCGCGTGGCGCTGTGTAGATTGGCGCTCCCTGCGGGAGTCGAACCCGCGTTTCGGCCTTGAGAGGGCCACGTCCTAGGCCACTAGACGAAGGGAGCGAAGGGCGCGCACGGTAACTACCGGGCGTTCGCGTGCAAGCGATCGAGGACGGCGGAGTGGCGGTCGCCGAGCTCGTTCGCGCGCTCAGCTCCGGCGCTCGGCCTCCTGCCCGTGCGTCTCCTGCACGAGCTTCCACAGATCCTCTCGGAGCTGCTCGCGGAACTCCGGGCGCGCATCGTTGGGATACGCGTCGCCCTCGAGGAACTCCGCCAGCTCCTCGGTGCTGAACTCCGCAGCGATCTCGTGCAGCTCGGGCGGCTTCGGTGGCCGCGCGCGCAAGCGCGCGAAGCGCTCGCCGATTCGGGCGAAGAGCGCCCACTTCATCGATCGTCCCCCTCCAGGTCGGCCGCGTCGAATAACAGGCGCTTGGTTCGATACAGACCGGACCTCACCGCGTCCTCGGAGCGCGTCGTCCGCCGCGCGATCTCGTCGATCGCCAGATCCTCCAGGTGGCGCAAGCGGAACACGTCGCGCTGCCAGGGTGCCAACGACGCCAAGCGCCGCTCGATCTCCTCGCCGAGACGGTTCTGGCGCGCGTGCTCCTCGGGCGTGAACGCCCATTCGGCGGCGGGCGGCGCCAGCAGGTTCGCAATGAGTTCCGCGGCGCGCGTGCGCTCGAGCTGCCGCTTGCGCAGGTGGCCGAGCAGCGTGTTGCGCGCAATCCCGTACACCCACGAGAGGGGCGTCGCGCGTTCGCCGAAGCCGCCGGCGGAGCGAAACACCGCCGTGAACACTTCCTGCGTCAGCTCCTCGGCGTCGGCGCGATTGCCGACGCGTGCGCTGAGGAAGCCGTAGATGCGACCGAAATAGCGCCGGTAAAGCGCGTTGAAGTGCGGCTCACTCCCCGCCCGGACTCCTGCGAGCAGGGCCTCGTCGCCGAGGCTGCCGTGATCCGCAGCCGTCCCAGGCCGCAGGTCGCCGGCGGCCCGGCGCCTTCGCCCGCCGTGCTTGGCACCGCGCACGCTCACATCCCCCAGGAGCGCCGCATCCCTGGCGCGGCGCTCCGACGAGGAAGTGGCGGCAGGAGGCCGGAAGTGGCACGGAAACGTGCAACATTGACGCAAGAATCCCGTGGCAGAGGGACTCGCTGCGCGGTGCTGTGCGAGCGTCCGGCCGAGAGGCGGCTACGCCCTGAGGACTTGCTCCAGACCCGGCGCGCCCTGCGCGATCGCGCGGCGCATGCGGTAGAGGTTCGCCTTGACGGCGTCCTCGGACTTGCCGAGCGCCTCGGCGATCGAGCGGATCGACTGCCGGCGCAGATGCTTCAACTGGAAGATGCGGCGCTGGAGCGGCGTCAGCCGGTTCTCGATCGCATCCTCGCACTGCGCGAGCAGGATGCGCGCCTGCACCTGCTCGTCCGCGGGAGCGTCCTGCGACGCGGCGTGAAACGTCTCGGGGTCGATCGACTCCATCCAAGGCCGCGCGCCGCGAAAGCGCCGGTTCACCTTGTTGCGTGCGATCCCGAAGATCCACACCAGCAGGCTCGAGTTGCCTTGGTAGCTCTTGAGCGCGCGGAACACGGTCACGAATACTTCCTGGGTGACGTCCTCCGCCTCTCCGCTGTCGCGCATGCGCTTGAGCGCGAAGCGATACACGCGCGGGAAGTACGCCTCGTAGAGCATCTCGAAGTGCACGCGGCTGCCAGCGAGGATCTGCTGCACCAGCTCGGTGTCGCTCTCCCAAGCGACGTTGCGGCGGCGCGACGGGCGCGACGGCACGACGCGGCGCTTCTGCTCTCTCGCGGTGGCGTGGCTGTGGTTCGAGGGGCGCGCGGGGGATTCTGCATTCAACAACGGGGGGCTCCCTGGCGGTAAAGGGCTTCTCGAAGGGGGTGTGGGACGGCGGTCCCAGGAAGGGGGTGAGCAACCGCCGTGCCAGGTGGCCACTCTACGCCGCCAGAAAGGCGATTTGCTTTCGGAATCGCGAAGTTTGTGGCCGTTCGGGGAAAATGGTTCGCTCCGCAATGCCTTGCGCGTGTGAACCGCGGTAACCCAAGCGGGAAGAAAGCGCGGCTGACTCGGGGTCAGCCGGATACGCGCCGACGCAACGGGTGCTGGTCAGATCCGGCCCGGCGAGATCCACCAGCGCTCGCCTACACGCTCCCACTTGTCCTCGCGCACCAGTTCGACGTCGGTCCAGCGCAGGGGGCGGCTGTTGTCCCCCACCATGCGGGTGACGACCACGGCCTTGCCCGGACCCTCGGCCCGCACTTCGAGGATCTCCACCGAGAGCGGCCGGAGGCGCTTGAAGCGCGCGAAACGCAGCGCGCCTGTCAGGTTGGCGTAGTAGTCGGCGTAGGCAGATTCGGTCCGAAAATAGGCGCCGAGCTTGGGGTCCATGAACGTGTTGCGGTCGTTGAAACGCCGCAGCGGAAGCCGCGAGTAGAAGCCGTTCGCGTAGGCGAAGAAGTCGGCGAGATCGGCGGAGCTCACCTCGGTGAGGCCCTGGGACGGGTCGGCCTTCGCCGCGGCGGGCGCATCCCGATCGAACCAGGAGGTTGCGCCGCGCCAGGCGGCGCAGCCGAGCCCAAGCGAGGCGGCCAAGAGCAGTCCGAGGAGCCTCCTCATCCGCGCTTCGCCCTCCGGGCCGCGATCTGCTCGGCGGCCGCCTGCGCCGCGGCGAGTCGAGCCACCGGCACGCGGAACGGGGAGCACGACACGTAGTCGAAACCCAGCCGGGCGCAGAAGCGCACGCTCTTCGGGTCGCCGCCGTGCTCGCCGCAGATGCCCACCTTGAGGCCGGGCCGCACCCGGCGCCCGTTCTCGCTGCCGATGCGCATCAGCGCGCCGATCCCCTCCTCGTCCACGGAAACGAACGGGTCGTCGGTGAGGATGCCGCGGTCTACGTAGTCGGGCAGGAACTTGCCGGCGTCGTCGCGCGAGAGCGCGTAGCCGGTCTGCGTCAGGTCGTTCGTCCCGAACGAGAAGAAGTCCGCGAGCTCCGCGAGCTGGCCGGCGAGCAAAGCCGCGCGCGGGACCTCGATCATCGTGCCGATCGCGGGCTTCACCCGCACGCGCGGCCACTCGCGCAGCACCGCGGCGGTTTCGTCCTCGATCAGCTTGCGCAAGATCGCGAGCTCCCCGCGATGCGCGATCAGCGGCAGCATGATTTCCGGTTGCACGCGCCCGCGATCCGAGGACACCTCGCACGCGGCCTCGACGATCGCGCGCACCTGCATGCGATAGATCTCGGGAAAGGAGATGCCGAGTCGGCAGCCGCGGTGCCCAAGCATCGGGTTGAACTCGGACAGCTCCTCGACCTTGGCCCGCACCACCGCAGCGTCGCTGCCCAGCGCCTCCGCCACCTCGTGGATCTCCGCGTCGGTGTGGGGGAGGAACTCGTGCAGCGGCGGATCGAGCAGCCGAATCGTCACCGGCAGCCCGTTCATCGCCCGGAAGATTTCGGCGAAATCTCCGCGCTGCATCGGCAGCAGCTTCGCAAGCGCGCGCTCCCGCGCGGGCGGGTCCGCGGCGAGGATCATCTCGCGCACCGCGAGGATGCGGCTCGGCTCGAAGAACATGTGCTCGGTGCGGCACAGGCCGATGCCCTCGGCGCCGAACTCGCGCGCGAGCTTCGCGTCCGCCGGCGTATCGGCGTTGGTGCGCACCTTCACCACGCGGATCTCGTCCGCCCAGCGCATCAGGTCCGCGAAGGAGCCGCCGAGCTCGGGAGTCACGGTGGGGACCTGGCCGCGGAACACTTCGCCGGTGGCGCCGTCGAGCGTGATCCAGTCGCCGGCGCGCAGCACGTGGCCGCCCACGCGCACCTCGCGCGCGGCCGCGTCGACGCGCAGCGCGCCGCAGCCGGCCACACAGCACTTTCCCATGCCGCGCGCCACCACGGCGGCGTGGGAGGTCATGCCTCCGCGCGCAGTGAGGATGCCCTCGGCCGCGTGCATGCCGTGGATGTCGTCCGGCGAGGTCTCGACACGCACGAGCACCACTTTTTCGCCCGCCTTGGCGTGCGCCTCCGCCTCGTCGGCGGAGAGCACGATGCGCCCGACCGCGGCGCCCGGCGACGCGGGCAAACCCTTCGCGATCAGCTCCCGCGCCGCGTCGGGGTCGAGCGTCGGGTGCAGCAGCTTCTCGAGCGACTCGGGGGCGACGCGCGTCACCGCCACCTCGCGGGAGATCAGGCCTTCCTTGGCCATGTCCACCGCGACCTTCACGGCCGCCCTCACCGTTCGCTTGCCGGTGCGCGTCTGCAGCATCCAGAGCTTCCCGCGCTCGATGGTGAACTCGATGTCCTGCATGTCGCGGTAGTGCTTCTCCAGGCGCCGCTGGACGCGCATCAGCTCCTTGTAGGCGCGCGGCATCTCTTGCTCGAGCGCGGGCAGGTGATCGGATTCCGCCGACCGGCTCGCCCTGTTGATCGGCTGCGGCGTGCGGATGCCCGCAACCACGTCCTCGCCCTGCGCGTTCTTCAGGTACTCGCCGTAGAAGACGCGCTCGCCAGTGGACGGGTTCCGCGTGAACGCGACTCCGGTGGCGCAGTCGTCGCCCATGTTCCCGAACACCATCGCCTGCACGTTGACGGCGGTGCCCCAGGCCTCCGGGATCGCGTGGATCGCGCGGTACTTCCGGGCGCGCTCGTTCTGCCAGGAGCGGAACACCGCGGCGACCGCGCGCCACAGCTGCTCCTCGGGCTCCTGGGGAAACGGGCGGCCCGTCACGTCGCGCACGATCTCGAGATACTCGGCCGCGAGCTGCCGGAGGTCGCCGGCAGAGAGCTCCGTGTCCTGGAGGACGCCGCGCTGCTCCTTCAGTTCGTCGAGGCGTGTCGAGAAGCGCTCGTGGGGGACGTTCTCGACCACGTCGCCGTACATCTGGATGAAGCGCCGGTAGCTGTCGTATGCGAAGCGCTCGCCGGCCTTCGCCGCGAGCCCGGCCGCGGTGCGGTCGTTGAGGCCCAGGTTCAGGATCGTGTCCATCATGCCCGGCATCGACGCGCGCGCGCCGGAGCGCACGGAGACGAGCAGCGGGTTGTCGACGTCGCCGAACTTCTTCTCGACGATGCGCTCGATGCGCTCCAGCGCGGCGAGTACGTCGCGCTTCACGGACTCGGGGAGCTTGCCGCCCGCGGCGTTGAAGGCCGCGCACACCTCCGTCGAGATCGTGAACCCCGGCGGCACCGGCACGCCCAGGCGCGTCATCTCCGCGAGATTCGCCCCCTTGCCGCCCAGAACCTCCTTCATGTCGCCGCGGCCCTGCGCCTGGCCGTTCCCGAAGAAATACACGTGCCGGCGCGAAGCTCGCTTCGCGGGTCGCGAGGAGCGCGTGCTGCGGGACTTGGTTCTCACTCCGTCGACCCTGGGCGCTGGAACTCGGCGACTTCGCGGAGGGTGCACGGCGGATGCAGCGGGCGCGGCTGCGCCGCGCCGCTGATCCGCTGCGCGGGGCGCCGCTCGGGCGAGCGGCGCGAATGGCGCGGGAAGGTCATCGCCATCCTTCGATCCGCTCCTCGAGATAGGCGCGCAGAGAATCCACGCCGATGCGGTCCTGCGTCATCGAGTCGCGCTCGCGCACGGTCACCTTCGCGTCCGTCTCCGAGTCGAAGTCGTACGTGACGCAGAACGGCGTGCCCGCCTCGTCTTGGCGCCGGTAGCGGCGGCCGATGTTACCGGCGTCGTCGTGGAAGGCGTTCCAGCGCCGACGCAAGTCCGCGGCGATCTTCAGCGTCCTCTCGGAGAGCTTCTTCGAGAGCGGCAGCACGGCCACCTTGATCGGTGCGATCACCGGTGCGAGCCGCAGCACCGTGCGCGTCTCGCCGTCGGGGAGCTTCTCCTCGGCGTAGCCGTTGCACAGGATCGCCAGCGCGGTGCGGTCGACGCCCACCGAGGTCTCCACGACCGCGGGAGTGAAGCGCTCCTTCGTCTCCTCGATCGTCACCGACAGATCCTTGCCCGAGAACTCGGCGTGCTGCGTGAGGTCGAAGCTGCCGCGGTCGTGGATGCCCTCGATCTCCTGCCAGCCGAACGGGAACAGGAACTCGATGTCGACCGCCGCCCTCGCGTAGTGGGCAAGCGTCGTGTGCGGGATCACGCGCAGCTGGTGCGCGCCGAAGCCGAGGTCCGCGTGGAAGCGGAGCCGCAGCTCCTTCCAGTGCTCGAACCACTTCGCGCTCTCGCTCGGATGACAGAAGAACTCCATCTCCGCCTGCTCGAACTCGCGCGAGCGGAAGGTGAAGTTGCGCGGATTGATCTCGTTGCGGAACGCCTTGCCGATCTGCGCGATGCCGAACGGGATCTTCTGGCGGCCGGCCTCCCGCACGCGGCGGAAGTCGGTGAAGATCGATCCACAGGTCTCGGCGCGCAGGTAGGCGACGCTCGACGCATCCTGGGATGCGCCGATCTGCGTGCTCAGCATCAGGTTGAAGGCGCGCGGCTCGGTGAAGTCGTGCTGCGAGCTGCCCTCGCGGGCGTCGCAGGGCGGGATGCCGTCGAGCTGGTCGGCGCGGAAGCGCTTCTTGCACGCGCGGCAGTCGACCATCGGGTCGCTGAAGTTGGCGACGTGGCCCGAGGCCTCCCAGGTGCGCGGGTGGGTGATGATCGCGCTGTCGATGCCCTCGACGTCGTCGCGCTCGCGCACCATGCGCTGCCACCAGAACGCCTTCAGGTTGTTCTTCAGCTCGACGCCGAGCGGCCCGTAGTCCCAGAATCCGTTGATCCCACCGTAGATCTCGCCGCTCTGGAAGATGAAGCCGCGGCGCGCGCAGAGCGAGACGATGTCGTCCATGCGGACGGCGGAGCGCTCGGGGTCTGCGGCGGACATGGAGGCGGCTCACGAAGGTCGTTCGCGAGCCCGCGCCGCCCTCCCTGGGCGCGCTTCGCTCGGCGATGGGCGGGATCACGCCGGACCCCGAAGCGGGCGCAGTCTCTCGTCGGCCCTCGGGGGTGTCAATCGTTTGCGAACTCCGCGCGGCTTCGCGGCGCGAGGCCGCCTGCGCTTCCCGAGCCGCGGTCGGGCGTGGCACGGCTGTTCAGCACACCGGAGCTCCGCGCGCATTCTCCGCACGGCGCTTCTCGAGCTGCGGTCGGGCGCTGCGTTCGGGCGTTCCCCTCTCGGCTCTGCCGCTGGGGCTCTTCGCAACGCGTCGCTGTGCCCAGCTTCCATCCGCGCCGCAGTCAGGCCCGCGCGAGCTCGGGGCGTTTCGGGGGCGGAGGGCGTGGCGCTTCGAGTCGCTCGCCGAGGAACGCCTCGCTGCGCAGCTCGACGCCGACATGGAAGCGGAGGAAGCGGCCGATCACGGTCTGGGCTTCGCGCAGCGCGGCGGCTCCGAGGGCGATGCGACCGGAGCTGGCGAGCGGAAGCGCGAGGCTCTGCTCCAGCGCGCGCAGCGTGCCGAGATGGACGGGGATGCCCTGCTCGTGCGGCTGCGTGCAGGCCCCACAGATCGCGCCGCCCTCGGCGATCCAGAACTGCGCGAGCGGAGCGCTGAGCGGGCGCCCGCAGCGAACGCAGCGCGCAAGCTCGGGGCGCAGGCCCACCGCCGCGAGCAGGCGCAGCTCGAGCAGCGCGCGCAGTCGCGGCTCGGGGGGCAGCGCGTCGATGGCGCCGAGCGCGCCCGTCGCGAAGGCGTAGAGCGCAGCGAGGTCGCCGCGGCGGCCGCCTTCCGGCGCGAGCCGATCGAGCAGCTCGAGCAGGTAGCAGCCCAGGGCGAATCGCCCGGCGTCCTCGCGCAGGCCGTGAAAAGCGCGAATCAGGCGCGCGTGCTCCAGCCGCGCGAGCTGGAAGGCGCCGCGCTTGCGCTCGAGCTGGACGTGCAGCTCGTTGAAGAAGTCGAGAGTGCCCGGGAAGCGCCTCGTGCTGCGCCGCGCTCCCTTCGCGATCGCCGCGATGCGCCCCGTCTCGGGCGTGAGCAGATGGACCACGCGGTCGCTCTCGCCGAGCTCGACCGCGCGAAGCACGAGGGCTTCAGTCGTCAGCTTCTGCATCGGAGACGATCGGGGCGCCGATCTCGGCGCTGCCCGCGCGTGCGGCGCTCTCGGCAGGCGCGGCGGGAAGCGCCGCGGGCTTCTCGGCTTCGGCAGATTCGCTCGCCTGGGGCTCTGCCACAGGCGCGGGCGCGTCGGGCTCAGCGGGCGGGGGCGCGCTCTCGGCGATGGCCGCAGGCGCGCTGGGCGGCGGAGTGCTCTCCGGCGGAGGCTGCGTTTCGTCCTGACCCGGCGCGATGGCGCTCGCGGCCGGCGGCGGCTCGCGAACCGCCGCGAGGCCGGAAGCGGTTTCGGCGCGGGCGGTGACGGCGGCCGCCGTGACTGGCACCGGAGCGCCGATCGCCGCCGGCAGCGCCGCGGGAGCTGCCGGCTGCGACGCTGCGGGCGCGGGCCGCGCGGGCGTGCTTGCGATCGGGCCCGACGCGTGGGCTGCCGCCTCGGCAGGCGGGAGCTCGACCAGCGGCTCCGGCGGCAACGGTTCGAGCGCGGCGGCACGCGCATCGAGGCGCGCCGTCGCGATCCCCTGCGCCTCGGCGAGCGCGCGCACGTAGTCGCGGCGCACTGGAGCGTCGGCGGCGCGGCGCGGCGGCGACGGGAGCCCGGTCGCGAAGTAGCTGGCGAGTAGAGCCAGCGCTGCCACGGCCAACACGCCGACGAGCACGCCGGGCGCGCGACCGCCGCGCGCCGAGGCGCGCCGCGCGGAGTCGGGCTCCGGCAACATGCGCGCGACCGCGTCGTCCGGATCGAGCCCGATCGCCTCCGCGACGGTGCGCACGAAGCCGCGAGAGAACCCGTCCGGCGAATGGTCGAAGGCGCCCGCCTCGAGGCGCTCCAGCGAGCGCCGCGGGATTCGCGTGCGGGCGGCGAGGTCCTCGAGCTCGATGCCGCGCAGCCGGCGCTGCTGGCCGATGTAGCGCCCGACCGGCTCGCGACCGGTGGCGTCGCCGCCTACTGCAGGCGCTTCAGGTACTCGGCCGATGCCCTGCCCCATTGCCCTTCCGGGTTGCGCTCGGTCGCGGCCAACAAGTGACGGATCGCTTGACCTTGGTCGCCGAGGGCGACGTAGATCTCCGCGGCGCGGTAGTTCGCCTCGGCCTCCCCCAACGTCCCAGCGCCGTGCTCGATCACCTTCGCGAAGTGCGCGAGCGCTTCCTCGTGATGGCCCTCGAGCGAGGCCAAAATGCCGAGGTTGAGATACGCGCGCCAGTAGTCGTCCTTGAACTCGGCGGCCAGCTCGAGCGCGCTGCGCGCGTCCGAGAGCTGACCGAGCCGCATCAGCGCGTAGCCCTTGTTGGTGAGCGGCATCCAGACCTTCGGATAGGTCGGGTCGTCGATCAGCCGCTGCGCGTGCGCGATCGCGTCCGGATAGCGCTCCAGCTGGACGTAGATGCCCGAGAGCGTGAGCCGCGCTTCCTGGAAGGCCGGGTCGATCGCGAGTGCCTCGCTCACCTCGTTCTCCGCCTCCGCCATCATGCCGCGAATCCGGTAGGCCTCGCCGAGCGCGAGGCGGATCCAGGGGTCGTTCGGGTTGAGGCCGGCGGCGGCGCGCAGCTCGCGGATCGCCAGCGCGAGCTTGCCCTCGCGCAGGTAGGCGGCGCCCTGGCTGTGGTGCGAGCGGGCGGCGCGCTCGGCTTCCTCCCCGACGACCGGCCGCTGCGCCTTGGGCGGCGTGGCACAGCCCGCGGCGAACGCGAGGGCGAGCGCGAGAGCGATGGGCTTGTTCATGGGGCGACTCCTGGTCAGAACGAGGTGAGCAGCCTGCGAATCACGAGCTTTCGCTCGTCCTCGGGCGAGCGGCGCTTCACGAGCTGGACGCGCGCGAGCGGCTGCCGGACGGGAGACTTGCGCGGCGCCGAGCCCCTTGCGGTCGCGCCGGGCACCGCGTCGCGTGCGCGGAACTTCGAGAGAGCGCGCGGCCGCGCCGGCTCCGCCGCCTTCGCTTCCGCCGCGGGCTTCGGCTCTGCGGCGGCCTTGGGTTCCGGGACCGGCCTCGGCGCCGGCGCGGGCATCGCGCTCGGGCGCGGAGCGAGCGGCGGATCGCGCGGCGCGGGCTGCGACTCCGGGCTCAGCTCCTCGAGCTCGATCTCCGGCGGCGAATCGTCGAAGAGCGCGTTCGTCTCCTCGGGCAGCACCTCGAGCTCTTCTTTCTCGCCCAGGCTCCCGTCGTCCGAGAGCCACTCGCGGAACGCGCGCTCGGCGGCCGCGCCCGAGAGCGTCTCCTCATCGAAGAGGAAGCCGAGGCTCTCGGCGAAGGTGAGCGCCCCGTCGGCGGCCACGGAGAGGTCCGCGTCGGAGACCAGCTCGTCGTCGAGGCTCCAGTAGGCCACCTCGCCGAAGCGCAGCGAGCGCACTCCGACCGTCGCGTCCATGCGGCCGCGCGCCTCGCGGTGCACGACGATCACCGCGCGAGCCGGGCCGGAGGGCAGATCGGCCGTACTCACGACCGGCGCGTTCAGCGAGACGCGCAGGAAGCGAACACGCTCGCCGGCGACCTCCAGCGGACGCAGCCTGCGAAGGAAGTACATGGCGTCCGTTTCGGAAGCGGGACGCGCAGACTTGAGACACGAAACGGCAGGCCCTGCGCAGAACTACGCTGGATCAAAGCGGTTTCGGCGCAGGCGCATGGGCGTTCGCCAGCCGGATCGCAAATCGCCGGCAGCGGACCGGATTCGGCCGAAGTCTGGATACAATCCGCGGCCTGCCCGGCGGACTGCCGGTCAGACACGAAAGGAGCAGGGACCCCACGTGGCCGAACAAAAGAAGCCGGTCGAGGAGCTCGATCGCGTCGCGGTGCGTTTCGCGGGCGACTCGGGCGACGGCATTCAGCTGACGGGCACCAAGTTCACCGAGGCGACCGCGCTCGCGGGCAACGACCTCTCGACGTTTCCGGACTTCCCCGCCGAGATTCGCGCTCCCGCCGGCTCGCTCGCCGGCGTCTCCGGCTTCCAGATCCACTTCGCGGCCCAGGACATCCGCACGCCGGCCGACCAGCCCGACGTGCTCGTCGCCCTGAACCCGGCGGCCCTGCGCGCGAACGTCGACGACCTGCGCCCCGGCGGCATGCTGATCATCAACGCCGACGCGTTCGTCGCGAAGAACATCGAGCGCGCCGGTTATCAGGGCGACCCGCTGCCCAGCCTGCGCGAGAAGTTCCGCGTGGTCGAGGTGCCGTTCAGTCAGCTCACCCACAAGGCGCTCGAGGACCTGAAGCTCGGCACGCGCGAGACCGAGCGCTCGAAGAACTTCTTCGGCCTCGGCCTGGTCTACTGGCTCTACAACCGGCCGATCGAGCCGACGCTGCGCTGGCTCGAATCGCGCTTCAAGGGCGAGATCCGCGAAGCGAACGTGCGCGCGCTGAAGGCGGGCCTCGCGTTCGGCGAGACGACGGAGCTGTTCCCGGTCTCGTTCGCGATCCCGAAAGCGAAGATCCAACCGGGCGTCTACCGGAACATCACCGGGAACGTCGCGCTGGCCTACGGCATCGTCGCCGCGGGCCAGTGCCTGGGAAAGCCGGTGTTCCTCGGTGCGTATCCGATCACGCCGGCCAGCGACGTGCTCCACGAGCTGTCGGCGTTCCGAAACTTCAACGTGCGCACCTTCCAGGCGGAGGACGAGATCGCGGCGGCGAGCGTCGCGATCGGCGCCTCCTACGCGGGCCACCTCGGCGTGTGCACGACGAGCGGCCCCGGCTTCATCCTGAAACAGGAGGCCGTCGGCCTCGCGGTGATGACCGAACTGCCGGTCGTGATCATCGACATCCAGCGCGCGGGCCCGTCGACGGGCCTGCCCACCAAGACCGAGCAGGCGGATCTGCTCGCCGCGATGTACGGCCGCAACAGCGAGAGCCCGCTGCCGATCCTCGCTGCGGCGACGCCCAGCGACTGCTTCCACACGGTGATCGAGGCCGCGCAGCTCGCGGTCAAGTACATGACGCCGGTGGTGGTGCTGAGCGACGGCTACATCGCGAACAGCTCGGAGCCGTGGCTGATCCCCGACGTGAAGACGCTGCCGCGCACGAAGGTGGAGCACCGCACCGACGCGAATGGATTCTTCCCGTACCTGCGCGACGAGGAGACGCTGGCGCGGCCCTGGGCGATCCCCGGCACGCCGGGCCTCGAGCACCGCATCGGCGGCCTCGAGAAGGAAGAGAAGACGGGCAACGTCTCGTACACGCCGCAGAATCACGGGCGCATGGGCTACCTGCGCGCCGAGAAGATCCGGCGCATCGCGAACGACCTGCCGCCGATCGAGATCAACGGCGGCGATCGCGGCGAGCTGCTGGTGGTCGGGTGGGGAGGCACGCACGGCGCGATCACCTCGGCGGTGAACGACGCGCGCGACGCCGGACAGGACGTCTCGAGCATCCACGTCCGCCACCTGCATCCGTTCCCGCCGAACCTCGGCGAGGTGCTGAAGCGCTTCCGGCAGGTGCTGGTGTGCGAGCTCAACGGCGGCCAGCTCTGTCGGCTGCTGCGCGCCGAGTACCTCGTGCCGGCGGAGAGTCTTTCGAAGGTGGTCGGCCAGCCGTTCAAGGTCGGCGAGATCCGCGCGCGCATCAA
>CAYWRY010000041.1:0-30511 GCA_964460485.1 uncultured Spirochaetales bacterium
GATCGACGCGCTGAAGGGCTACGCAGATCGCGTGATCGCGAAGCTGAAGCGCTAGCCGCGCGGCGCGCGTGGCGGCGGGAGGTGCGATGCCTTTCACTACGCTCGCCTGGAAGCTTTGGGCGCTGGCGGTGCTGGCGCTCGCGCTGAAGATGCTCGTGCTCGCGGCGCTCACGAGCCGGCAGCGGCTCGCGAAGCGCGTGTTCGCCTCGCCCGAGGACTACGCGACGCAGGGCCTCGCCGCGAGCGACGAGCGCGACCCGGACGTGGAGCGCTACCGCCGCGCGCACCGCAACGACCTGGAGAACATCCTGCCGTTCTTCGTGGTGGGCGCGATCTACGCCGCCACCCAGCCGAGCGCGCTCGGCGCCTGGCTGTGTCTACCCGGCTTTGCGCTCGCGCGCGTGCTGCACACCGTCTGCTATCTGCGCAGCAGCATGCCGCAGCGCACGCTCGCCTACGGCTACGGCTACGCCGCGACGCTCTGGATGATCGCCGCGTCGGCGTGGAGCGTGCTCGCGTGAGCGCGGCTGCAAAGCCGCGCGTCGCGATCACCTACTGCGCGAAGTGCCGCTTCCTGCCGCGCGCGGCCTGGATGGCCCAGGAGCTGCTGACGACGTTCGCGGAGGAGCTGGGCGAGGTGGCGCTGCTGCCGAGCGAGGGCGGCGTGTTCCAGGTGCGCGTCGGCGAGGAGCTCGTCGCCTGCCGCGCGCGCGACGGCGGCTTCCCGGAGCTCGCGGAGCTGAAGCGCCGCATCCGCGACCGCGTGGCGCCGGGCCGCGAGCTCGGCCACAGTGAGCGCGCGTAACAACTTCCGCGCCCGCGGAGCACGATGTGAACGGTTCCGCGAGGAGTACGGCTTCTCCGACGTGCTCGCGAGCTGGATCCGCGGCGAGCCGACGATCTTCCGCCTCACGCCGCGCTAGGCCGACGCAAAGCGAGGCCGCCGAACGCGGCCAGTGCGAGCAACGCCCCGCACGCGAAGACCGGCGCCGGGCCGTATTGCTGCCAGGCCAGCCCGGCGGCCGCGCCCACCGCGAGCTGCGCGACGCCCACGACCAGGTGGAAGAGACCCAGCGCGGTGCCGCGCAACTCCGCCGGCGCCTCGCCAGCCACCAGCGCGCCTAGCAACCCCTGGGTCGCCCCCATGTGCAGACCATAGAACCCGGCGCCGAGCCACACTGCGAGGGGGCAGTCCGCGAACGCCAGCGCGAGCAATCCGGCCGCGAGCACCGCGACACCCGCCCGAGCCACCGGGCGCCGCGCGCGATCCGAGAGCCGCCCGAGCGGATACGAAGAGACGGCGTAGACCGCGTTCATCACCAGCAACGCCGCGGGCGCGCGCGCCGCCGCGACGCCGACGTCTGCCGCACGCAGCACCAGGAAGGCCTCGCTCAAGCGCGCGACGGTGAGCAGCGCGCCGAACGCCACGATCTCCCAGTAACGGCGCGAGAGGCGCACCAGCTCGTCGCGGCGCAAGGGCGAGCGCAGCGCACCCGGCGCGCGCGTGGAGGCGGGCTCGCGCACGCCGAACGTCATCACTGCGACGGAGAGCAGGGCCGGCGCGCAGGCGATCCAGAACACAAGCCGGAAGTCGCCGGCGAATGCCGCGAGCAGCGCGAGCGCGGCCGCCGGGCCCGCGATCGCGCCGACCGTGTCGAGCGCTTGCCGCAGTCCGTACGCCGCGCCGCGCTGCTCTGCGGGTGTGAGATCTGCCACGAGCGCGTCGCGCGGCGCGCCGCGCAGGCCCTTGCCGACGCGATCGGCGAAGCGCGCGAACAGCACCGCGCCCGCGCTCGGCGCCAGCGCGAACAGCGGCTTCGTCGCCGCCGCGAGCGCGTAGCCCGCCCACGCGAACGGCTTGCGCCGGCCGAGCGCGTCGCTGGCGGCGCCGGCGAACACCTTGGTGATCGACGCGGTCGCCTCGGCGACCCCCTCGATCATCCCCACCACGACGACGCTCGCGCCCAGCACGCCCGTCAGGAAGATCGGCAGGGCGCTGTGGATCATCTCCGACGAGACGTCCATCAGGAGGCTCACGACGCCGAGCGCGAAGACCCCGCGCGGGAGCTTCGACGCGTGGCTCATTCCGGGGCCTCCTCGTTGCGGCTGTGATCTCGCGCGGCTTCACGGTATCCACGCGCGACGCGCCGCACCGGAGCCCCGATGAACGCCGCGCTCTTCGCGTACGGCAGCCTGATGTTCGCGCCCGTGCTGCGCCTGCACTCGCCCCGCGCGCTCGCGACGGAGCCCGCGACGCTCGCGGGTTACGGCCGGCGCGCGCTGCGCGGCGCCGGCTATCCGGGGATCGTGCCCGCGCCCGGCGAGTCGGTCGCCGGCCTGCTGGTGCGCGGCCTCTCGCCGGCTCTGCTCGCGCGCCTCGATCGTTGGGAGGGCGCGGAGTACGTGCGCATCCCCGTGCGCGTCGCGCTGGCGAGCGGCGCCGCGGCACCCGCCTACACCTATCTGCTCACGCCGCGCGCGCGGGTTCGCGCGCTCCCCCACGACTTTGACCCCGAGGCGTTCGCGCGGGCGGGGCTCGCGCGCTGGCTGCACGAGGCGCGCCACCGCAGCGCACTCCGCGCCGCGCGCGAGGGGCCGGCGCGAAGCCTCTTCGCGCGCTCGCCCTACGAGCGCCTCGTCATTTCATCCGCTCGATCAGCTGCATCACGAGCGTCACGATCGCGCTGAGCAAGAGGGTGGTGGTGACGGGGAAGGTGAACGCGTAGCCGTCGCCCTCGATGCGCACGTCGCCGGGCAGCTTGCCGATCCACGGAATCTGCGGAGCCAGCTGCAGCAGCAGGCCGAGCGCTACGAGGGCGCCGCCGATCAGCAAGAGCGTGCGGGGAAGTGAGGGCATGCGACCTCCTGCCGCCGCGCCGTTACAGCCCGGTGCCCCAGGGAGTGAACTGCGCGCTGCCGGCGAAGACGCCGCCGTCCACGGGCACGACGGCGCCGTTCACGAAAGACGCGACGGGCGAGGTGAGGAACACGAGCACGGCGGCGACCTCCTCGGCCTCGCCCCAGCGGCCGAGCGGGATGTGGCGGCGCAGCTCCTCGTGCACGGCCGGCGCCTGCTGGATGCCGGTCGTCATGCCGGTGTGGGTTGGTCCGGGGCAGACGGCGTTCACGCGGATGCCCTGCTTGCCCAGCTCGAGCGCCGCCGAGCGCACGAAGTTCACCACGCCCCCCTTCGCCGTGTTGTAGGCCCACAGGCCCGGGTCGCCGCCGAGGCCGGAGACGGACGCGGTCACGGCGATCGCGGGCGCGTCGGCCTTGCGCAGCGCCGGGAGCGCGGCTCGCACGCCGAGCACCGCGGCGCGCAGGTTCACCGCGAGCACGCGATCGAAGGTCGCCATGTCGAGCTGGTCGATCGCGCCCTGCGCGGGCAGGCCCGCGTTCAGGATCAGCGCGTTCAGGCCGCCGAGCGCCTCAGCGGCGGCGACCGCGGCGGCGTTGGTCGCCTCGAGCGTCACGTCGCCCGAAACGCAGCGCACGCGCTCGACGCCCCGCAGCGCGCCCTGCGCCTTCTCGTCGAGGTCGACCGCCACCACGCGTCCGCCGAGCGCGAGGATGCGGCGCACCGCCGCGAGTCCGATCCCGCTGCCGGCGCCCGTCACGACGGCGACGCGTCCGGTCCAGTCGTTGCCGAGGTCCGCCATCTGCCGCCTTCGCCTCCCTCGGCTCGCGAGCGTATCACCGTGATACGCTCCGCCTTCACGCGTTTCGACGCGGGAGGAGACCACCATGGATCTTGGCTTGAAGGGAAAGCGGGCGATCGTCACCGGGGCGACCAAGGGCATCGGCCGCGCGATCGCGGAGACGCTGATCGCCGAGGGCGCCGAAGTCGCGATCTGCTCGCGCAGCGCCGAGTCGGTGGAGGCGGCGAAGAAGGCGCTCGAGCAGCGCGGCGGCAAGGTGTTCGCGAAGCCCGTCGACGTCGGAAACGGCGACGCGCTGAAGAGCTTCATCGCCGAGGCGGCCGCCGCCATGGGCGGCATCGACGTGTTCGTGCACAACCCGAGCGGCGGCAACGGCATGGACGAGAAGGCCTGGCGCGCGAACTTCGAGGTCGACCTGCTCGGCGCGGTGCGCAGCGTCGACGCGGCGCTGCCGCACCTCGAGAAGTCGAAGGGCTCGGTGATCTTCATCAGCACGACCGCTGCGGTGGAGACCTTCATCGGCCCCACCTCGTACAACGCGATCAAGGCCGCGCTGATCCGCCACGGCAGCGGGCTCGCCCAGGCGCTCGCGCCGAAGGGAATCCGCGTGAACACGGTCTCGCCGGGCCCGATCTTCATCGAGGGCGGCTCGTGGGACATGATCAAGACGCATCGCAAGCCGCTGTACGACGCCACGCTCGCGACCATCCCCACCGGCCGCATGGGCACGGCGCAGGAGGTCGCGGACGCGGTGGTGTTCCTCGCCAGCCCGCGCTCGGCGTTCACCACGGGCATCAACCTGATCATCGACGGCGGCACGACCAAGGGCGTGCACTTCTAGCTCGGCGTCGCGCCCACTCCCCAACAACTTCACGCAGGAAGGATTCGACGATGAAGCTCTACGACTCGATCGGCCCCAACCCGAAGCTGGTCCGCATGTTCGCCGCCGAGAAGGGATTCACCTTCAAGGAAGTGCAGAAGGTCGACATCATGAAGGGCGAAAATCGGCAGGCGCCGTATCTCGCCAAGAACCCGGCGGGCGGCATGCCGTCGGTGGAGACCGACGACGGCAAGGTGATCGCGGAGACGATCGCGATCTGCGAGCTGATCGAGGAGCTGAAGCCCGCGCCGGCGCTGATCGGTACGACGCCGACGGAGCGCGCCGAGACGCGCATGTGGGTGCGCCGCGTCGAGTGGAAGATCATCCAGCCGATGACGGACGGCTTCCGCTTCGCGGAGGGCCTGCCGCTCTTCAAGACGCGCATGTACACCGCGCCGGAAGCGGCGCCGGGCCTGAAGGCGATCGCGCAGGAGGGCTACAAGTGGCTCGACGCGCAGCTCGCCGGCCGCGACACGATCGTGCCTGGCCGCTTCTCGCTCGCCGACGTCGCGCTCTACGCGCTCGCGGAGTTCGGCGCGAGCGTGGGCCAGACGATCCCCGCCGAGTGCAAGAACGTCGCGCGCTGGTTCGAGGCGACGAAGGCGCGGCCGAGCGCGAAGGCATGAGCGCGGAGGCGCGGGCGAACGCTCAGGCTTCGCCCGCGCCTCCCAGCCTTGCCGCGAGCTTCTTCGGCGCGACGAGCCGCCAGCTCTGCTCGATGAGGGCGGCGAGCTGATCCCAGTCGATGCGCTCGTCGAGGTAGACGCCGATCCAGCCCGCTTTGCCCACGTAAGCGGGCACGAAGTAGCAGCGCGGGTCGTAAGCGACGAGCGCCTCTTGGGCGCCGGGCGGAGCCTTCAGCGTGACTGCGAGGCGCCCGCGCCCCGCGCCGCACACGGCGAACATCTTCTCGCGAACGCGGTACGTGGGCGTCTCCCAGGTGATCTTCTCGCGCGCCTCGGGCAGCGCGAGGCAGAGCGCGCGCACGCGCGCGAGCGGGTTGCGCGGCCGATTGTGCCGAGGTTGGGCCGCCCGCTTCAGTCGCCACCCCAGCGGAAGCCGACTCGCACGCCGAACATGCGCGGCGGCAAGACGCCCACCGACGCCGGGAAGCCGCCGGTGAAGTCGGGCCCCACCGTCGTGCGCGCGAACACCACTTCGTCCTCGAGGTTCTCGGCGTAGGCCTCCACGCTGTAGCGCTGCTCCGGGCTGTCCCAGCGCAGGCGCACGTCGGTGCGGGAGTACGAAGGCACGCGGTCGATCGCCAGGTTGAACGGGCGCAGCGAGTAGGAGTCGGTCCACGTCACCTTGAGCACCGGCGTGAGCGTCCCCCAACGCCCGAGGTCGATCGCGTAGCTGGTGAACGAGGACAGCTTCCACTCGGGTGCGTCCTCGAGCGTGTTGCCCGAGAGGTCCGCAAGCCCGTTGAAGCTGGTGAGCGGCGCCGACGGATCGCGCGAGGCGACGCAGCGGGGCGCGTCCACGCTGGAATCGACCGCGGGGTCGTCGGCGCAGAAGTCGAGGAAGCGCGCGTGCAGATGCCCGACGTTCGCCTGCACGAGCCACCCGTCGCTGGGCGAGACGCTCAGCTCGAGCTCGATGCCCCAGATCTCGGCCTCGGCCGCGTTGGAGGTGAAGAGCTGGTTCTGGATCAGCTGCGGCACCTGGAGGTTTTCGTACGCGTAGCGGAAGCCGGTGAGCGCGCTGGTGAGCCGGCCATCGAGCCACGACGCCTTCCAGCCGAGCTCCCAGGCTCGGATCGTCTCGGGCTCGACTGGCGCCGGGAGGCTGTTGGTGAGATCGAGCTGCTGGAGGCCCGGCTTGTAGTTCGTCGCCCACTTGAAGTAGAGCATCTGGCCTTCGGCGGCGAACCAGCGCAGACCGGCTTCCCAGGTCCACTTGCGGAAGGTGACCTTTCCGTCGAGCTGCGCGAAGGGCCGGAGCACGTTCGCGTAGTTGGTGAGGTCGAGATACTCGGAGTCGCGGTTCCAACGCACGCCGCCGAACAGCTCGACGTCGACCGGCGGGTCGTTCGTGAAGATCTCCAGCGGCCGCGCGTTCGCACTCAGGTAGACGGCGATGCCCTCGATCTCGCGGTACTCGTCGCTGCGGAAGTCACCGAGCGGCGTGAGCGCGTGCTGGTCCGGACGGTCGTCGCTGTTGCGGAAGTAGAAGAAGCCGAGGATCGCGTCGAGCGGCAGATCCTCGCCGTCGCTGACGAGCTGCGCGTCGACGGTGCCCGAGTGGCGCGTGTGGTGCTGGCTGCTGTCGATCACGCCCAGCTCGGTGCCGTCGGCGTCGGAGAGCTGGTTCAGCTCGACGAACTGGTATCCGCCGACCACGCGCAGATCGAGGGCGCCGATCGCAGCGAAGTCGCCGAGGTGCCACGCGACCGTGCCGTCCACGCCCCAGATCTCGAGCTCCGGTCTCTGGCCCACGTTCTGGATCAAGCGCGAGCGCGTGCGCAGCGGGTCCGCATGGATCGGCAGCGCGGGCGAGAAGAACTCCGGCGAGCGTACCAGCGGCGGCACGTCGCCCTCGGCGGCGTCGATCACGCCGTTGCCGCTCACGTCGCGGCCGAACAGCAGGATGTCCTCGACGGCGCTGTCGAGGTCGGGGAACAGGCCGAAGCGCACTTCGTTGCGTGCGATGAAGCGCCAGATCGTGGCGCGGGCGGGATTCAAGAGCTCGGCCTTGAATTCGGCGAGGCCATTCGCCCAGTCGAAAGGAAACTCGCCGTTCGCGCCGAGCACGAGCGTGCCGGCCGGGTAGGTGTCGCGGAGCGGCCGGAAGATGTTCGTGTTCGCGTCCGAGTGCGCGTAGTAGCCGCGCAAGTCGAGCGTGAGGTCGTCCCTCAGCACGGAGCGGAGCGCGGCGCGCGCGGTCCAATCGTCGAGATTCTGGACGTCGTCCGAGTCGCTCTGGAAGTCGTCGTCGAGATAGCCGTCGCGCAGCTCGCGCTGCAGCGAGAAGCGGAGCATCAGGCGCTCGTCGCCCGCACCGAGCAGCGGCGCGTTCAGGACGCCGCGGAGCTGTCTGCGGTCGTAGTTGCCGAGCGTCACTTCGACCTGCAGCTCGCGCTCGGGTCTCGGCTCGTTCCAGATGAGGTTCACGGCGCCGGCGGTGGCGTTGCGCCCGTAGACCGTGCCCGCGGGCCCCCGCGACACCTCGATCGCCTTCAGGTCGTAGTACATGCCGGTGTAGGCGAGCGAGCCGTCGCGCTGGAAGATCCCGTTCAAGTGGCGCGCGACGCTCGCCTGACCGGTGAAGCCCTCCGAGATGCCGCGGATGCTGATCGCGCCGGTGCGCGCCTCGCCCTTGGTCACGAAGCCCGGAACGAGCGTCGCGAGATCGCTCGCGCTCTCGAAGTCGGCTTGCTGGAGGAGGTCGCCGGTGAACGCGTTCACCGAGGCCGGGATCTCGGTCAGCGCCTCCTCGCGCTTGCTGATCGTGACGACGATCTCTTCGACCGCGCCCGAGTCCGGGGGCGGCTCGCCGATGGGCGCCGCCTCCTGCGCACGCGCGTGCGCGAGCGGAACGAAGGCGAGCATCAGAGCGAGCATGAGCGAGCAGCGTGCGCGCAACAGCGAACTCCGAAACCCCACCCCGGATCGCGCGGCGATCCTCTCACGCGCGCGGAGCGCGCGTCAACCGAGCGAGACGTGGAGGCGCGAGCGCACGGCGTCCGCGACGCGCTGCGCCACCGCGTCGGGATCGCCGCGCGCGTCGACGCGCACGACGTAGTCGCGACCGAGCGCAGTCATCGTCTCGCGCACGCGCTCGAGGAAGGCGCGCTCCTCGAAGGCCGGCTCGCCGGGCTCGCCGCGGGCGGCCGCGCGCGCGAGCCCTTCCTCCGCCGGCAGGTCGAGCCACAGCACGAGATCGGGCCGCGGGAACTCCGCCTCGCTCGCTGCCAGGATGGCCGCGGCGTCGAGGCCGCGCGCGCCCTGATAGGCGGCGCTCGAGACGAACGAGCGGTCGCTCAGCACGACGTCGCCGCGCGCGAGCGCCGGCCGCACCACCTCGCGCACGTGCGCGCGCCGCTGCTCCACGAACCAGGCGAGCTCCCGCTCGGGCGAGACGCGCTTGCCCGAGCGCGCCATCGCGCGGATCGCGCGGCCGGCGGGGCAGTCGTAGGGCTCGCGCGTGCGGACGACGCGCCGGCCCGCCGCTTCGAAGCGCGCGGCGAGGCGCGGGAGCTGCGTCGACTTGCCGCTCCCGTCGGTGCCCTCGAACGCGAGGTAGAGACCGCGGTTCACGGCGGCGCCGCCGGGCGTTCACGCGCGCGCCGCCGCGCAGCGCTGGCTCCCTGATAAGTGCGCGGCGGCGCACGACGTTTCACCGAGCGGCCCACGCGCGCAGAGTGGCACGGCGGTTGCTCTCTGCAATCGCCGACGCTTCGGCGTTGCGCGGCGAACCTCCTTCAACGGGACCGGGAGCGAGCCGCGCCGGAGCCACCGGGCGCGGGCTCGGCTGCGACGCGAGAAAACTTCGGGGTGAGGCTCGCGTCGCTGCTCGCGCTCGGTGGCTTCACTTCGTTGCGAGCTCCGCTCGGCTCCGAAGACTCCGCCTAGCCGCGCGCGGTTTGCGCCGCCTGCGCGGTGCTGGACCGCTTGCGGCTTCTCGAGCCGCGATCGGGCGCTGCGCTGCCTTCGTTGCGACCGCACGCGTGGCGTCGTTCGCCGCGGGTGTCGCCATCTCGCGCCAGAAATTGACGAAGGCCGCGCGGCTCTCGTCGCGCGGCCTTCGAGGACTCGGCGGAGAGGGCCCTTTACTGGATCTTGCCCTGCAGTAGGAACGCGATCACGAGGCCGTAGATCGCGATCGACTCGATCAGAACCATCCCGAGGATGTAGTTCGTGAACATGCTGCCCGCGGCGCCCGGGTTGCGGGCGATGCCGGCGGTGGTGTTGCTCGCCGTGAGACCCTGACCGATACCGCAGCCTAGACCCGCGAGGCCGATCGCGATGCCCGCGCCGAGCGCGTAGCCCCACGAGCTGTCGCCGCCGCCGCTCGCTTCCTGGGCCAACGCGGCCATCGGGAGCAGCAGCACGGCGAGGGTCCACAGGACGACCTTTCCGAACTTCCGCATGACGTTTCCTTCTCCTTGTTGTGGCAGATCCGCCGAGTGGGCCGCGCCTAGTGGGCTTCCTCGAGGGCCAAGCCGATGTAGATCATCGAGAGCATTGCGAACACGTAGGCCTGCAGGAACGCGACCATCACGCCCAGGCCCATGAAGATCGCCGGCACGCCGATCGCGACGAGGCTGATCCAGACGCTCACCACCAGGTGATCGGCGAACATGTTGGCGAGCAGCCGCACCGCGAGGGTGAACAAGCGCGAGAGGTGCGAGAGCAGCTCGATCGGCGCGTAGAGCGGGAACAGCGCGCGCACGTGGATGTGCTTGCCGCCGACGTGCAGGTCGAGGAGGCTCGGCCCGAGGAAGTGGTTCACGTAGGAGAAGCCGTGCTCCTTGATGCCCACGTACTGGTGGGCGAGGAAGGAGATCGCGGCCCAGGCCCAGGTGACGTTCGCGCTGCGCGTCGCGCCGCCGTCGCCCTCGCCCTGGGCGGCGATGCCGGGGATCAGGCCGACGAGGTTCGCGGTGAGGATGAAGAAGAAGATGGAGCCGATGATGGGGAAGTAGCGCCGCCAGTTCGGGCCCATGTTTTGCTCGGCGAGGCCCGAGAGCATCTCCACCAGCAGCTCAGCCACGTTGCGGATGCTGAGGCCTTCGTCGGGGAGGAGCCCGCCATCGGCGCGGGCGAGGCGCGCGCGCACCGCGAGGCCCATGCCGATCAGCAGGACCGTCACGAGCAGCGAGCCGACGATCACGGTCGGGACGTGCAGTGCGGCGGCGATGGGGCCCAGGAACGACACGGCGCTAGTCCCCTTCGCGTTCGATCTCGCGCTCGCGCGCGAGCCAGGTGCTGTAGAGATCCCAGCTGGGATCATCGCTGGCGAGCGCCGGCAACGAGCTCGGGTCGGCGGCGGCGCGCGGGCGGCTCTGCCACGCGGCGACCACGACCGCGGGCACGAGCGTGCTGATGCCAGCGAGCAGGCCCGCGGCGTCCACGCCGGCGCGGATCGCGACGAACGCGAGCGCACCGAACAGCGGCAGCCGCAGGGCGAAGCCGCTCGCGGCGCGCGCCTGCTGCGCGAAGGCAGTCCGCGCGAGCCCGAACAGCGCGCGGAAGTTCAACGTCTGCAGCGCGGCGCCAAGCAGCAGCCCGAGCGCGAACTCCGGAGTCGCGAGGACGAAGCCGGCGAGCGCGGCGGCTGCGCTCAAGGCGGCGTGCCAGGCGAGCACGCGGGTCTCTCGGATCGATTCGGTCACGTCCTGGGGTCCGTTTCGCCTGGCGCGCTTGGCTGGATCACGAATCGCGGCGCTCGGGATTCGAGTCCTCGGCGGCCGCGTCGGCCGCCTCGCTCTCCACCAAGCTCCGCATCGAGACGAGCCGCCGAACGAACGCTGCGAATCCGAGGGCCGCGCCGATCACCAGACCGATCGGACTCGATTCGAGACGCTCGTCGACGAAGTACCCGATGCCGATTCCGATCGGGATCGCGAGGACCGCTTCGAGGGCCCGCTGATAGGCCTTCCCCGCGCGTCCGTCCTGCCCGCCCTTCTCGGATTTCACGACTCGCCTCCGTCGGCGCCGCAACCCCGCGCCGCCGAATCGAAAGCGGCGCGCACCCTAGCGGATCGGTCTGGGCGACTCCACGGCTTTGGGGCGCTGGGAGGCGACCGATTCCCTGCGCGGCGCGCTCGCCTCAGCGCTCGGCAGCCGCCTCGCGGAAGGCCGCCTCGGCGGCGGCGAGTGTGGCGCGGATCTCGCGCGCACCGTGGGCGAGGGAGACGAACCCGGCCTCGTAGGCGGAGGGCGCCAGGTAGACGCCGCGCACCAGCATCGCGTGGAAGAACGCCTTGAAGCGCGGGAGGTCCGACTTCTTCGCGTCGTCGAAGCTCGCGACCGGGCCCGGGTGGAAGAAGAAGCCGAACATGCCGCCGACCGCCGCGGTGGTGAGGGGAATGCCGGCCGCCGCCGCGCACTCCTTCAGCCCCGCTGCGAGCGTGTGTGCCGCGCCGCCCAGCTTCTCGTACGTGCCGCGGCGCCGCAGCCGCTTCAGCGTCTCGAGGCCCGCCGCCACCGCGAGCGGATTCCCCGAGAGCGTGCCCGCCTGGTAGACCGGGCCGCTCGGCGCGATCTGCGACATGAGCGCGCGCCTTCCGCCGTACGCCGCCGCCGGGAGGCCGCCGCCCACCACCTTGCCGAGGCAAGTGATGTCCGGGGTGATTCCGTAGAGGAGCTGAGCGCCGCCCCAGGCGACGCGGAAACCCGTCATCACCTCGTCGAAGATCAGCAGCGCGCCGTGCCGGTCGCAGAGCGCGCGAAGCCCGGCGAGGAAGCCGGGCAGCGGCGGCACGCACCCCATGTTGCCCGCCACCGGCTCGACCAGAACGCATGCGATCTCGCGGCCGTGGGCGGTGAAGGCGGCCTCCACGGCGGCGAGGTCGTTGAAGGGCGCCTGGATCGTGAGCCGCGCGAGCTCCTCGGGGACGCCTGGCGAGCCGGGGATGCCGAGGGTCGCGACGCCGCTGCCGGCGCCCACGAGCAGCGCATCGGCGTGGCCGTGGTAGCAGCCGTCGAACTTGAGGATGAGCTTGCGGCCCGTGGCGCCGCGCGCGAGACGGATCGCGCTCATCGTCGCCTCGGTGCCCGAGGAGACGAAGCGCACCTGCTCGACCGACGGCAGCGCCTCGCAGATCAGCTCGGCGATCTCGATCTCCGGCTCGGTGGGCGCGCCGAAGCTGGTGCCGCTGCGCGCCGCGCGCAGCACCGCGCGCAGCACGCCCGGGTCGCTGTGGCCGAGGATCAACGGGCCCCAGGAGCCGACGTAGTCGATGTAGCGGTTGCCATCGGCGTCCTTCACGTAGGCGCCCTTGCCGCTCACGAGGAACGGCGGCGTTCCGCCGACGCCCCGGTAGGCACGCACGGGCGAGTTCACGCCGCCGGGGATCACGCGCTCGGCGCGCGCCATGAGCGCGGTGGAGCGTTCGAGCGAGAAGGCGGGGGCGTTGCGCCGCCGCCGCGCCGCGCGCGCCGGGCGCTTGCCTGCGCTCGTCATCCAACGTCCCCGCCGGTGTCGTCCTCGGCGAGCCGCGCCATCCCCACCAGCTTCTCGCCTTCGGCGAGGTCCATCACGCGCACGCCCTGGGTCGCGCGCCCCATCGTCGAGATGCTCTTCACCTTGCAGCGCAGCACCTGGCCGCCGTTGGTGACCAGCATGACTTGGTCGTCGTCCACCACCTGGGCGATGCCGATCACCTTGCCGTTCCGCTCCGACGTGCGGATCGTGATGATGCCCATGCCGCCGCGGTTCTGGACGCGGTAGTCGTCCAGCGGTGTGCGCTTCCCGAAGCCGTTCTCGGTGACGGTGAGGACCGTGGCGCCCGGCGCGAGGATCTCCATGCCGACCAGCTCGTCGCCGTCGCGTAGATCCATGCCGCGCACACCCGACGCGACGCGGCCCATCGCGCGCACCTGATCCTCGGGGAAGCGGATCGCCTTGCCGTCCTTGCTGGCGAGGATGATCTCCGACGCGCCGGTGGTGAGCTTCGCAGCGATCAGCTCGTCGTCGTCGTTCAGGTTGATCGCAATGATCCCGGCGCGGCGCGGGTTCGAGTACGCCTCGACCTCGGTCTTCTTGATCGTGCCGCGCCGCGTGACGAGCACGATGAAGCTCGAAGCCTGCGCAGCGAAGTCGCGGATGCCGAGCGCCGCCTGCACCTTCTCGCCCTCCTGGAGCGAGAGCAGGTTCACCAGCGCCTTGCCGCGCGCGGCGCGCCCGAGCTGCGGGAGCTCCCACACCTTCTTCCAGTAGACGCGCCCGCGGTTCGTGAAGAACAGCACCGTCGCGTGGGTGGAGGCGGTGAACAGGTGCTCGACGAAGTCCTCGTCTTTCGTCTGCATGCCGATCAGGCCCTTCCCGCCGCGGCGCTGCGCGCGGTACTCGGTGACCGGGTTGCGCTTCACGTAGCCCGCGTGGGAGACGGTGACGACCATCTCCTCCTCGACGATCAAGTCCTCCGCCTGGAGGCCCTCCACCGCGTCGGTGATCTGCGTGCGGCGCGGGTCGGCGTACTTCTCTTTGACCTCGGCGAGCTCGGCGAGGATCGCCGCCAAGATCCTCTCGTCGCTGGCGAGCAGGGCCTTCAGCTCGTCGATCGTCGCGCGGACCTGCGCGAGCTCCTCCAGCACCTGCTGGCGCTCGAGCGCAGTCAGCGAACGCAGCCGCATGTCGAGAATCGCCTGCGCCTGGCGCTCCGAGAGCCCGAAGCGCGTCTGGAGCTGGCCGCGCGCGTCGTTCGCGTCGGCGGCTCCGCGGATCACGCCGATCACCTCGTCGAGCTGATCGAGCGCGATCGCGAAGCCTTCCAGGATGTGGGCGCGCGCCTCGGCCTGCACGAGGTCGTAGGCGGCGCGGCGCGAGACGACCTCGCGGCGGAAGTCGAGGAAGTGCTGGATCGCCTCCCTGAGCGGAAGCTGCCGCGGACGGCCGCCGACCAGCGCCAGCATGTTGACGCCGAAGGTCGTCTGCATCGGCGTCATCTTGTAGAGCTGGTTGAGGATCACCTCCTCGGGCGCTTCCTTCTTCAGCTCGATCACCAGCCGGATGCCGCGCCGGTCGCTCTCGTCGCGGATGTCGCTGATGCCGTCGACCAGGCCTTCCTTCACCAGCTCGGCGATGCGCACCTCGAGCGCCGACTTGTTGAGCAGGTACGGGATCTCGCTGACGACGATCAGCTTGCCGCCGCGCTTCGTCTCCTCGATCTCAGCCTTCGCGCGCACCGTGATCGACCCGCGGCCCGTGGCGTAGGCCTGGCGGATGCCTTCCCGTCCACAGATCAACGCGCCGGTCGGGAAGTCGGGGCCCGGGATCTTCTCCAGCAGCTCGTCGACGCTGCAGTCCGGATTCCTCGCGACCAGACCGACCGCGTCGACGAGCTCGCCGAGGTTGTGCGGCGGGATGTTCGTGGCCATGCCGACGGCGATGCCCTGCGAGCCGTTCGCCAGCAGGTTCGGAAAGCGCGCCGGCAGCACGCTGGGCTCGACGCGGTTGCCGTCGAAGTTCGGCTGGAAATCGACCGTCTCCCGGTCGATGTCCCGTAACAGCTCCGTCGCGAGCGGCCGCAGCCGCGCCTCGGTGTATCGGTAGGCGGCGGGCGGGTCGCCGTCGATCGAGCCGAAGTTGCCTTGGCCGTCGACCAGCGTGTACCGGAGCGACCACGGCTGGGCCATGCGCGCCATGGCTTCGTAGATGGGCGCGTCGCCGTGCGGGTGATAGTGCTTGATCACCTCGCCCACGACGCCGGCGCTCTTGGAGTAGGGCCGGTTCGGCTGCAGGCCTTCGTCGTGCATCGCGTAGAGGATGCGGCGGTGCACGGGCTTCAGGCCGTCGCGCACGTCCGGCAGCGCGCGCTGCACGATCACCGACATCGAGTAATCGAGGAAGGAGCTGCGGACCTCGTCCTCGATGTTCACCGGCTGTGCCGGCGTGCCCGGGCCCGCGGGCGGAGGCGGCGGGGGCGCAGCGGTGTCGTCCGGAGTCTCGTGATCGGCCATCGCTCACACGTCCAGGTTCTGAACGCGCAGGGCGTTCTCCTCGATGAACTCGCGGCGCGGCTCGACGTCGTCGCCCATCAGCGTCGAGAACACGAGGTCGGCTTCCACCGCGTCCTCGATCTTCACCTGCAAGAGCGTGCGCCGCTCCGGCTGCATCGTCGTCTCGGAGAGCTGCTCCGGGTTCATCTCGCCGAGGCCCTTGTAGCGCTGGATCGAGAGGCCGCGTTCTCCCAGCTCGAGCACGCGCTTCAGCAGCTGGCTGCCGCTCGCGAACCGCTCCGGGGCGCCGGCCTCGCCCGGCACTGCGGCCGCGCCGTCCGGCTCGCCGCCGAGGATCCGGTAGGGCGGCTCGCCCTCCGCGCGCATCGCCGCGGCGAGGGCCGAGAGGCGCTGCAGCTCGGCACTGCGCAGCAGCTCGGCGTCCAGCGTCGTGAGCGTGGCGAGACCCGAGCGGCGCGTGGTCGCCGCGAGCCTCGCGCTGCCGTGCTCGACGTCGGACTGCGCGCGCAGCGTATACGTCCCCGCGATCTCGGGGTGCAGCTCCTCGAGCTTCGCGGCGATGCGCGGCAGCGCGCGCTCGAGCGCGGCGGCGCTCGCGAGGTCCACCTCCGCGGAGAGGCCGGCCTGTACGGCGCCGTCGACGATGCGGGGATCGATGCGCCGCACCGCCAAGTGCTCGACGCCGCGCGTGTACTCGCTCGCGGCGTCGAGCAGCCGCCGCACGGCGGCGGGAGCCAGCTCGCGGCCGTCGTCGCCGGCCGCGATGCGCACGCTCTCCAGCGCGAGCCCCTGCAGGTAAGCCTCTAGCGCCGCCTCGTCCTTCACGTAGCGCTCGGACTTGCCCCTCTTGACCTTGAACAGCGGCGGCTGCGCGATGTAGACGAAGCCGCGGTCGATGAGATCCTTCATCTGCCGGTAGAACAAAGTGAGCAGCAGCGTGCGGATGTGGGAACCGTCGACGTCCGCGTCGGTCATGATGATCACGCGGTGGTAGCGGGCCTTGCTGGCGTCGAACTCGTCGCCGATCCCGCAACCGAGTGCAGCAATCAGCGCCTGGATCTCGGCGTTGGCGAGCATGCGGTCGAGGCGCGCGCGCTCGACGTTCAGGATCTTCCCGCGCAGCGGCAGGATCGCCTGGAAGCTCCGATCGCGGCCCTGCTTCGCGGTGCCGCCGGCGCTGTTGCCTTCGACGATGAAGAGCTCGCTCTTCGACGGGTCGCGCTCCTGGCAGTCCGCCAGCTTGCCGGGCAAGCTGAAGTCGCTGAGCGCGCCCTTGCGCCGCGCGAGGTCGCGCGCCTTGCGCGCTGCGGCGCGGGCGCGCGCGGCGTCGACGACCTTCGCGACGATAGCCTTGGCGACCGCCGGGTTCTCCTCGAAGTACTCGAGCAGGCGCTCGTAGAAGAGGCCCTCGACGAGGCCGCGCACCTCGCTCGTGCCGAGCTTCGCCTTGGTCTGCCCCTCGAACTCGGGCTGCGGCAGCTTCACGCTGATCACCGCCGTCAGCCCCTCGCGGACGTCCTCGCCGCCCACCTGCTCCTCGGGGCCTTTGCCGTTCTTGTTCTGGAGCGCGAGGTAGCGCGCGATCGCCCGGGTCAGCGCGGTGCGGAAGCCGATCAGGTGCGAGCCGCCCTCGACGGTGTTGATGTTGTTGGCGAACGAGAAGACCGCCTCGTTGTACGAATCGTTGTACTGCAGCGCGATTTCGACGCCGACCGGGATCCTGCGCGTGTGACCCTCGACCACGCGCTCGCCGGAGACGTAGATCGGCGGATGCAGGGGCTGCCGCGCCCGGGACAGGTGCTCCACGAAGGAGACGATGCCGCCCTCGAAGCAGAAGTCGTGCTCCTTGCCGGTGCGCTCGTCCTTGATCTGGATGCGGATGCCGGCGTTCAGGAAGGCGAGCTCGCGCAGCCGCTGCGAGAGCACGTCGAACGAGAAGTCGGTGGTCGGGAAGATCTCCGGGTCGGGATGGAACGTGACCTTCGTGCCCGTCTTCTCGCTCGTGCCGATAACCCGGAAGTCCGACGCGGGCACACCGCGCACGTAGCGCTGCGTCCAAACCTTGCCGTCGCGCTTGATCTCGACCTCGAGCCGGTCGGACAGGGCGTTGACGACCGAGACGCCGACGCCATGCAGGCCGCCGGAGACCTTGTAGGTGCTCTCGTTGAACTTGCCGCCCGCGTGGAGCCGGGTGAGCACGATCTCCGCGGCCGGCCGCTTCTCGACGGGGTGCTCGTCGACCGGGATGCCGCGGCCGTCGTCCGTCACGGTCACCGAGGCGTCGTCGTGGATCGTGACGGAGATCTCGCGGCAGAAGCCCGCCAGCGCCTCGTCGATCGAGTTGTCCACGACCTCGTAGACGAGGTGGTGGAGCCCATCGGGACCGGTTGTCCCGATGTACATCGCGGGCCGTTTTCGGACGGGCTCGAGGCCTTCGAGGACCTCGATTGAACTGGCGTCGTAGCTCACTTGGACCCATTCGCGCGGCGACCAAGCGAGGCACCGCGGCAGAGGATCTCGCCGCGCGGGGGTTGGGCGGCGAAGCCCGCGGAGACTACCGAACGAAGCTCACAGCCGACAGGGGGAATTCGTGGACAAGTGCCGACGAATATTGGGTTTTCGGACGGCAGAGCGCGCCGGCCGGAGGCCCGGTCACAGACGCATTGGCATCACCACCGCGAGCGTGTCGGGGTCGTCGGACGGGCGGATCTCCACGGGCTTGTCCCCGTCGCGGAAAGCCAGCTGGATCTCCTTCGCCGCGAGCGCTCCCAGGCAGTCCAGCAGGTACTTCGCGTTGAAGCCGATCGTGGTAGCTCCGCCAGCGAAGTCCGCATCCAACTCCTCGTGCGCGTCGCCCAGGTCGGGATTGCTCGACGAGATCACGATTTTGCCTTCGCCGATCTCGAGCTTGATCGCCCGACTGCGCTCTGCGGAGAGCAGCGCTACGCGCCGCAGCGCGCGCACGAACGGCTCGGACTCGATCTTCAGCTTGCGGTCCGAAGACTTCGGAATCACCTGCTTGTAGTTCGGGAACTCGCCTTCGATCAGTCGCATCACGAGCGTCACGTCGCCCTTCCTCGCGACGCCGTTGTTGCTCTCGAAGCCCAGCTCTACTTCGTCCGCATCTTCCTCGTCGACGAGCCGCTTGAGCTCGGCGAGTCCCTTGCGCGGGATGATCACGCCACTGGCGAGGCCCGTGGTCTGCGCTCCGATCGCGCGGTCGATGAGCGCGAGGCGGTGACCGTCGGTGGCCACCATTCGCAGCTTGCCGTCGCTCGGCAGCACCTCGAAGTAGACGCCGTTCAGGTTGTATCGCGTCTCGTCGAGCGAGGCGGCGTACATGGTGCGCTCGATCATCTGGCTGAGGACCGCGGCCTGAAGGCGCACGAGGTGACCTGGCGAGAACTCGGGCAGCGTCGGGTATTCCTCCGCCGCCGCTCCGGCCAGATTGAAGCGTGAACGACCACAGCGCAGCTCCACGTAGGACTGGGCGGTGGCATCGAGCTGGATCGGCTCGTCGGGCAGCTCGCGCACGATGTCGTAGAGCTTGCGCGCCGAGACCGTAATGGCTCCCGGCTTGGTGACGCGGGCGGGATGCGAGCCGCGAACGCCCACCTCCAGGTCCGTCGCGGCGAGCTCGAGCCTCCCGGACTCCGTCTTCCCGGTCGCCGTGAGCAGCACGTTCGCGAGGATGGGCATCGAGTTCCGCTTCTCGACGATTGCCTGGATTCGACCGAGCCCACGCTGCAGATCGTTCTTGTCGATCGAGAGCTTCATCTCTTTCCTCAGGTGAGAATGTTCTTCGGAGAGAAAGAGAGAGTTCCCGACAAACCGACAAAAGCGATCGAACCCCACGGATCTGCGAGTCGGTCAGCCGCTTGCGTGGAACGCGATCTCCGTCGGAGAACGGCTCCCTCTCACCGCGCGGCGATCTTATCACCAGAAGCGGATGGGGCGGTCCGACAAACGCAGCGTCGCCGTCACCTTGACATCGCGAAGCGCAGGTGGGTAGCTTGGTCCGCCCGGTTTCCGCGGACCCCCAGCCGCGCAGGAAGTCTCTCCCATGAAGCGAACGTTTCAGCCGAGCCGCATTCGTCGGAAGCGAACTCACGGCTTCCGCGCGCGCATGAGCACGAAGGGCGGCCGCACCGTGCTGAGCCGTCGCCGCGCGAAGGGCCGCAAGCGCCTGGTACCGACGATCAGCTCGAAGTAGCTCGTCGCGCGACTTTCCGTTCGAGGCACCGCTTGCTCGCTCAGCCCACGGACGCGGTGAGTGGATCGCAGCGATTTCGCAAACGCGATCGCATGAGGCGAAGCCGGGATTACGCGCGGTCCCGGGCGGAGGGAAGGCGTGTGAGCGTTCGCGCCTATGCGCTCGAGGCGAGCGCGCGCCGCGAGGGGTCGCGGCTGGGTCTCGTGGTGAGCCGCCGCGTCGGCGGAGCCGTCGTGCGGAATCGCGTGAAGCGCGTAGTGCGGGAGTGGTTCCGGCGCAATCGCGCGGCGTTCCCTGGCGATCTCGAGCTGGTGGTGATCGCGCGAAGCGAGGCGGCGAAGCTGAGCACGGGCGAAGCGTGGCGGGAACTGTCGGCGCTCGCGGCGAGAGCCACGCGATGAGCGCGGCGCGTGCGGTCGGCGCACTGCTACAGGGGTGTATCCGCCTGTATCAGCTGGGGATTTCGCCTCTGTTCCCGCAGGCGTGCCGATTCGAGCCGAGCTGCTCGCAGTACGGAATCGAAGCCATCCGCGAGCACGGGCCGGCGCGCGGCGCCTGGCTCGCGATCCGCCGGATCCTGCGCTGTCACCCGTTCGGCGGATTCGGACCCGACCCAGTCCCGCGGGGAGGTCGGCGTGGACCGTAATACGCTCATCGCGCTAGCCGCGACGGTGTTGCTCTACTTCGGGTGGCAGTGGTCGCTCGACCAGCGGTACCCGAATCGAAACGAGCCGAGCTCCCCGGCTGCGACCGAGGCGGACCGTTCGAGCCTCACCGAGTCGTCGGCTCCTTCTCTGGTTCCCCCTCCTGCGGTTCCTGCGCCGCTGGCGTCCTCAGCAGCTCCGGTTCGTGAAGAGCAGGTCGTCCTCGACCGCGACCTCTACGTAGCCACGTTCACGAACCAAGGAGGAGCGCTGCGCGACTGGACGCTGAAGAGTTACGATGACGCCTCGCTGCCGGGCGCGCCCCCCGTCTCGATCACCACGGATCGAGATGTGCTCTCGCTCGCGACGCCCTTCAGCGAGCTCGGCCATGGCGACCTCTCGGCGCTCCCCTACGTCCTCACGCGGCCCAGCCCGGACGTGCTTGAGTTCAGCGCTGAAGTCGGGTCCGCCCGGATCCGCAAGCTTTATCGTTTCGAGCCCGAGGGCTATGGCGCTCGGCTCACGATCGAGGTCGAGAACCGCGGCGCTGCGCCGATCGCGCCGGCCTTTGGGCTCGTCTGGCAGGCGCGCCGCGGCGCCAGCACGGAGTTCCTCGAGTTTGGCCTGGCCGCCTATCGCACGGACGAGCTCCTGCGACTGGCGGTCGCCCCGTTGCCCTCGATGCTCGGGATCGGCGGCGGGCCCGCGACCGAGACGATCTCGGTGGTGCCCGAGGCCGGCGAGCCCCACGAGCTCGACTGGGCCGGCGCTGAAACCCGCTACTTCCTCGCGGCGATCCTGCCGGACAACCCGAGGGACGCGCGGGCAAGGCTGGTGCCGGTGGATCCGGGCGACGAGGGTCGGCTCGAGGTCTCGTTCGAGCCCGTCTCCCTGCCGCCGGGCGCCAAGCTCGCTCGGGACTACCGGCTCTACCTCGGCCCGAAGGAGCCCGAGCGTCTCGACGCCTTCGGCGCCCATCTCGACGAGTCGATCCAGAAGGGCTGGGCGCCGAGCCTGACGCGCTTCTTCACCGCGATGCTCACGTTTGCGCATCGCTACGTGGGGAACTACGGCGTGGCGATCCTGCTGCTGACGGTCGTGATCCGCGTGGCGCTCGCACCGCTGATGGTCGGGCAGATGCGCTCGATGAAGCGGATGGCCGACCTTGCGCCGAAGCTGAAGGAGGCGCAGGCACGGTTCCCCGATGACCGGGCGAAGCAGCAGGAAGCCGTGATGGCCGTCTACCAGCAGGCGGGGGTCAGCCCTTTCTCGATGTTCGGCGGCTGCCTCCCGATGCTGCTCCAGCTTCCGGTCTTCGTGGGCTTCTACTTCGCACTCCAGGGCTCCATCCAGCTCCGGCAGCAACCGTTCTTCGGCTGGATCACGGATCTCTCGCAGCCCGAGGCCCTGTTCGTGATCCCGGGCCTCGACTTTCCCGTACGCGCGCTGCCGCTGCTGCTGGGCGGCGCGATGGTGCTCCAGCAGCGCCTCACGCCGACGCCAAGCATGGATCCGGCGCAGGCGCGCATGATGCAGATCCTCATGCCGGTGATGATGACCGTGATGTTCTATCAGTTCGCGTCGGGCCTCGGCCTGTACTGGCTGATGAGCACGCTGCTCGGGATCGGGCAGCAATTGTTAATGAACCGCAGCAAGACGCCGGCTGCGACTTAGCGGAGAGAACGCGATGTACGACCCGAGGACCGAGGCAAAGGAGTTCGTCGGTGATTCGCTCGCCGAGGCGATCGCGAAGGCGACTTCCTACTTCGGGCGGACCGAGAGCGAGCTGCGGCTGCGAGCGCTGAGCGATGTCTCGGGCCAGGGCGGTCGCGCGCTGGTGGTCGCCGTCCCGGCCGACGCGCCCGCGCCCGGCGACCGACGTGCGAGCGAGGACCGCGGCGGCCGCGATCGCGGCGACCGAGGGCCGCGCGAGGGACGAGACAGAGAGCGCCGCGACAGGCGCCCCGAGCGGGGGGACCGCGGAGATCGAGCGGAGCGCAGGGACGGGGGATATCGAGCCGAGCGCCACGCCACGGCGGAGGTCCCTCAGCCGAGCGCGCCTTCGATCGGCACCGCGCGGGGAAACATCGGGCCGGTGGGTCAGTACCTGCTCGGGATCGTGGAGCGGATGGACCTCGGGCCGTTCGAGATCTCGGTGTCCGATCAGGACGGCTACCAGATCTTCGAGATCACCGGCGATGCGGTTCGCGGGCTGACCACGGGCGACGCGCGGGCCCCGGAGGCGCTTCAGCTGCTCGCCAGTCAGGCGGCGAGCCTCGGGCAGGACGAGCCGAAGCGCGTGGTGGTCGACGTCGCGGGGGGTGCGCGCGACAAGCGCGACGAGCTTCTCGAGCGCGTGGCGGATCGCGCGGCGCGGCGCGCGCAGGAGACCGGGCGCAGCGTTGCGCTGGATCCCATGAGCGGGCGCGACCGGCGCGTGATCCACATGAGCCTGCGCGGGGTCGAGGGCATCGCGACGATGAGCATCGGGGAGGGCCGCTATCGCCAGGTGCTCGTGGTGCCAGCCGCGGCCCCTGAGTACGCCGAGGCGAAAGCCAGCAGCGAGGCGGCCAACGGCAGCTGACGTTCCACGTGGAACACTGCCGTTGAGCGCCGCTCACGCGCCCGAGGAACGTCTTCGCGCGTTCCTTTCGCCCGCAGCGCGCTCGTTCGGCATCTCGCTGGGCGACGCCACGCTCATTTCGCTGTCTCGGTTCGCGTCGCTGCTGCTCGCCTGGAATGCGCGGATCAATCTCACTGGCGCACAGGATCTCGAGACGCTCGCCCGCGAGCACCTGGCCGACGCCCTCGCGCTCGTGCCGCATCTCCCCCCGGCAGGCTCTTGCGTCGATGTCGGCTCTGGAGCGGGCTTGCCAGGTCTCGTCCTGGCGATCTGTCGACCGGACCTTCGCTTCCAGCTGCTCGAGCCAAGCCAGAAGCGCCGGGCTTTCCTGGCAGCGGTTGTCCGGGATCTCGGGATCGGAAACGTCGCCATCTCGGCGGAACGCCTCGAGGCTCACGCCCGCCGAGTGGGCGCGGCGTACGACTTCGCGGTCTCACGAGCGGTCTTCGAGCTCCCGACCTGGCTGGCCGCCGGTCGAGGGCTGGTCCGGCCGGGCGGCGCGATTGCCGGTCTCGCGGGTCGAGAGGTACCGCCGGGGGTCCCGACGACCGCGGAGACCCACCCCTATGACGTAGGCGCAGGGTCCCGGGCGATCGTTCTCGTCCGAGTCTGACCGAAAGCGTTCCACGTGGAACAATCTTCCGATCGGAGTGATAGAGTCAGCCAGACGGACCCTGGGGGTGGGGTGTGGATCTGGCGGCAGAGCGCGACGAGAGGCCCGGCCTCTCCCGCGTCATCGCGGTCGTCAACCAGAAGGGCGGCGTAGGAAAGACCACGACCGCCGTGAATCTGGCGGCGTCTCTAGCTGCGGCTGAACGCCCCACCCTGCTGGTGGACTTGGACCCCCAGGGGAACGCCAGCAGCGGACTGGGGATTACCGCCCCGACGACCCAGATCTACGACGTCCTGGCCGGGTCGAAGACCGCCGCCCAGGTCCTGCAAGGCACTGGGCTCTCTCATCTCCATGCGCTCCCCGCCGGCCCCGATCTCGCCGGCGCCGAGATCGAGCTCGTGTCGGTGGAGGGCCGCGAGGGCCTGCTGCGCGACGCCCTCGCGCCGCTGCTCCCGCACTACGACTTCGTGCTGATCGACTGCCCTCCCTCCCTCGGCCTGCTGACGCTCAACGCGCTGGTGGCGGCCAACGCCGTGCTGATCCCGCTCCAGTGCGAGTACTACGCGCTCGAGGGGCTGGCTCGCTTGTTAGGGACCGTGGAGCGCGTGCGGGCCGCGTTCAACGCCTCGCTCGAGCGCGAGGGCATCGTGCTCACGATGGTCGACCGCCGCGCCAACCTGTCGCAGCAGGTGGAGAGCGACGTGCGCAGCCACTTCGGGACCGGCGCGCCGGGGGCGGTCTTCGCGACGACGATCCCGCGCAACGTGCGGCTCAGCGAAGCGCCGAGTCACGGCAAGCCCATCTTGCTGTACGACATCGGCTCGCGCGGCGCGGTCGCCTATCTGCACCTCGCGGAAGAGCTGTTACGGCGCCACCCGCGCCCCGAGCGCAAGCCCCCGGCGCTGGGCGGTTGAAGCCCCGCACCCCTCGAGGAGAAAGCATGGCGATTCGCAAAGGCGTGCTCGGCCGCGGGCTCGACGCGCTCCTGCCGAGCGCAACCCCCGCCGGCGTACCCGTCGCCCAGGGGGGCGCGGCGCCGGGTGGAGACGCGCGCGCCGCCGCCGTCGAGCTGCCGATCGACGCGATCGGGCCGAACCCGCAGCAGCCGCGCCGCGTGTTCGCGGAGGCCGACCTGGATGCGCTCGCCGAGTCGATTCGCCGTCACGGCGTGCTCCAGCCGGTGCTCGTGCGCGAGGCGCCTCCCGGCGCGTCGCGTCGCTACGAGCTCGTCGTGGGCGAGCGGCGCTGGCGCGCGTGCCAGCGCGCGGGTCGAAGCACGATTCCCGCCACGATCCAGAACGTCACGCCCCAGGCGCTGCTCGAGATCGCGCTGGTCGAGAACGTCCAGCGCCGGGACCTGAACCCGATCGAGCTGGCGCTCGCCTTCCGCGAACTGGCCAACGCGGGGCGCACGCAGGATCAGATTGGCGAGCAGGTCGGGCTCGAGCGCTCGACGATCGCCAATCACCTGCGCCTGCTGGAGCTGCCCAAGGAGGCCCAGGAGGACGTCGAGGCGGGGCGGCTCACGGTGGGTCACGCGAAGGCGCTGCTTCAGCTGGGCAACCCGGAGCGCCGCCACTGGCTGCGCGAGCGCATCCTGGCCGAGCAGCTCTCCGTGCGTGCTGCCGAGGAGCTGGCGCGAGAGCTCGCGGGGCCGCGGCCCGAGCGGCGGGCGGCGGCGTCGCAACGAGCGCCGCAGGCGGTGGATCCGAACCTGCGTGCGCTCACCGAACAGCTCGAGTCGCATCTGATGACGCGCGTGCGCGTTCGCGCGGAGGGCCGGCGCGGGCGGCTCGAGATCGAGTTCGCGAGCCCCGAGGAGCTCACGCGCCTCAGCGCGCTGATTCTCGACGGGAGCCGCCTGTGAGGAACCAGGGGGACGATGTGCCCCGCCTCGGCGTGGGGACCTTCTTCGACGGCGTACTCAGCTTCGAGGGCACCTTGCGCGTAGACGGCCGGCTCGCGGGCAGCGTCTACGCCACGGCGGGCGCGCTGGTCGTCGGTCCCCAAGCTCAGGTGCGCGCGCGCGTCGAGGTTGCCGAGCTGGTGCTGGCGGGCGCGCTGATCGGGGACGTCTTCGCGCACCGGCGCGTCGAGCTGCTCGCCGGCGCGGAGCTCGAGGGCAACGTCACGTCGCCGCTGCTCGCGATCGCCGACGGCGGGCGCATCGCGGGGCGCTGCACGACCGGCGCGGCGGCTCCCGCGGCGACCCCAAAATCGTCTTGAAAGTCGCCCCCGATCTGCGACTTTCCGCGCCGCCCCGGCCCGGTTCTCCGGGCCGGATTCGCTTTCGGGACGTGAGTTTCACAGCCGTCGAGTGAGCGACCGCTGCGAATCCGCACTCTCCGCGGGCGGCCGGACTCCGGTCCACAAAAAAAGATCGTTCCTTCGGGGCCGGTGTCGCCGGGCGACGTGATCCGCCGCCGCCTCGAAGGGCCAGCGGAGCAGCAGCCAGTCATGACCTCGCGCAGGAGCTTCGCGCTCGTCGCCCTCGGGCTCGCGCTCGTCGCCGCGCCGGCCTACGCCGCAGAAGGCCTGAGCATCTTCCCCGACCTGATCGAGGACGCGCTGTACGGAACGCACGGCGGTGCCCTCATCGCCCAACCTTGGAAGAGCACCTGGCTCCAGCTCATTGCGCTGTTCGGGGTGATCGTGTTCCCGCTGAATGCACTGCTCTTCCAGCCGCTGCTCCGCACCCTCGCGCAGCGCGGCGAGCGCATCGAGGGCGCGCGCAGCCGCGCATCGGCGTTCTCGAAGCAGGCTGACGAGGTGCTGAATCGCTACGAGACGGCGGTCGGCGGGGCAAGGCGCGAGGCCGAGAGCCTGCGCCGGCAGACGCTGGAGGTGGCGCGCGGCGAGCAGGGGCGCATCGGCGCCGACGCGCGCCGAGCCGCCGAGGACGAGGTGGCGCGCGCCCGGGTCGGCGTCGCCGGCGCACTGGAGAGCGCGCGCGCGTCGCTGCGCGCAGACACGGAGCGCCTCGCGCGCGAAGTCGCCGCGAAGGTGCTCGGGAGGCCGCTCTCGTGAAAGCGGCGGCGCTCGCGTTGACCTTCCTGCTCGCGCCGTTCGCGGCGCTCGCCGCCGGCGAGGCGCACGACGAGGCCGCCGCCGCGGAGCACGCGAAGCACTTCGCCTACGAGTGGGTGAACCTCGCGATCCTGGTCGGCGTGCTCGGGTACTTCGCGCGCAAACCGGTGGGCGAGTACCTCGCCAGCCGCCGCGACGCGATCGCGAAGAACCTCGCGAGCTCCGAGCAGCTGCTGAGGGACGCCGAGCAGCGCCTCGCCGACTGGAACGCCAAGGCCGCGCGCCTCGACGCCGACGTCGCGGAGATTCTCGACGCGACGCGCAAGAGCGCCGAGGCCGAGAAGGCCGCGATCATCGCCGACGCGGAGGCCACCGCCGCGCGCATCCGCCAGAGCGCGGGCGGCGTCGTGGACCGCGAGTTGCGCGCCGCGCGCGTCGCGCTGCGGAAGGAGGCGGCGGAGCTCGCCATCACGCTCGCGGGCTCGCTGCTCGAGCAGCAGACCAACGAGGCCGACCGCAGCCGTCTCGTCGACGAGTTCATCGCCAAGGTCGAGGCGGGGCCGGGAGCGGGAGGAGCGCACTGATGCCGGCCTCTGCCGCGCCGCGCCGCTACGCCCGCGCGCTCTTCTCCCTCGCGAAAGACGAGAGCCGCGTCGCCGACGTGCGCGAGGAGCTGCGCCGCTTCGGTGCTGCGCTCGAGGCGAGCGCCGAGCTGCGCGCCGTGCTGCTTCAGCCGCTTCACCCAGCCGCCGAGCGCCGCCGCGTGCTGGACGCGCTCGCCGAGAAGCTCGGCGCGAGCTCGCTGCTGCGGCGCTTCTACGCCTACTTGATCGACCAGCGCCGGCTGGTCGCGTTCGACGCGATCGAGGCGGAGTTCGTGCGCCTCGCCGACGAGGCCGCAGGTCGCGCGAAGGCCAAGGTCCGGACTGCCCAGCCGCTCAGCGCCGAGCAGCAGCAGCGCCTCGCGCGCGCGCTGGCCGCGCGGGCCGGCCGCGCGGTCGAGCTCGAGGTCGAGATCGATCCGACGCTGGTCGCCGGCCTCGTCGCGCAGCTCGGCGACACGGTCTACGACGGCAGCCTGAAGAGTCAGCTCGTGCAGCTCAGAAGCGCGCTGGTCGGCAGCTAGCAACAACGAGTTCCACGGATCACGGAGCACATCGATGGATCTTCGTCCCGGCGAAATCACCGACATCCTGAAGCGCGAGATCAGGGACTATGGCCGCCAGATCGACGTCGCCGAGACGGGCACCGTGCTCTCGATCGGCGACGGCATCGCGCGCGTCTACGGTCTGCAGTCGGCGATGGCCGGCGAGCTCGTCTCGTTTCCCGGCGACGTCTCCGGCATGGTGCTGAACCTCGAAGAGGACAACGTCGGCATCGCCGTGATGGGCGAGGCGAGCCACGTGCGCGAGGGCGACCTCGTGCGCCGCACGGGCCGCATCGTCGAGGTGCCGGTCGGCATGGGCCTGCTCGGCCGCGTGGTGGATGCGCTCGGCCAGCCGATCGACGGCAAGGGCCCGATCCAGTCCAAGGAGTCGCGCCGCGTCGAGCTGAAGGCGCCCGGCATCGTGACGCGCAAGAGCGTCACGCAGCCGCTGCAGACGGGCATCAAGGCGATCGACGCGATGGTGCCGATCGGCCGCGGCCAGCGCGAGCTGATCATCGGCGACCGCCAGACCGGCAAGACCACGATCGCGCTCGACACGATCATCAACCAGAAGGGCGGCGACGTCTTCTGCATCTACGTCGCGATCGGCCAGAAGCAGTCGACCGTCGCGCAGGTGGTGGACAAGCTCACGCAGTTCGGCGCGATGGACTACACGATCGTGGTCGCCGCCACCGCGAGCGAGCCGGCGCCGCTCCAGTTCATCTCGCCGTACACGGGCTGCACGATGGGCGAGTGGTTCCGCGACAGCGGCAAGCACGCGCTGATCATCTACGACGATCTCACCAAGCAAGCCGTCGCCTACCGCCAGCTCTCGCTGCTGCTGCGGCGGCCGCCGGGTCGCGAGGCGTATCCGGGCGACGTGTTCTACCTGCACTCGCGGCTGCTCGAGCGCGCGGCCAAGCTGAACGACGAGCTCGGCGGCGGCTCGCTCACCGCACTGCCGATCATCGAGACGCAGGCGAACGACGTGTCCGCCTACATCCCGACCAACGTCATCTCGATCACCGACGGCCAGATCTTCCTCGAGACCGACCTCTTCAACTCGGGCGTTCGGCCCGCCATCAACGTCGGCATCTCGGTGTCGCGGGTGGGCGGTGCGGCGCAGATCAAGGCGATGAAGAAGGTGGCCGGCACGCTGAAGGGCGCGCTGGCGCAGTACCGCGAGATGGCGGCGTTCGCGCAGTTCGGCAGCGACCTCGACAAGGCGACGCAGGAGCAGCTCGCCAACGGCGAGCGCCAGACCGAGATCCTGAAGCAGGCGCAGCACAAGCCGCTGCCCGCGATCGAGCAGGTGATCTCGATCTACGCGGCGTCGCCGCAGCCGGGCCGGCGCAGCTGGGTGCGCGAGCTCGCCATCGGCGACGTGCGACGCTACGAGGCCGAGATGCTCGCATACATGCGCGCGAACCAAGCGGGCTTGATCGAGAAGATCCGCCAGAACGGGCAGATCGGCGCCGACGACGAGAAGGCGCTGATCGCGGCGCTCGACGCGTTCGCGATGGTGTTCCGCCCGAGCGCGAAGGCGGAGTAGCGGGCGGCGCTTCGCCGCGCGCCGTGGAACCCGACGAGAACTCGAGCAGAAAGCGCCGATGCCGAGCACGAAAGAAATCCGCCGCCGCATCCGCAGCGTCCAGAAGACGAAGCAGATCACGAGCGCGATGCGCATGGTGTCCGCGGCGAAGCTGCGCCGCGCCCAGGACGCCATCCTCGCGGCGCGGCCCTACGCGAAGCGCATGTACGCCGTGCTCGGCGAGATCGGGCGGCGCCACGCGGACGCCGAGCACCCGCTGCTGAAGCCTCACGCGCAGGAGCGCGTTCACGAGCTGATCGTGGTCACCTCGGATCGCGGCCTGTGCGGCGCGTTCAACGCGAACGTGCTCAAGCAGGCGCTGGCGACGGCGCGCAAGCTCGTTGCGGGCGGCCTCACGGTGGTGATCACGCCCGTCGGCAGGAAGGCCGACGAGTTCTTCCGCCGGCGCCGGCTCGGCGAGGTCGGCCGCGTGTGGAGCGGCCTCGGCACGATCGGCATCCGCCACGCGAGCGAGCTCGCCGAGCACCTCGCGAAGCGATACGAGAGCGGCGAGATCGACGGCGCGACGCTCGTCTACTCCGAGTTCGTCTCGGCGCTCACGCAGACGCCGCACGTCGACCCGCTGCTGCCGCTCGCGCCGGCGCAGGAGATCGCCGAGGCGGGGCGCGCGGGCGCGCTGCCCTTCGAGATCGAACCCGACGCGAGCAAGCTGCTCCAGGTGCTCGTCCCGCAGGCGCTCGAGTTCACGCTCTACCGCGCGCTGCTCGAGAACCAGGCCGGTGAGCACGCCGCGCGCATGGCGGCGATGGAGAACGCGACGCGCAACACGGAAGAGCTGATCGGCAGCCTCACCCTCCAATACAACCGCGCGCGCCAGGCAGCGATCACCAAGGAGCTGATGGAGATCGTGTCGGGCGCCGAGGCGCTCAAATAACGACTCGCGCCCGCGCGGGCGCAGGCTCGAATCCGCGAGCTCTCAGAAATGCGAAGAGGAACCCAGCGATGGCGACGACCGCAGCAGCGAACGGCAAAGTGACGCAGGTGATGGGCCCGGTGGTGGACGTCGAGTTTCCGCCGGGCGCGCTGCCCGAGATCCTGACCGCGCTGCGAACGACCAACGCGAACATCGACGCGCGCGAGAACAACCTCGTGCTCGAGGTCGCGCAGCATCTCGGCGAGAACTCGGTGCGGGCGATCGCGATGGACACCACCGACGGCCTGCGACGCGACCAGCCGGTCGTGAACACCGGCGAGATGATCAAGGTGCCCGTCGGCCCCGGGACGCTCGGCCGCATCACCAACGTGATCGGCGAGCCCGTGGACGAACGCGGCCCGGTGAAGGCCACGGCCTATTGGCCGATCCACCGCCCGGTACCGGAGTTCATCGACCAGTCGATGGCGGTCGAGCCGCTCGAGACGGGCATCAAGGTGATCGACCTGATCGCACCCTACCCGCGCGGCGGCAAGGTGGGCCTGTTCGGCGGCGCCGGCGTCGGCAAGACGGTGGTGATCCTCGAGCTCATCA
>CAYWRY010000042.1:0-30480 GCA_964460485.1 uncultured Spirochaetales bacterium
GGCCGAGATCGCGGCGCGGCAGCGCCACGTGCGCAAGCGCTTCCGCTCGTTCTAGGCGGGCGCGCGCCGCCGCTCACGAGGCGAGCCAGCTGTACGGGAACGCGAGGCCGGGGGCCAAGTCGAGGAAGTTCACGGGATCGGCGGGAATCCGCGCGCCATCGGCGAGGCGCCATCGATGGATGTACGCGTTACCTCGCCCTCGCTTGTGTCGCCGAGATTTTCGCACGCCGCGCCCGCCTGAGCGGCGAATCGTCGTCAGTACACGAACGGGATCACGCGCCAGCGCGCGATCTTGCCGTACTCCTCCCACAGCGGGCCGTACTTCGCGCGGCAGCGCCGGTCGTCGCGGTGGGCGCGGTGCACGAGCAGGCCCAGCAGCGCGAGCGGCAGCAGCCAGGGTCCGAAGTGCGAGAAGCCCGCGCACGCAGCGAAGGACGCGTACACGAGGATCTCGCCGGTGTAGTTCACCTTGCGGCCGATTCCCCAATAGCCCGACGCCAGCAGCTTCCCGCCCACGAGGCGCGGCGGCTTCCCCCAGATCGGTGCGGTGGGGTCCTGCTTGAAGCGCTCCTTCTGCCAGTTCGACTGCCGGAAGATCGCCAGCGCCGCGAAATGGCAGGCGACGAGCAGGGCCAGTGCCGGCCCCGAGAACGGCTCGCTGGCGTCGACCATCCACCAGCCGGGCAGCGAGTAGAGGAACGGCACGTAGCTGAGGTCGCCCCAAACGAGCATGAAGCCGAAGTTCTCGGCCAGCACGTCCCAGGTGGAGAGCATGAATTCTTCCTTCACGTAATGGCTGAACAGGTACGTGAACCAGAAGAAGCACAGGCACAGCATCTGCGGCGTCACGAAGCCATGCCGTTCCCACTGCGAGAAGGCGAACGAGACGTTGAGCGCGTACGCGCCGATCAGCGACGGCTGGTAGAAGAACATCTTGAGGTCGACGCCGAACAGCTCGGGGTTGCACTCGTTCCCGAACCAGAACGTCTTCATCCACGCGGGCAGCGGCAGGCTCGTGCTCTCGGGGCTGCGGCAGACCGGCCCGGCGCGGCGCCCCCAGGCGAGCAGCGCGAGCGTGATGAGCGTCGAGAGCGCGAGCGCGACGATCAGCAGCGACCAGAAGTGCCGCACCACGGGCGACAGCGATACGGAGAAGCCGAGCGCCTTCGCGACCACGACGGCGCCGAGCGCGACGTTCGAGAGGAAGAACAGCGTCATGCCCGTCAGCGTGTACCGCTTGCGCGTCCCGTCGGGCTGCGGGTAGCCGACGCGCTCGAGGCCGGGCAGGAAGCGCGCGCCCGCAAACATCGCCACCAGGAACGCGAGCTCGATCTTCAGCGCGGTGCAGAGTGTCTCGGCCGTGACGGGGAGCGCGAGCGGTTCCATCGAGTCCTCGGCGTTGCTCGGCGGCGCGCGCCGCGCGAGGGCGCGGACGGGTAGCCGCGCCTCACACGAGGCGCACGCGCATCCCGCACAGCGCGAGGACGTCGTCTGCGCCGAGCACGCCGCGCTCGCGCGCCGCGGCTAGGGCGCCCGCACGATCGGTCGCCGCGAGGTCGATGCCGCCGAGCCCCTCGCCGCGGCCGTCGGCGTCGGGCACGAAGCGCAGCGCGGCGTTCGCGAGCGCCAGCGTCGGGACGCCCGAGCGCAGCGTCACGGGCAGCTCCAGGATCTCGCCCCAGCGCGCCGCGAGCTTCTCGGGATCGGGCGCCTGGATCTCCGCCGCGGCGATCGCGCTCACGCGCTCGGTGCGCACCGCGTCCTTCCAGCGCCTGCCGGCCGGCCACCAGTCGCCGCCCGGGGGAACGCTGTTCGCCTGATGGTCGACCTCGAGGAACGAGCCGCCGGTGTCGCGCGGGTGGAGCTGCAGGCACGCGTATCCGCGCTCGTCGAACTCGAGCACCTTGCGCAGCCCGAGCTCGGCGACGCGCCGCTTCACCGGCGCGTGGTCGCTGCACTGGAGGATCACCATGTAGCCGCCGTCGCCGCCGCGCCGCCCGAGGTAGCGGCCCGCGGTCGTGCCCTCGCGCACCGGCGCGACGATCTCCAGGAACTGCCCGCCGACCGGCAGGATCGCATTGTGCAGGCCGAACCGGCCGACGCCGGGATCCACGTGGCCGATCTCCAGGCCGAGCACCGCGCCGAACTCGGCTGCCGCGCGGTCTCGATCCTTCGCCACCAGGGCGATCTGTCGCAGCCAAAGCGTCATCGCTCTTCTCCTCCGAAGCGCGGCGTGCGCTTTTCCAGAAATGCGCGGAAGGCCTCCTTCGAGTCGGGCCCCGCCATGATCTGTTGGTGGCGCCGGGACTCGAGGCGCAGGTAGTCCGCGAGGCCGAGCTTCTCCGCGTCGACGAAGTTCGCCTTCATGCCGCGCAGCGCCGCCGGCGACGCGGCCGCGAGCTCGTGGGCGATGGCCGAGACCTCGGCGCGGAACGCGGCGTCGGGAAACACGCGCGCGACGAGGCCGATGCGCAGCGCCTCGGCGGCGGAGAACTTGCTCGCGAGGAAGTAGAGCTCGCGCGCCTTCGCGCTGCCGACGATGCGCGGCAGCGTCCACGGGCCGGCCATGTCGCCGGCGGAGGCGACGCGCAGGAACGCGCTGTTCAGCATGGCCGACTCCGCGGCGACGCGGAGGTCGCAGGCGCACGCCCAGCCGAAGCCGGCGCCCGCGCACGCGCCGTTGATCGCGGCGAGCGTCACCTGCGGCATCTCGTGCAGCAGCAGGGCGGCCTCGAAGTCGCTCTCGCCGATCGCGTCGTCGTGCTGCGCGGCGCCCGAGGTGAAGTGCCCGAGGTCGGCGCCCGGGCAGAACGCGCGCCCCGCGCCGGTGAGCACGAGCACGCGTACGCTCGCGTCGCGCGCGATCTCGCGCAGCGCGGCGGTGGTCTCGCGCACCATGCGATTCGTCATCGCGTTCAGGCGCGCGGGGCGGTTCAGGGTGAGCGTGCCGACGCCGTCCTTCGCCTCGTAGAGCAGCGTCTCGTAGGCGGTCATCGCGCCTCCTTTCGATGGGGACGTTGTTGGACGAACGCTGCGGGCGCGCCGCGGCTCGTCCAAGAACGTCCCCGGCGTTTCGACGTTTTCGTCAAGGAACGTCCCCGGGCTTGCCGACGCGGGCGAAGTGGGGTGGGCGCTTCTCGAGGTAGGAGCGCGCGCCCTCCAGCGCGTCCGGGTGGTCGATGGCGCGCCACTGGGCGACGTCTGCGTCGCGGAGCGCGGCCTCGTAGCCGAGGCCCAGGTGGTCGTAGACGAGGCGCTTGGTCTCGCGCAGCGAGCCGGGCGAGACGTTCGCAGCGAGCTCGCGCACGAACTCCTGCGCGCGCGCGAGCAGCTCGCCGGGCTGCGTCACGAACTCCACGAGGCCGATGCGAAGCGCCTCCTCCGCGTTCACCCGGCGCGAGGTCCACAGCAGCTCGAGCGCGCGGCCGGCGCCCAGCAGGCGGGGCAGGATCCAGCTCGTGCCGTGCTCGGCCACGAGGCCGCGCTTCGAGAACACCGTCGTGAACGACGCGTGCGTCGACGCAAAGCGCACGTCGCACAGGCAGGCGAGCACGAAGCCGCCGCCGGCGGCGGGCCCGTTCACCGCGGCGATCACCGGCTTCGGCACGCGCAGCAGGTAGCTGACCAGGCCCGGCAGCTCGCCCGCGGCGTCGCGCGGCCGCGCGCCGCTGCCCTGCGCCGACGTCTCGGCGAGCACGCCCGCGTCGAGGCCCGCGCAAAAGCCGCGCCCCGCGCCGGTAATCACGACGCCCACCACGCGCGGGTCCGCCGCCGCGTCGTCCACCGCCGCACGCAGCGCCCGCAGCATCGGATGCGTGAGCGCGTTCAGCTTGTCCGGGCGATTCAGGCGAATCGTCGCGAACGGATCGGAGACTTCGTAGAGGATCTCGTCGCTCACCGCGCCCTCCTCTCTCTCTTTCTGCCGCAGCGCGCGGCGAGGCTCGCCCGCTCTCCTCGCCTACCCGCCGATCACCACGTCGAGACGCTCGGGCCAGTTCTCGAGGAACATCGCCACGAGCGGATGGTCGTAGCCTGGCGCGAGCCGGAGCCGCCCCTCCGCGACCCGGTCCATCACCAGCTCGAGCATCACGCGCGCCTCCACGCGCGCGACCGTGTTGCTGAGGCACAGCTGCGGGCTGGGTCCGAAGGTGAGGATCTCCGGCGACCGCTTCCAATCGCCAGCAGTGGCCGAGCGGACGACGCGGGCTCGGGGAGCAGGCTCACGACGACGCGAGTCCGCGGCGCGCCTCGCAGCGCCTGCTCGCGCCACGCCTCTAGCGCATCGGCGCGCGCGTGAACCGGCTCCCACTCCCCGGCCAGCGCGCGAGCGCACGCGCGCGCTGCATCCGAGTCGTCACCCAGCGCGAGCGGCGCAGCCGGCATGGCAGGCCACAGTAGTCCGCTGCGTGCCTGCCGCGCGACGGTGAGTCCATCGGGCCTGACCCGACTGGCTCACGCCGTTCGCGCCGCGGGCTCCCGCGCGGGCGCCGGTTCGCGCACCGCGGCCGCTCTCTCCAGCTCGCGGAACGAGTCCACGAGCGCGTCGCGCAGCACGTCGAGGTCGGGCACCGCACGCGCGCACGCCACCAGCCCGAAGTCGAGCGCGTCCTCGACGCCCATCAGCGTCATGTTGAGCGCCATCCCGTTCGTGACGATCGACATCGGGTACTCGGCGACCATGCGCGCGCCGCGCATGTAGACCGGGTGCGAGATGCCCGGCACGTTCGAGATCACGACGTTGCAGAACGGCGCGCGTTCCGGGAGATGCAGCGCCATCGCGAGCTGCACGAGTGCGGGGATCAGCGCCGCCGCGCCGGGGAAGGCGACGTCCTCGGGCGCGACGGCGCGCAGTTGCTCGACCAGCGCCTTCGCGTCGCGCGCCGATTCGTGCACCGCGCGCAGCCGCGCCAGCGGATCCGCCACGTCGGTGGCGAGCGACGAGAGCATCCCGAACACCTGGTTGTTCGGGCTGGCGTCGCCCTTCGAGCGCAGCGACACCGGGGCGAAGGCCACCAGCGGCTCCGCGGGCAGCTCGCGCCGCTTCGCCAGGTAGCTGCGCAGCGCGCCGCCGCACATCGCCATCACCACGTCGTTCACGCTGACGCGCTCGGAGCGGGCGATCCCACGGACGTCCGCGAGCGAGAAGCTGGCGACCTCGAAGCGGCGCTGCTCGCCGACTTCGACGTTGAACCGCGTGTGCGGCGTCGGCGGCGCGCCGCGCCGCTCCCAGGCGCGGCCGGAGAGAGTCCATGCTGCGCGGGCCAGGTCGGGCAGGGCCTGCAGCGAGCGCCGCGGCTGCTCGCGCAGGTGCGCGAAGGCGTCGCGCAGCAGCGCCAGCGGGCCGGGCTCGCGCTCGTGGAGCGCGGGTGCGCGCGGTGCGGGCGGAAGCTCGGGCGTGCGGCTGAACAGCGTCTCGAACGTCGACTGGGCGCCCATCCCGTCGAGGCAGGCGTGGTGCGCCTTGCTGAACACCGCCACGCGGCCGCGCTCGAGTCCCTCGATCACCGTGTACTCCCAGAGCGGGCGCGCGCGGTCGAGCAGCGGCGGATAGAGCTGTTCGGCGAGGCGCGCGAGCTGGCTCAGCGAGCCGGGGGGCGAGAGGCGGTCGAGGCGCAGGTGTCGCGACAGGTCCACGTCCGTGTCCGCGACCCAGACCGGATGATCGAGACCCAGCGGCGTCTCGTGCAGGTGCTCGTGGAGATAGGGCAGCGCGGGAACACACTCGCGCAGGCGCTTGCGGAACCCCTGGAAGAAATCCTCGCCGCTGGCAGCGGGCTCGAAGATCTGGAGCGCCGCGGCGTGCATCGGCGCGGCGCTCGTCTCCGCGTAGAGAAATGCCGCGTCGAGTGCGCGCAATCGCCGCATGGTTGACCCTCGCTGACCGCGCCCGTGCGGCCTGCACGAAGGAACAGCAACCCGCGTGCCCACGAGACGGACCGGATCTCCGATTCCTGCTACGGTGCAAGCCGCGAGAGGCGTCCGCCGGCCTGCTGGCCTTGGCAACCGCCCGACCCGTTTCCCGTCGTATTCCCTCTCGCCCGACGAGCGTGAAGCCACGGCTTCCGCCGCGGGAATCGAAGCGACGGAAACCACGCGGCTGGACTGACCACCCGCGCGACCGGAGCGAAGTGTGCGCGCCGACGATCGGCGCGCGCGGCAAGGACTCAGCATGAAGAAGATCTACGTAGGCAACCTCCCCTTCACCTCCACCGAAGACGAGCTGCGCGCGCTGTTCGCCCGGCACGGCTCGGTCGAGTCGGTGGCGGTCATCACCGACCGCGAGACCGGCAGGCCGCGCGGCTTCGCGTTCGTCGAGATGAGCGAGGCGTCTGCCGCGGCCGACGCGATCAAGGCGCTCGACGGCAGCCAGCTCGGCGGCCGCGCGCTGCGCGTGAACGAGGCGCAGGACCGGCGCGAAGGCGGCGGCGGTGGCAACCGCGGCTTCGGCGGAAGTGGCGGCGGCTTCCGCGAGCGTCGCTAGGCGCGGCTCTCGCGTGGGCAGGCGCGCGCCTGCCCGCGTCCGTTCCTCCCATTGCGGAGCTTCCATTGGCTCACTCGACCCGCATGTCGATGCAGAAGCGGCAGCGCGAGCACAAGCGCGACAAGAAGGCGGACCGCGGGAACGACGTCGCAAGCGCGAACGACCTCGCCGACTACGGGGCCGCGCCCGCGCCGTTCGGCGATGCTTCGGAGGATTGAGCGCGTGCCCAGCGGCGTCTCTCGCGTGTTCGTGAGCTACGACCGCGCGCACGACGGCGACCTCCGGAACCGGCTGGTCGCCGAGGCGCGCGGTTCCGCCGTGTTCGCGGTGGCAGCCTGCTCGGAGCCCGAGGCGAACGGCGGCGGCGAAGAGCGCATCCGCGAGCGCATCGCCGCGGCGGACGCGGTGATCGCGATCTGCGGCGAGAACACCGACGAGTGCGCGAGCGTGAGCAACGAGCTGCGCATCACGCGCGAAGAGGGCAAGCCGCACCTGCTCCTGTGGGGCCGCCGCGCCTCGATGTGCAAGAAGCGCCGCGGGCGCGCGACCGGACGACAGCATCTACGGCTGGACGGCGGACATCCTGCGCGCGCAGCTTCTCATCCTGACGCGCGTGAAGCGCGAGGTCCCCGGGCATCTGCGGCGCGTGCCCGCGCCGTCGAAGACCAGCGCTTAGGGAATCAGCAGCACCCGCCCGAACGCACGCCGACTCTCGATGAACGCGTGCGCGGCGGCGGCGTCGCGCAGGGCGAAGGCGCGGTCGATGGCCACCGCGAGCTTGCCGGCGGCGACGTCGTCGACGTGGCGCTGGATCGTGTCGTGCACGCGGTCGGTCGCGAGCTCGGCGCCGAGAAAAACCCCGACCAAGCTCTGGTTGCCCTGCATCAAGGTCGAGAGGTCGTGCTTCACCTGCTCGCGCCCGGCGCGGCCGACCCAGGCGATGCGGCCGCGGTAGGCGAGCGCGGCGATGCTCTGCTGGAGCGTCGTGCCGCCGATCGGGTCGACGATCACGTCGGCGCCGCGACCCTGGGTGATGCGCTTCACCTCGCGCACCAGGTCGTCGTCGCGGTAGTTGATGCCGTGGTCGACTCCGAACGCGCGCAGGCGCTCGAGCTTCGCGGCGCTCGATGCGGTGGCGAGCACGGTGGCGCCGGCGCGCTTGGCGAGCTGGATCGCAGCGAGGCCCACGCCGCCCCCGCCCCCCTGGACGAGCACCGTCTCGCCCGCCTTTAGCCGGCAGAACTCGAACAGGCAGTCGTCGGCGGTGCCGAAAGGGATGGGCACGCAGGCGATCGCGCGCAGGTCCGCGCCGGGCGGCACGACCCAGCAGTTGCGGGCGGCGACGGCGCGCAGCTCCGCGTGGGAGCCGGCAGCGTCGACCGTGACCACCTTCTGGCCGACCCGGAGATGGGCGACCTCCCCCCCGACCTCGACGATCTCGCCGGCGGCCTGATAGCCCACCACGTGCTGGCGGCTCGCAGGCGGCGCGCCCGCGCGATGCAGCAGGTCTCCGCCCTCGACGCTGATCGCCTCGACGCGAATCACCACGCCCTTGGGCAGGCAGGTGGGGTCGGGAACCTCCTCGTAGCGGAAGACGCTCGGCGGCCCGTTCTCGCTGTAGACGGCGGCTCTCATTCGGGATCCTCTTCGGACTTCGCGCTCGGCTGCGCGGCCCCAGGCGCAGAGGCGCCCGCTGGCGCCGGCTGCTGCGCGGGGCTCGGTGTGGGGGACTGCGCGTCGGCCGGCGGCCCCGCAGCGGGCTTCTGGACGCGGATCTCCAGGTCCTTGCGTTGATCGTAGATGCGCTGGAGCTCGCGGCGGCGCTCCATCTCGATGCGCAGCTCGCGCAGCGCCGTCTCCTCGGGCAGGTCGCGCTTCGCCACCTCGAGCTCGGATGCGCGGCAAGCCTTCTCGAGATAGGGACCGCAGGCGGGGCTGCCGCAACAATAAGTCGTGAGATCGCCGAAGGTGCGGATCGGCTGCGAGACCGGCGCCTCGTTCCACACCCGCACGACGCTCGGGTCCATGCGCATCGCGGTGTTGAAGCGGCGGTTCGCGGCCTGGAGGTCGCCGTCGCGCCAGCGCAGCAGGCAGAAGTTCAGCTCGACGATCGCCGGGTTGGCGCCCATGCGCTCGCCGCGCGAGAGCCAGGTCTCCACCTCGCGCGCGTTCCGCCCGGCGTAGATCAGCGTCTCGGCGATGTTCGTGTAGGCGTAGCCGGCGCCGGGATCGAGGGCGCGCGCGTTGTAGAAGCTGTCGAGCGCGTCGTCGATGCGTCCCTGATAGGCCGACACGATGCCCATGTAGATGTGGGGGTCCGGATTCTCGGGGTCGAGCCTCAGCGCGGCGACCCACTCCTTTATCGCGCGCTCCAGGTACTCCTCGTAGACCTTCGGGTGTCCGCGATCGAAGGCGGCGCGCGCCCAGCGGTAGTAGGCCAGCGCGAGGGCGTTGCGGCGATCCGCGCGATTCGGCTTCGCGTCTCGCGCGCGCTCGAGGCTCGCGATCTCGCTCGGGGTGGGTGTGGTCGCGGGGGGACGCACGGGCGCCGCGTGGGCCCCCGCCGCCAATCCGATCGCCAGCGCCGCCGCTGCGAGCTGTCGCATGCTCCGCTCCTCCCAGCAGATCCGAGCCTACACTCGGACCCGCCGCGAACGAAGGAGCGACCATGCCCGCCACCAAGACCTTTGGCTTCGTCGCGCCGGGCTTCGAGCGCGTGCGAGCGGCGTTCGCCGAGAACTTCGCCGCGGGCCGCGAGGTCGGGGCGTCCTACTGCGTCGTGCGCGACGGAGAGCGCGTCGTCGACCTGTGGGGCGGCTACCAGGATCGCGCGCGCACCCGGCCGTGGGAGCGCGACACGCTGGTCAACGTGTACTCGACGACGAAAGGCCTCGCCGCGCTGTGCGTCGCTCTGCTGGTCGAGCGCGGAAAGCTCTCGTACGAGCAGACCGTTGCGAGCGTGTGGCCCGAGTTCGCGGCCGCCGGCAAGCAGAAGCTCACGGTGGGCGAGCTGCTCAGTCATCAGGGCGGCCTCTCGGGGCTGCGCGAGACGCTCGCGCTGCGCGACTACGCCGATCACGCGAAGATCGCGGGCCTGCTCGCCGCGCAGGAGCCGTTCTTCCAGCCGGGGCAGAGCGGCTACCACGCGATCACCCACGGCTTCCTCGCCGGCGAACTGGTGCGCCGCGCGACCGGCGAGACGCTGGGCGCATTCCTCGCGGAGGAGGTCGCACGTCCGCTCGGGGCCGACGCGTGGATCGGGCTGCCTGAATCCGAGGACGGCCGTGTCGCCGACACGGTCGCTCCACCCGAAGGGCCCAACATGCCGCCGCCCACGCACCCGGCGGCGCGCGCGGCGCTGATGAATCCCGCCCTCGAACCCGAGGTGCCGAACCAGCGCTGGTGGCGCGCGGCGGAAATTCCGGCCGCGAACGGCCAGGCGAGCGCAGCCGGCCTCGCGCGCATCTACGGAATGCTGGCGCGCGGCGGCGAGCAGGACGGCCGCCGCTACCTCTCGCGCGCGACGCTCGCCGAGGCGACGCGCGAGCGCATCCATTCGACGGACCTCGTGCTGCAGGTGCCCACGCGCTGGGCGGCGGGCTGGATGCTGAACGCCTTCGGCATCTACGGCCCCAACGACAACACCTTCGCCCACGCCGGCTGGGGCGGCTCCTTCGGCGCCGCCGATCCCGACGCGAAGCTCGGCATCGGCTACGCCATGAACCAGATGTACGCGAACCTGATGGGCGACCCGCGCTCGCTCACCCTGCTCGAAGCCACCTACGCCTGCCTGTGACGGCCTCCTGGCTCGACGACTACTTCGCCCGCATCGGCCTGCGCGGCCCGCTGCGCCAAGACATCGAGACGGTCGCCGCGATCCATCGCGCGCACATCACCGCGATTCCCTACGAGACGCTCGAGCTCCAGCTCGGCCGCGAGAACCTGCTCGACGAATCCGCGTTCGTGGACAAGCTCGTGCGCCGGCTCCGCGGCGGTTGGTGCTACGAGATGAACGGGCTGCTCACCGCCGCGCTGCGCGAGCTGGGCTTCCCCGTTACGCGCATCGGCGGCGCCGTCGCGCGCGACCTGCTCGGCGAGGGCGCGCTCGGCAATCACCTCGTCGGCTTCGTCGACCTGGACCGCCGCTGGGTGGTGGACGTCGGCCTGATGGACGGCCCCCTCGACCCCTTCCCGCTCGAGGAGCGGTGCTGGAACGAGGGTCCGCTCGAGTTCCGTCTCGAGCGCCAGGCGGATGGCTGGTGGCGCTTCCACAACCACGCCCACGGCCTCGCGCGCAGCTTCGACTTCACCGAGGAGCCGCGCGATCTCTCCTGGTACCAGGGCATGTGCACGGCGCTGCAGACGCAGGACGCGTCACCGTTCGTGCAGTACGCCTTCGCGAGCCGCCGCACGGAGGCCGGCTTCCGCGCACTGCGCGACGCCACGTTCTTCGACCTCGCGGACGGCGTAATGACGAAGCGCGAGGTCAAGGACGGCGCCGACTACCGCGCGCTGCTCGCCGACATCTTGGGCCACGACCTCGGCACCGACGCCCAGCGCCTCTGGCAACGCGTGCACCCACGCGCCGCCGAGCGCGCGCGAAGGCAAGCCGAGTCCGCCGAATCCGCGGCCGGCTGACGGCCTCGGCTCCGGAGCCGGCCCGTCCGCCAGTGAAGCCGGCGGGCCTCGAAGGCCCGCCGGCTTCACTTTTCCCAGAGAGACGGATCGCGAAGATCGGGTTCCACCGCGCGCGCCCACCGTCGGCGGAGTGCGGCGGCCGGCCCAGGAGGAACAGATGGCCGCCGCAGGCCGGCCGCCGCCGCAGCCGACGGCGGCCCCGGGGCCACGGCGCGCCACGACCTAGCCATCAATGGCCCGCGCAGCCACGACGCGCCACCGCCCGGCCGCGCCCGCGCTCCCGAGTCGGTTCAGTTGCCGAAGTCCCACCCCTCCCCGTCCGCGTACCGCTTCAGCACGTTCTTCGCGATCAGGATCTTGTGCACTTCGTCGGGCCCATCCGCGATGCGCAGCGTGCGCGCCCCCTGATACATCCCCGCCAGCGGCAAATCGCCCGAAACGCCTGCGGCGCCCCAGACCTGGATCGCGCGGTCCACCACGCGCGTGTACGCCTCCGGCACGAAGATCTTGATCGCCGAGATCTCCGTGCGCGCGTCGAGGCCGACGTCCATGCGCTCGGCGCAGTGGATCGTCATGAGCCTCGCCGCTTGCAGGTCGATGTACGAATCCGCGATGAATCCCTGGATGAACTGCTTCGTCGCGAGCACGCCGCCGTGCACTTCGCGCGTCGCCGCGCGCTGCACCATCAGGTCGAAGGCACGCCACATCTGGCCGACCGAGTTCATGCAGTGGTAGACGCGGCCGGCGCCGAGCCGGTCCTGCGCCGCGGCGTGGCCCGAGCCCGTCTTGCCGAGCTGGTTCTCCACCGGCACGCGCACGTTCTCGTAGATGATCTCGCAGTGGTCGCCGTCGTGGCCCCACACGGGCACGCTGCGGATGATGTTCACGCCCGGCGTCTTCGCGGGCACGATGATCTGCGTCATCTTGCCGTTGCGGTCTGCGGGGCCGGTCGGGTCCTCGGTGCGGCACATCACGATGAAGAAGTCCGCGCGCTTGCCGTTCGACGTGAACCACTTGTGGCCGTTGATCACCCACTCGTCGCCCTCGCGCCGCGCCGTGGTCTTCAGCGAGCGCGGGTCCGAGCCCGGCTGATCCGGCTCCGTCATCGAGAAGCCCGACTCGAGCTTTCCCTCCGTGAGCGGGATGAGCCACTTGTCGATCTGCTGCTTCGTGCCGTACTGGGCGAGGATCTTCTGGTTGCCCGAGTTGGGGGCCACGACGCCGAACAGAGCGGCGGCGCCCACGCAGTAGGCCAGCACCTCGTTCATGTAGGCGTGCTCGAGGAAGCCGAGACCGCAGCCGCCGTACTGCTCCGGCAGGTGCGGGGCCCACAGTCCCGCCTGCTTCACCTTCGCCTTCACTCCCTCGCGCAGCTCGTGGGCGCGCTTGCGCTGGGCGTCCGAAGCGCCCTGGCTGCGGGCCGCCCACAGCTCGTTCTCGTGGGGGAGGATCTCCTTGTTGATGATCTGGGCCGTGAGCATGCGGATCTGGTTGATGCGGTCGCTGACGTTGGGAATCGGCTGGACGTTCATCGCCATCGCGGCGTCTCCTGGTTTGTGCGCGGATGCTATCGCGATCCGTTCCCAGCGTGACCGCGCGCACGGACGGCGCTCGCGTTCCCGCCGATTCTGGGCGCGCACTCGACCCCATGCGAGGAGCCCGCTCATGCTCGTTCACACGCTCGAGCTCGCAGACAAGCGGCAACTCGGCCGCGCGTTCGAAGCGCTGCTGGCCGCGCCCGGCGTCTCCGACTGCGCGATCGAGCTCGACGCGCTGCGCATCCGCTTCGCCGCCGACGAGCCCGAGGCCGCCGCCGTGATCCGCGCGCTCGCCGGCGCCGGCGGGCTGCGCACCGCGGCCCGCGAGTGGGTCGACACCGGGACGATCGTGTCCAGCGCGATCGGCAGGGTCGCCAAGGAGCGCTGACCGGCACGCTGCGTGAGCCGATCGGGTCTGACCCCGTCTGCTCACGCGATGAGAGGCGCGGCTCAGCGCCCGGCGAGCTTCGTCCCCGCGGCGTAGTAGCGCGGCGCCCAGATGCCCGCGTAGTCCTCGTCGCCAACGGGCATGCGCCAGGTGCGCACACGCGCGCTCGCGAGCGGAAGCGCAAACAGCGCGCGCGTCTGGTCGATGGTCTCGCGGATGTAGTGGTCGGCACCGTCGGGCGGCACGTAGCGTACGGCGATGCGCCGGTAGCGATCGCGCCACTCGGCGTCGCGGCCGAGGTCGAAGGCGAGCTGTGCGCGGCCTTCGACGACCACCTTGCGATACGGCAGCGCCTGCTCGTCGATGACGATCGCGATGCGCGGGTCGCGCATCAGGTGCTGGCGCCACGCCGACTCCTTGCGCGGCGTGAACCAGAGCGCGCCTTCCTCGTACGCGTACCAGATCGCCGTGGCATAAGGCGCCCCGTCAGGCTTCACGGTGGCGAAGCGCATGAGCAACCCGGGCTCGCGTAGGAAGGCGTCGCGTTCGACTTCGCTGAGGACGGGCATCAGTGCACGCTCCGGTGTTGCTGCTTCGTCTTCGTGGCGAGGGAGAAGCGCGGCTCCGTGGCCGCGGAATCGGACAGCACGAGATCGGCGGCCATGCGCCCGACCTCGGGGCCGTGCTTGAAGCCGTGGCCCGAGCCGGCACCGATCAGCCAGACGTTCTGGAGCGTCGGATGGCGATCGATCAGGAGATCGCCGTTCGCGCTGTTCTCGTACTGGCACACGCGCGACTCGACCACGGGCGCTTCGACCAGCGCCGGGAAGCGGCGCGCCAGGTATCCGCGCACATCGGCGAGGCCCTCGGCGCTGGCGATGCGGTCGCCGGCGTCCGGGTCGATCGGCGCTCCGTGCCGGTCGTGGGCGATCTTGAAGCCGCGCGCCTCGAGATCGGGGAAGCCGTAGTAGATGTCGCCGGCGTTGAAGTCGGCCCAGCCGGGGAGGTGCGGCGGCGCGAAGCGGCCGTCGCCCGAAGGCGGGGCGAAGAAGAAGACCTCCTGGCGCGTGGGGAAGATGCGGCCGCCGAGCTCGGAGGGGAACAGCTTCGAGAGCCAGGGGCCGCAGGCGAAGACGAAGCGCTGCGCGCGCAAGCGCTCGCCGCCCCCCGCGAGCTCGAGCGCGTCGAGCGCGCCGCCGCTGGCGGCGGGCGGCTTCACCGCGCCGATCAGATGCGCTGCGCCCGCACGTTCCAGCTCCCGCACGAGCGTCTGCACCGCGCGCCGCGCCATCAGCGCGCCGAACTCCGGCTCGAAGATCCCCAGCGCCACGTCGTCCCAGCGCGCCTGCGGCCAGCGGCGCGTGAGCTCGGTGCGCTCCAGCACCTGCGTCGGCAGCGACAGCTTGGCGTGCGCGGCCAGGGTGTCGTCCACGTAGGGCTCGCGGCGACCGAAGAAGAACAGCACGCCGAGCTCGTGGAAGACGGGCAACCCCGCGCGCTCCGAGAGCCACTTCCATTGCGCGAGCGAGTCGTGGGCCATGCGCGTGTAGATCGCATCCGGCCCGTAGCTGGCGCGCGTCATGCGCGACTCGCCGCCGCTCGAGGCGCGCGCGTGGGCGGCGCCGTAGGCGTCCACGAGCAGCACGCGCTGCCCGCGCTGCTGGAGGTGCCACGCGGTCCAGCTGCCGAACACCCCCGCGCCGACCACGATCGTGTCCCACGGCGAAGGCATCGCTCGGCCCCTCGCTGGCAACGCCGCGAGCGTGGCGGCGGCGGCCGCCGACTTCACGAGCGCGCGGCGCGTCACGCGCACCGAGAAGGCGCGGTGGGGTCGGGGGCTGCGGGTGAACAGGGACGTGGTTGGACGAGCGGCGAGACGCTTGCGAAGTGAGGCGAGCGGTGGCCGCCCGTCCAACTACTTCCCCTGCGGTGCATCAGTAGCCGCTCAACCGCGCGAAGCGGTCGCGGTGGTAGCCGGCGTCGCCGAGCGTTTGCTCGGCGGCGCGCGCGCGCTTGAGGAAGAGGCCGATGTCCTCCTCGTCGGTCATCCCGATGCCGCCGTGCATCTGCACGCCCTCTTCGCCCGAGAGCACGAACGCGTCGCTGGCGCGCGCCTTCGCGGCGGAGACGAGCTTCGCGGCGTCCTTGCTGCCCGCGTCGATGGCGCGCAGCGCCTCGAGCACGATCGCGCGCGTCAACTCCACCTCGCAGAACCAATCGGCGGCGCGGTGCTTCAGCGCCTGAAAGCTGCCGATCTTCACGCCGAACTGATCGCGCGCCTTGAGGTACGCGAGCGTGCGATCGAAAGCCTCCTGGATGCCGCCCATCATCTCGGCCGCGAGCGCGGCGGCACCGCGGTCGAAAACGGCGTCGAGCGCGTCGGCTGCGGCACCCGGCACGCCGAGCGCGGCGTCGGCGCCGAGCTCCACGCCCGCCAGCTCCACGTTTGCGGCATTCCGGCCGTCGATCAAGGTGGTGCGCACGAGCGCGACGCCGCGCTGGGTCGCCGGTACGAGGAAGAGCCCGAGGCCGTCGCGATCGCGGTCGGCGCCCGCCGTGCGCGCGACCACGATCAGCGTGTCGGCCACGTGCCCGTCGAGCACGAACAGCTTGCGGCCGTCGAGGCGCCAGCCGCCCGCGCTCTTCTCCGCCCGCGTGCGCGTCACGTAGGGCGCGAAACGCGGCGTCTCCTGATGCGCGAGCGCGAACAGCCGCGAGCCGTCGCAGATGCCGCGCAGCAGCGACTCGCGCTGCGCTGCGCTGCCGGCGAGCTGGATCGCGCTCCCGGCGAGCACGACCGTGCTGAGGATCGGCGTGGGCGCGAGCGTGCGCCCAAGCTCCTCGAGCACGACACCGAGCTCCGCGTAGCCGAGCCCCGCGCCGCCCACCTCCTCGCCGAACGGAATGCCCGCCCAGCCCAGCTCGACGGCCTCCTTCCAGAGCGCGCGCGAGAAGCCGTCGGGATCGCGGGTGTCGCGCAGCCGCCGCATCTCCTTCAACGGACTGCGCGCCTGCACGAGCTCGCGCGCCGTGTCGCGAATCAGCTCTTGGTCTTCCGAGAGAATCAGGGGAGCAGACATCGCAGCCTCGCGTCGGATGGGGCGCTCGCGAGCCAATCGGGCCTGACCCGACCGGCTCACGCTCAGTCGCCGGGAAGGCCCAACACCCGCTTTGCAATGATGTTCTTCTGGATCTCGCTCGTGCCGCCGGCGATGGATTCGGCCTTCGAGGCGAGCCAGATGCGCGTCGCCTCGAGGTCGCTCTCGTCGAAGCCCTCGCCCTCCCAGCCGAGCCCCTGCACGCCGGCGAGGCGCACGCGCACGTCGGCGCGGCGCTTGCTCAACTCGGAGACCACCAGCTTGAACATGGAGGTCTCGGGACCCGGGCCGCGGCCCGCCTTCGCGGACTCCATGCTGCGGCGCAGCGAGGCGGAGTACGCGAGCTGGTCCATCTCGACGCGCACGATGCGGTCGCGGACGTCGGCGTCGGGTAGTGCGCCCGGCCCGGCGCCGAGCCGCTCGCGCGCCCACTCCGCGAGCGTGCGCTTCTTCTTCGCCTGATAACTGCCGCCGCCCTCGGAGAGCATCTCGCGCTCGTGCTGCAGCAGGCGCTTCGCGATCGTCCAGCCGGCGTTCTCGGCGCCGATGCGGTTCGCGACGGGCACGCGCACGTTGTCGAAGAAGGTCTGACAGAAGTCCGACGCGCCGCTGATCAGCACGATCGGGGTCGCCTTGACGCCCGGCTGATCCATGTCGATCAGCAGGAAGCTGATGCCGTCGTGCTTCGGGGCCTGCTTGTTGGTGCGCACGAGGCAGAAGATCCAGTCGGAGAGGTGCGCGTCGCTGGTCCAGATCTTCTGGCCGTTCACGACGTAGTGGTCGCCGTCGCGCACCGCCGCGCACTGCAGGCTCGCGAGATCCGAGCCCGAGCCCGGCTCCGAGTAGCCCTGGCACCAGCGGATCTCGCCGCGCGCGATGGGCGGCAGGAAGCGCAGCTTCTGCTCCTCGGTGCCGTACTCCATCACCACCGGCGCGAGCATCGTGATGCCGAACGAGGTGAGCGCGGGCCGGCAGCCGAGCGCACGCATCTCCTGCTGGAGCGCGCGCGCCTCCGCCTTCGAGAGGCCGGCGCCGCCGTACTCCTTCGGCCAGGTCGGGACGGTCCAGCCCTTCGCGACCATGCGCTCGAGCCAGAGCTTCGAGCCCGGCGCGGCGAACTTTTCGCGGCGACCGCCCCAGACGAGCGAGTCGCCGGGCTGGAGCGGCCTGCGCATCTCCGCCGGACAGTTGGCTTCCAGCCAGGCACGGGCCTCGGCGCGGAAGGTTTCCAAATCGGCCACGCGATTCTCCTCGGCGAGGCCCGCAAGGTATCTCGCGCGCCTCCGATTTGCGCGTGTTCAAACGTCAATGAATGGGGGCTCGAGACGAGGACGGCGCATGCCCCGGCACCGGAGCATGCGCCGTCCGCTCCGCGCGGAGGCCCCCCGCGCGAAGAGGCGGTGCTACGGGTCGACGCGCACCAGCGTCGAGCCGATCGGGTTCGTGCCGTCGTCGTAGGCGACGGCGCCGAGGTACTTCCTTCCGGCCACGAGGCCCGAGAACGAAACGTCGACGTTCGCCGAAACACCCCGCACCGCCGCCCCCGGCGCGACGATCGTCATGTTGCCCGCGTCGGTGGCGTCCACGAGGTACGAGAACAGCGTGTAGTTGGAGTCGGCGCCGTCGGTCTGCCAGCCGTGCACGACCACGAAGTAGTCGTCCGCCGCCGGGTTTGGGAGATTCACCTCTTCCTCCGACGTTCCCGTGCCGCTCGAGCCGACCGGGTTGCCGTTCGAGTCGAACACGTACAGGTCGAGGTCGTCGTTCCCGTCGGTGAACGCGTCGAACAGCGAGAAGCGCGCGTGGGTCGTGCCCACCGGCACCGTCACCAAGTGGATCGTGATGCCGACGCCGGTGGTGAGCGCCGTGTTGATGTCGTTGGCCGGGTCGTCGACCACGTTCCCCGGTTCTTCGAGCGCCGCCACGAGACCGTTCGCGCTCGCGCCGAATGCGCCGTCGTAGCCGAACGTGATCGGGATGCTCACGGCGCCGCCAGTAGATTGCACCTCCGCGGGAGCCGCGAGCGGCAGCGGGCGCACCAACAGCGGGCTGCGCACGCTGCGTGCGCCGTCGCTCCACGCGAGCGAGCCCTCGGTGAAGTCGCCGAGCGTGGCGGTGGCGTTCGTCGTGAACGTGACGGTGTACGTGCCCACATCGCCTGCGCCGAGCGTCAGCGCCGGCGGGCTCACGCTCACGTCCACGCCGGCCGGCGGCGTCACGCTCGCGGTGTAGGTCCCGGCGGGCCCCACGTTCGTCACGCTGCGCGTCACGCTCTGCACGCCGGCGAGCTCGCCCACCGCGATCGACGGCGAGTTGAAGTCGCTCGGGTCGACGCCGACGGCCTGGCAGATCGGATTCGCGAACTGCCCGGTACCGCACAGGAAGCCGATCCAGTCGAAGAAGCTCGAGTCGTACACGAGGCCCGGATCGGCCGCGGCCGTCGCGTTCACCTGGCCCGCGCCGTAGTCGAACGCGCCGCCGGGGATCGCCCCGCCCGTGTTCTGCGTGGTCGACGCGGTCGTCATCAGCGCCGACTTGATCGCCATCGGCGACCAAGTGGGATGCCGCTGCTTCATCAGCGCGCCGATGCCCGCGAGGTGCGGGCTCGACATCGAGGTGCCCGACAGGAAGTTGTACTTGCCGAAGTTGAACGGCGAGTAGGCGGCGAGGACGTCGACGCCGGGGCCCATGATGTCGGGCTTCAGCAGGTCGCTCGACGCGAGCAGCGGGCCGCGCGACGAGAACGACGCGACGAAGGGCGCCTGCGCGCCGAGCACCGCGGAGCCCGCGGAGATCGAGCCCGTCGCGCCCGCCGTCGCCGCGTACGCCTTGATCGCCGCGCCCGCCACGTGGTCGACGTGCAGCGAGGGCACCGCGTGGATGTCGGCGTTGATCGTGTTCGGCGAGGTGTTCGCGAGGATCATGCCGGCGCCGCCGGCCATGAAGACGGCGGTGCTCTTGTCGACGCGCGCGATCACCCCGCGGTCGCACACGACGATCTTCCCCGAGACCGCGGCCGGATCGAGCGTACCGATGTAACACAGGCGCACGTCGTTCGCGTTCGCTCCGGGGAGGCCGGCCGCCGTCGAGAGCACGAGCGGCAGCGGGCCCACACCCTTGCCGAGCGTCGCGCCCGAGTAGGTGTTCCCGTCGCCCAGCGTCGCCGTGCCTTTGTACTCGCGGTCGTGGGTGCCGGCGGCGACCGTCGTCACCCAGGGGCTCGGGTGTGCGACCGTCGAGGCGCCGGGGCCGTTGTTGCCCGCCGAGGTGGCGACGAACACGCCTGCGTCCGCGGCGAACAGGAACGCGACCTCGACCGGATCGAGGAAGCTCGTGCGCGATCCGCTGATCGAGAAGTTGATCACGTCGACGCCGTCCGCGACCGCCTGGTCGATGGCGGCGACGCTGTCGGACGAGAAGCAGCCGCCGTCCGGCGCGATGCCCCAGCACACCTTGTAGACCGCGATGCGCGCGCGCGGCGCCATCCCGCTGATCACGCCGAGCAGGTCGCCGTTCGGCGCCTTCGCCTCGACGTCGGCGTTGCCTGCGGCGGTGCTCGCCGTGTGGCTGCCGTGGCCGTCCACGTCGCGCGCCGAGAGGATCTCGTAGGGGAGCTGCTGTCGGATGCCCTCGGGCCCGCCGAAGCCCGCGTTGTAGTACCGCGCGCCCACGAGCTTGCGATTGCAGTGCGAGGCGTTCCACTGCTCGCCCGGCTGGCAGCGCCCGTGGAAGCTCGAGTCGGGGAGCTGTGCGTAGACGCGGCGCCCCTTGTTGTTGCGATCGGTGAAGCTCGCGTTCTCCGGCCAGATGCCGGAGTCGACGATGCCGACGACCACGCCCTCGCCCGCGCCTTCCTTTCCACCGAGCTGACTCCACAGACCGGTGCGCAGACCGAGGAAGTCCGGCGTCGTCGCGGTGTCGAGCTGACGCTTCTCGTCCTTCACCACCGCGAGCACGCCCGGTGCGCCACGCAGCTTCTGCGCCGCGGCGGGGCTCAGCTCTGCCGCGAAGCCGTTGAAGGCGTACGCGTAGCTGTGCAGGCGCTTGCCGCCCCCGGCGCTCGCGAGCGCCGTGTTCTGGCGCCCGAGCAAGTAGGCGACGTACTGCTTCACCGCGGCCGCGTTCGGGTCGAGCTTGCTGCCTGCGGTGGGCTTCGTCGCCGACAGGCCCGCGACGCCTCCCTCGTATCCCGCCGCCGGCGCCTCGGCCAGCTGGACGATGTAGACGTCCGCCTGCGCCGCCGGCGCGAGCAGCGCGCTCGCGACGAATCCGAACAGCCAACGTGCCCTGCCAGAACGCATGCCCTCTCCTTCGAGCTCTTCGAGCTGGTATGGGGATCGGGCGGCGCTCGATCCGAGCGGTCCGCCCGATGTGGCGCGCACCCTACGCCCGCCTTCCCTCGAAAAACACAAAAAAAGGACCTCGCGCGGTGACTCGCAGTCTCGGCGCGCGCGGCCGCAACAGCCCTTGCGCGCGCGGCGCTGCGCGACGCGCCTGAGAAAGCGAGTGCTCGCGTGAGCGACCTCGTCGCGCGAAACGCAGCGCAAGCCCGCCCGACCGTCGCTGCGGGCGCGACCCCGGCGATCCGGATCCCCGGCGCTCAGCGCTCGGATTGAACGCGATTCAGCGCAGAAACTGCACGTAGGGATGGGAGGCGCCGAGGACGCTCCGCGAGTCGCCGCCGAGCCAGCGGTCGATCAGCTCCGCGTACACGGACTCGAAGGCGATTGCGCCGCGCAGGTTCCCGTTCGCGTCGAGCTGCGCCGGCGCGAAGGAAGGCTGCGCTCCATAGACGCCGCCAGCGACGCGCCGCCCGATCAGAAGCACGTCGTTCGCCGCGCCGTGGTCGGTTCCCGAGGTGTTCGCCGCCGCGCGCCGCCCGAACTCGGTCCACGCCAGGACCACGACCGAATCCGGATCGTCGAGCGCTGCGAAGAACGCGTCGAGCGAGGCGTCGAGATCCGGCAGCAGCTTCTGCTCGAGGTCGTAACGCTGGTTCTCGTGCGTGTCGTAGCCGCCCTGGACCGTCGCGTAGACGCGCGTGCCGGTGAGGTTCGCGTTCACGAGCGAGGCGATCACGCGCAGGTTGCGCGCGAGCGCGCTCTCGCCCGGTTGCGCGGCGGGGTAGACGCCCACGAGGTCGCGGGCGATCTCGATCGCCTGTTTCGCGCTGTGCGCGAGGCGCGCGTCGAGGGCCGTGGAGCTCGCCGAGTAGTGGCCCGCGACGTCTTCGAGCGCCGCGGCGAGCAGCCGCTCGTCGCCGCCGCTGCCGGCGCCGAGCGCGTAGTCGAGGCTCGCGGGTAGACTGGTCGCCTGCGCTTTCGCGCCGCCCGCGAACATGCGCGGCAGGCCGAACGCGACGGTGGACAAGAGCAGCGGGTTGTCTGGCTGCTCGTCCGCCCAGCGCGCCCAGATGCCCGACGGCCCGCCCGGCGCGCTGCGGCCGGACATCACGTAGTCGGTCTTGTCGAAGTGGCTGAGCGGGTCGAAGCCCGATGCGCCGAGCAGGTCGACGCCGCGCACGAACGCGACCTCGCCCGCCAGCGCCCGCGCGTGCAGGCGCGGCATCACGTCGATCACGCCCGCGTCGGCGACCAGCGGCAGCGCGTGCGCGAGGTCGACCGCGAGCGCCCCGCGCCGATCCGCGTAATGGCCGTAATCGTTCGCGCCCGTGGGCACGAGCAGGTGCGCCATGTCGAGCCCGCCGCCCAGGAAGAGCGAGACGAGGATCGGCTCGCCGCTCGCCAGCGGACGCGAGAGCGCGAGGAGCTGTTCGGGCAGCAGGCTGGCGGCCGCGCCCGCGGCGCCACTCGCCGCGATCGCCTGGAGGAAGCGGCGCCGCGAGAGCTCGCCACCGAGGTTCAGACGCACCGGCATGCGGGCCTCCCGAGTAGACGGCGCGTGCCGCCGCGCGGCTCGTCACTGCCGCTCCAGAGCTTCCGCCCCCCGCTCATGCGAGCTGCGCGGGCGGCGACATCGCCGCGAACTGGAAGGCGCGCACCGCGAGCGTGACCTCGTCGGCGCCCGCCGCGCGCAGGTCGCGCACCAGCTGGGCGCCGCGCGCGCGCAGCGCCGAGCCCGGCTGCTGCGGCGCGCCGAGCGCAGCGAACAGCGCGTCCATGGCCGCCTCCGGCGTGCCGCGCACCCAGCTTCGCAGCGGATGCGCCGCGTTTTGCGCCGCGACCAGTGCCGCGTAACCCGCCGCGAGCTGCTTCGCCTGGAACGCCGGCACGCCGATCCAGCGCGTCTCCGGACGCCGCCACCAGCCGAACACGTTGGGCTGATGGAAGAGCCGGATGCCCATGTCGTCCATCAGGTACTGCACCACGTCGAGTCGCTGCGCGGCGTCGTAGGGCGCCTCGAGGTTCAGCGCTCGCAACAGGCCGACCACGAACTCCACGGGATTCCGCACCTTCCCGCTGCGCGCGGTGCTGCTCCAGAACTCGGGGTGGAGGAAGAGCGCGCGCAGGGCGTGCTTCACGTTCACGCGCCCGCTGGCGAGGGCTGCGTTGGCTACGTCTTCGACGTGCGCGTCGCTGGGCGCGAAGTGCGCGAAGTGCTGCCACAGCACGCGCGCCAGCGTGCGCGCCGCCACTGCGCCCCGCCCGCTCGCCGTGACGAGGTGCTCCACGAGATCGCGCGGCGCGGGGCCGCCCGCGTTTCCCACCAAATCCCAGTTGCCCGTCTGCCCGAAGAACGTCTTGTCGCCGTAGTCGTGGAGGGGGGCGTAGAAGAGCGGGTCAACGCCCGTGGTGGGCAGGATCGTGTAGCCGGTGCCCGCGCGCGCCGTCGCCACCACCTCCGCGTGCGCATAGTTGCCGACGCCCAGGCTGAACAGCTCGAGCAGCTCGCGCGCATAGTTCTCGTTCGGGCGGTCCTTCGTGCTGATCCAGTTGTCGAGGTAGTAGAGCATCGCGGGGTCGATGCTGGCGGCGGAGAGCAAATCGCCGAAGTCGCCGAGCGCTTTTTCACGGAACGTGAGGTTCTGGCGGCGCAGCGTGCTGTGGTGGCAGTAGACGAGATCCTTGTCGAGCGACGAGACGAGCAGCCCGTGCCAGAACAGCGTCATCTTCTCGCGCAGCGGATGCGGCACGTGGAGATTTGCGGCGATCTCCTTGGCGCGCCGCTTCTCCAGCTTCTTGCGCTTCTTCTTCTTCAGGCCCGCGAGCGCGACGTGCGAGATCACAAAGCGCGACTCCGCCATGCGGTCGAGCACCCAGCGCCCGAGCGCCTGCGTCTCGAAGAAGGGCTCGACGCTCGCGCAGTTGGGCGGCGACATCGCCGGCGGCTGCGTCGCGTAGACGGGCGGCGCAGCAAGCCGCGCGTCGTTCAGCAGCGCGTCCACCAGGCTCGCGAGCGAGTCGTGCTCCCCGGCGAGGAACGCGACGTCGGCGTCCGATGCGCCGTAGCCCGCGCGCCGGAGCAGATGGGCGACGTCGCTCGGGTTCAGCATCGGGCCTCCGGTGCCGTTGGGCTCACGGGCTTGAGTGGCCCGAACGCAGCGCGCGTAGCACGGACGCGGCAGAAGCCGAGAGCGACATGGGCGAGGGTGCGCGGAGCCGAGGCGCGGGGATTCGGGCGGCAACGCTTCCGCCTCGTCGCCCGCGGCGAGCGCGAGCGCCTTCGGCCGCCGGGAACCCTACAGGCGGATCTCGACGAGCGGGCTCTCGGCCTCCCAGCGCGGAAGCTCCCCGGCGCGATTCGCCGCGATCCGCGCGAGGTTGGCGCGCAGGGCTGCGCGTCCATCCGGCGGGACGCTCGGCACCCACGCGTCCGGCGCGCTGCCGTCGATCTGGTCGAGGATGCGCGCGAGCACGCGGCGGCGTTCGCCGGGGCTGGCGATCGGGCGAGCGAATGCGGGCAGGTCGCGGGCGAGCGACTCCTTCAGGTGCAGGGTGAAGCGCGGCTCCGCCTGGAGGTTGCGGAACCACTGCCGGTCGCGTCCCGGCGCCCCCGTCAGATAGAGGCGCCCGCCCACGCGCCAGAACCAGATCTCCGTGCGCCGCGGCGCGCCGCTCTTGCGCCCGCGCGTGGTGATGTCCACGACGCGGTCGCGCGCGAGCGCGGCCTGCGCCGCTTCGTCGAGTGGCGCCGCGAACGCGTCGCCGTCGAAGCGCTCGCGCGTCGCGAAGGCGTGCACCGGCTTGCGGCGGAGCTGCGTGAGCCGCCGCGCGGGCACGCCGATCGGCAGCACCGCTGCCACCGCGAACTGCGCGGGGACGCCGAGCAGCTTCTGCACCTCCGGCTCGGCACCGGTACAGAACGTGGTGAGCGTGCCGCCGAAGCCTTCTGCGTTGGCGGCGAGCAGCAGGTTCCAGACGAACGGGTAGACGGAGGCCCCGCTGATCACGCCGACGCGCGCGAGCTGCGAGTCGAAGGAGGCGAGCACCGCGACGTCGACGCACACCACGAGCAGCACCGGCGCCTTCGCGAAGGCGTCGAGCAGGCGCGCCGGCACGGGCGTCGCGTCGATCTGCGCGGGGGTGAGCTTGGTGGGCACAACCGTGTTCCACGGGCTCTCGCCCGCCGCGACCTGCGCCACGTAGCGCCGCATCGTCGGCGTCGCGAGCTCGGCCAGCGCGCGCTTCGTCGCCGGCTCTCGCACGACGATCACGCGCCAGCCCTGGCGGTTGCCGCCGCTGGGAGCGAAGCGCGCGTCGTCGAGGATGCGCGCGAGCGCGTCGTCGGGAACCGGCGCGTCGGTGAACTCGCGCGCCGCGAAGGTGGTGCGCATGACGTCGAGAAGGTCGGCCATGGGGCGACTCTACTCCGGGAGCGCGCGCCGCGGGCCGCGGCGGGGATTCGCGGGCGCCTCGCTTCGCCATGGCGGCCGCTGCCGCGTGCGGCGACGACGCTACGGTGCGCGGCCCATGACCGCGAAGTCCCGCGAGCCGAAGCTGCCCGAGTTCCCCGAAGGCCTGCGCCGCGTGTTTGCGGACCGCCCGCCCGGCCGGCTGATGGGCCGCGGCCACCCGGTCGGCGACTACCTCGAAGCGCACGAGTGGGAGCTGCTCGAAGAGCGCGACGGCTTCCTGCGCCTGCGCGTCCACCTGCCGAAGCAGGTGCGCAACCCGCGCGGCGACCTGTTCGGCGGGTTCACGCCCACCTATGTGGACCTCGTTGCGCTGCTCACCTTCCGCGCCGGCCATCCGCCGGATGCGCCGCGCGGCTGGCTGCACACCATGAACATGCGCATCGACTATTTCGAGCCGATCAAGGACGGCTTCTTCATCGAGAGCGAGGTGATCCGAAAGCGCGGCCGCAACGGCTGGGTCGAGACGCGCTTCCTCGACGGCCACGGCACGCTGCTCGCCTTCGCGCTGACGACGCTGCGCGCGGCGGAGTAGCGGGTGGGGCGACGCGCGCCGGGTGCGAGAGGTGGGTGAGCGAGGCCGGTGCGCGGGGCCGGTGCTCAAAGGGCGGAGGGACGAGGGGCGGGCGGGGCGCGGCGCTCGTCCAAGAACGCCACGAGCAGTCCGCGGTAGCTGCCGAGTTGCGGGCGCGCGGCGCGGCGCTCGTGCAAGAACGTCCCGGGGCTCTCGACGCTTTCGTCCAAGAACGTCCCCGTCAGCGGCCCAGGGCGATCTCCCGCCCGCTCGCGATCCGCACGCGCGTGCCCACGAGATCTTCGTGCGCGAAGCGCTCGGCGAGCTCGGCGTCGCTGACGCGCGCCCAGCAACGTGCGCCACTCGGCGTGCGGCAGGCGACGGCGGCGCGGGCGAGGCGTCCGTGATCAGCGAGCACGGTGTACGCCTCGATCTCCGCGTCGCCCGTGTAGCCGCCGTCGTAGGCGCGCTGCGGCAGCGCGCGCACTTCTTCGGCGAGGTCTGCGAACGCGAAGCCGCGTTCCGGCGGCGCGGCGCCGTAGACGCCGGCGGCGTGCTTCGAGAACGCGCCGCCCACCGCCGTGACGAGCGCGCGCTCCGCGCCGCGGCCGCGCAGCTTCGCCACCACCGTCGCGAGCGCGTGAAGCACGTAGCTGTTGAGGGGACCGCCGCCGTAGGTGAGACCGCCGGTGACGGTGAGCGGGCGCTCGACCGGGAGACCGAGCGCCTCGGCCGTAAGCTGCGCGGGCGCGGGGAAGCAGGAGTAGAAGTCGAGCAGCGCGGCGTCCTTCGCGTCGAGCTGCGCGAGCTCGCACGCGCGCCGCGCGACCAGGGCGAGCGGCGGCTCGGCGGCCAGCGTCTCGCGCTCGGAGATCTGGCGCGCGAGCACAGCCTCGACGCTCGCGTGCGGGTAGACCCAGCGCGATTCGGGAATGCCGAGCGCTCGCGCGCGCTGCGCCGACGTGACCACCAGCGCCGCCGCCTGATCGACGACCATGTTCGCGACCAGCAGCTTCGTGTAGGGCGTGGCGACCCAGGGGTTCGCGGCGCTCGGCGTCGCGATCTCCTCCGCGCTCGGCGCGCGGCGGATCCACGCGAAAGGGTTCTCCGCGGCGACGCGCGCGTTGCGCGCCCACATTGCCGCGATGCGCGCGCGGTGCTCGGCGACGGAGAGGCCGTAGCGGTGGCGCATCGCCGTCTCGAAGACTGCGAACGTCGCAGCCGGGCTGGTCAGCCCCGACTGCGCGTCGGGCCGACCCTTCCACTCGGCGGCGGTCATCGACGCGCCGAGCCTGCGGTCGACGGGCGGCCCCTCGGCTCGGCTGCGCTGCGGCTCAGCGCCCGCGCGCCGCGCCCGCCGCGCGCTGTGCTCCGCCTCGCCACCGGCGATCAGCACGACGTCGCGCCGTCCCGCCGCGATCGCGCGCGCAGCGTCGGCCACGAACTGCTGCGCCGTCGTCCCGCTGATCCCGCCGAGCACGCTCTCTGCGCGCGCCCCGAAGCGGGCCGCGAGCCATGCTGCGGGGTTCGCGTAGTCGGTGAGGCCCTGACACACCGCGACGCTGTCGGCCGCGGCGAGCAGCGCCGGCGCCTCGGCGTCCTCCGCCGCCGCGCGCAGCGCGTCCTCGATCAGCGCGAGCGGCTCGCGCGCGCGCAGCGGATCCTGCGCGCGCTGCACGATCTGCGCGGCGCCGACGATCACCGGCGTGCGGTCGGGGACGCGGCTCACGGGCGGGGGCGTTCCTCGCGGCGAGGCTCGCGAGGCCGCGGACGTGCTCCGAGGAGGATCGGAGGCGCGACTCGCTGAGTGCCCGGCACCGACGAAGGCGCGGCCGCGCGGGACGGGGCGAGGCAGAGCGGAGACTCCATCGCCGCTTCGTCCAAGAACGTCCCCGGCCTTTCGAAGCTCTCGTCCAACAACGTCCCTCAGCTTCGGCGCGCGTTCGCACGCGCGGCGGCGGGGCGCGCGTTCACGCGTTCGAGCCAGGCGTTCACGTTTGGGAACGCGGCGGCGTCGAAGGCCTTCATCTTCCATCCGAGCGTGAGCACGGCGGCGATGTTCAGGTCGGCGATCGTGAAGCCTCCGCCGAGGATGTGCTGCTTGCCGGCGAGCGCGCCGTTCAGCACGGCGAGCGGCTTCGGCAGCGCGTCCATCGCCGCCTTCGCCTTCGCCGGGTCGCGAAGGTTCTCGGGCAGCATGCGCGAGTTCAGCAGGTGTGCGATCACGTGCGGCTCCAGCTCGTTCGCCGCCCACAGCGACCACTGGATCGCGCGCGACTGATCGTCCGGCGACGCGGGCCACAGCCCCTTCCCCCCGTCGTACTTGCGCGCCAGGTGCAGATTGATGGCGAGCGACTCGAACAGGATCAGCCCCTCGTCGTCGAGCGCGGGAACGCGACCGTTCGGGTTGATCGCCAGGTACTCGGGCTTCTTGTTGTCGCCGGCGAAGCTCACCGGCACGAGCTCAAAGGCAACGCCCAGCTCTTCGAGCGCCCACATGCAGCGGCTCGCGCGCGAAGTCGGGACGCCATACAGCTTGATCACGGAGTTCTCCTCGGTAGGCGACGCAACGTATCGCGGCCGCGAGGCGGCGTGCGACTCGGCATCGCGCGCCGGTTCGCGCGGGCCGTCTGGCGCCGGAGTCGGCCGGCCTCGCGTCCCGCGTGATAGCGTGCTCGCACACCCGCATCGCGAGGAGAAGCGCATGAAGATCACGCGCATCAACCACGTGGCCTTCAACGTCGCGGGGCACGTGCCCGAGGCGCGCGAGTTCTACACGAAGCTGCTCGGCATCCCCGAGGTGCCGATCGCGTTCCCTGGAACGCCGCCGACGATCGGCTCCGATCACGCGTTCTGGATCCAGAACCAGCGCACGCAGATGCACCTGATCGGCATCCCGAAGAAAGGTGAGCCGCGCGAGCCGGTGAACACCCACGTCTCGTGGTATGTGGAGGACCTCGACGTCGCGCTCGCCGACATCCAGGCCGCCGGCCTCGAGTTCCGCCAGCTCGGCGAAGGGCTCGGCCGCATCGTGTGGATCTCGGACCCGGCCGGGAACACGGTGGAGCTGCAGCAGGATCCCGAGACCGCGCGAGCCTGAGAAGTGAGCAAACGGGGGCAGACCCGACTGCGCGCCGGCGCCCCAGCTGGCGCCCGTCAGGCGGCTGCCGCGCGCGGCGATGGACTCGGCGCCAGCGCCGTCACCCACGCGCGCACCTCTTCGACCGGTCTCTCCATCGCGTCTTCGAGGCGGAACGTCGCGTAGGGCTTTGCGCGCTCACCCTTCGCCATCCACTCGGCCGCGAGCCGCACGGCCTCCGGGAACTCGCGTTGCCGGCGCAACGCCAGATGCAGGAAGAGCACCGCCAGCGCGAGCGCGGGCGCGCGAATGCCCGCGCCCGCCGCTTGGCCGAGCGAGTAGGAGACGATGCGCACCTCGCCGAGGACGCTCGCATCGCAGCCCAGCACGACGTGCAGGACGTCGTGAAGCTTGTAGGCGCGGCGAAAGCGGTACTCGAGCAGGTTCGTCGGGCGCTGCAGCGCGAGGAGGTCGCCGAGCGGGTCGATCCGGTTGGCGCGGATGAAGCGCGCATACTCGCGGCCGAGCGTGCCGTCGGGCAGCCGCTCCAGCTGCGCGAGGTCGAGATCCGGGTCGTAGGCCGCGTCGAACAGCGCCGCGAGCTCAGGCTCCGCGGCTCGCGCTTCCGCGATGCCTTCCGGCGTCGCGTTGCGCAGCGCCTCGTAGATCAGCGTGTTGACGCCCTGCTTGATGTCCCCTCGACCCGGCTCCCACACCGTGAGCGCGAAGTTCCGCAGCGAGCGCAGCGCCCGCCACGGGCTCGTGAGACCGATCGACGCGAGCTCTCGCCGCATGCCACCTCCTTGGCGCGCAAACGGGGCTGTCCCCGCTTGCTCGACTCCTGCTCATCGCTCTGAGCATAATCCGAGCAGTCGCTCGGATCGTTCGGATTCGCCGCCAAGCGCCCGACGCGGCGCGAGAGGCAGCGCAAGTGCCCGATTGGAAACCGAGAAAGCGACCGCAGCAGCAGCGCGCGCAGGCCACCGTGGAGGCGGTGCTGGAGGGCTGCGCTCGGGTTCTGCGCAAGCGAGGTTGGGCTGGTGCCTCCACCAACGAGATCGCGCGCGAGGCGGGCGTCGCGGTCGGCTCGCTCTACGACTACTTCCCGAACCGCGAGGCCGTCGTCGTGGAGCTCGCGCGGCGCCGCCTCGCCGCGCTCGCCGCGGCGACGCAGGTGAGCCTCGCGCGCGCGCGGGGTCTCGGCGCCGCGGGCGCCACGCGCTTCGTCATCCGCTCGATCGCCGACGCCGTCGCCGCCGACCGCGCCCTCTTCCGGGCGCTGCTCCGCGAATCGCCCGCGCTCGCGCGCGTGCCCGAGCTGCGCCGCGCGCTCACCGGCCTGCTCTCGATCGGCCGCCTCGCCACCAACCGCGCGCGCGATCGCGTCGCCCTCCCGCATCCGGAGGCCGACGCTTGGCTCCTGAACCGCATGCTCGCCCACGCCGTGCTCGAGATCGCGTTCCTGGACGATCGCACGCTCGATCGCGACCGCCTCGTCGACGAGCTCGCGCGCCTCACCTACCGGATGCTGCGCGCCCGCGACATCGACGCGTGAGGCGCCGGTTGTTCCCCTCTGACGCGGTACCGTGTCCGAATCGCTCACCCGAGGAGTCCCGATGAAGGCCGCCGTGCTCCGCGCCTACCACCAGCCCCTCACGATCGAAGACATCCAGATCGACGACCCGGGCCCGCGCGAGGTGCGCATTCGCACCGTCGCCTGCGGCGTGTGCCACAGCGACCTGCACTGCCTCGAAGGCGCGCTGCCAGTCCCGCCTCCCTGTGTGCTCGGCCACGAGCCCGCCGGCATCGTGCTCGCGGTCGGTCGCGACGTCACGCACGTGCGGCCCGGCGACCACGTGATCGGCTGCCTCTCCGCCTTCTGCGGCAACTGCGACTACTGCCTGCGCGGCGAGCCCAACCTGTGCGGCGGCG
>CAYWRY010000043.1:0-30406 GCA_964460485.1 uncultured Spirochaetales bacterium
ACACGCGCGAGCAGCGCCGCGCGCTCTACGAGGAGCTGTGGCAGCGCGGCGGCTTTCGCTTCTTCACGGACGGCTACGGCGACGTCGCGACGAGCGAGGAAGCCAACGCCGTCCTCTCCGATTTCATGCGCGACAAGATTCGCGCGATCGTGAAGGACCCGGAGACCGCGAGGAAGCTGATGCCCGACTACTTCGTGATGACGAAGCGGCCGATCCTCGACGACGGCTACTTCGAGGCCTTCAATCGCGACAACGTCACGCTGATCGATCTACGCGAGGATCCGATCGAGCGCTTCACGCGGAACAGCGTGGTGACGCGATCGGGCGAGCATCCCATCGACATGCTCGTGCTGGCGACCGGGTTCGACGCCATCAGCGGCTCGATGCTGCGGCTCGACCCCCGAGGCCGCGGCGGCGTGCGCCTGAAGGAGCGCTGGCACGATCGCTTCCACAACTATGTCGGCATGACGATCGCCGGCTTCCCAAACCTGTTCATGATCCACGGTCCCGGCTCGCCCGGCGTCCTCTACAACATGCCGCTCGGCGCCGAGCGCCAGATCGGCTGGATCGGCGACTTCCTGCGCCACCTCGACAAGAACGGCGTGGGCGCCGCCGAGCCGACGACGGAGAGCGAGGACGCGTGGTCGGCCGAGGTCGCCGGGATCGCGAACGCCACGCTCTTCCCCCGCACGAACTCCTGGTGGACGGGCGCGAACATCGAGGGCAAGCCCCGCTACTTCTCCGCGTACCTGGCCGGCTCGATCTACTACCAGCGCCTCGCCGACCTCGCGGCCCAGGGCTACGCAGGGTTCTCGTTCGAGCCAGCGCGCGCGAGCGACACCGCCACAAGGTGAGTGTCGCCGCTTCCGCGGAACGCGTGGTCGCCCGCCTCGCATGGACGATGGTGAGGAGCGCCCCGGCAGGGCGCATCCCTCTCGGGCGATTGACGGCCGCCGGGGCAGCCGCCGGCCGAGCGAGTCCGCAAGCGCTGGCACGCAGCCGGTCAGCCCGGCCTCGGCGTCCTCTCCGCCACCAGCTCCTTCACCAGCTCGAGCGCCGAGGCAGAGCCCGCCGTGGTGCCCCCGATCGACAGCAGCAGGTCGCCGTGCAGCGCGGCGGCGACGAGGGCCGCCAGCGCGGCGGCCTCGGCGGGGCTGCGCGCGACTTCGACGAAGTCGCTCGTCAGGCCCGCGCGGAAGTCGTGGTCCAGGGCGAGGAGCTCGCGGCGAAGCGAGGCGGCGTGAGGCTGCGCGGCGAAGATCCAGGCGAGGAAGGCGCGCAGGGTCGCGCGATGCTCGCGGACGAAGGCGTAATACGTGTCGATCTGATGGAGCAGGCGCTCGCGCGCGCTCGCGAGGTTGCGGCCGAGCTCGAGGGACCGGCGGAACGGGACGAGGAAGTGGCGAGCGGTGGCCTCGAACAGCGTCTGCTTGTCGGAGAAGTGCCAGAAGATGGAGGCGCGGCTCACGCCGGCGCGCTGGGCGATCTGGGACGTGCTCGTGCGGTGGTAGCCGCGCGCTGCAAACAGCTCCATCGCGGCGCGCAGGATGCGCTCCTGGGTGAGCGCCTTGCGCGCCGGCGGCACGTTCGCTTCGGGGCGCGCGCTCGGTGCGAGGTGGGTCACTGCGCTTCGAGCCAAAGGCTGCGGCGCGCCTCGAACAGCGCGAGAGCCCAGACCGGGAAGTAGGCGCGATAGAGCTCGTAGTCGAGCAGCGCGGTACGGAAGAACAGGCCCGCCGGATCCTGCTGCGGCCAGCTGCCGTCTTCGTTCTGTGCATCGATCAGGAAGCGCGCGCCCCGCGAGATCGCCTCCCAGTCGGCATCCTCCGCTTCGAGCAGCCCCATCACGGCCCACGCCGTCTGCACCACTTGGCTGGTGGTGTGTGGCAGGTAGCGCGCCTGGCTGCAGCCGTCGGGATGCTCACCCCAGCCGCCGTCCGCCCGCTGGTGCGCGCGCAGCCAGGCGCACGCGCGACGCAGCGCGGGGTCTTCCGGCGGCGCGCCGGCCGCCCGCAGGCCGCGGATTCCGAACAGCGTGCCGTAGGTGAACTGCACGCCCCAGACGCCGCGCCACGAGCCATCGGCGTGCTGCAGGCGGCGCAGTCGGCGCTCGGCGCGCGCGATCCCGCGCGAGAGCGCGTCCCCTAACAAAGAGGGGTGGCGCGCGCGCAGGCGCGCGAGCGCGGCGATGCAGGAGGCGGTGCACTCGACGTAGGACGCCTCGCTCATCGATTCGCCGAACATCTCGGCGGGGTTCAGCCACTCGAGGCCCAGCCGCGTGCGGCGGGCCTCGTAGCTCCCGAAGCCGCCGTCCGGGTTCTGGCAGCACAGCACGAAGCGCGCGGCGGCCGCCCGATCGGCGGTAGACAAACGTGCTTCGTCGCTCGCGAGCGCTTCCATCGCCTCCGCCGTGCAGTCGCTGACGGGCCAGCCGTGCCACGCACCAGCAAAACAAAACCCGCCGTGGGGATCGAGGCGAAACGCCGAATGTATGGCCTCGGGAGTCTGACGGATCTGCTGCGCCGCCAGGAACTCGGCGCCCCGCGCGATCGCCTTCTCGGCGGGGGCGAAGGGCGCGGCGTGCGCCAGCGCCTGGAGCGCGAACGACGTGTCCCAGGTCGCGCTGCGCGCGCCCGCCACGCGCAGACCCTCGCGCTCGTCGATCCACATCCACGCGTCGAGGCGCTCGATCGCACGCGCGAGCTCGGCGTCGGCGCCGCCGCCCGCGTGCAGCGCGAGCAGGCCGAGCAGCCCGCTCACCGGCGAGAGCGACGTGCCGTCCGTCGTGCGCAGGTCGAAGCGCATGCGCGCGTCGAGCTCGGCGAGCAGGCGCCCGCGCAGCGCCGGCGAGTGATGGCGATCGACGAAGCCGAGCACGCGGTACGCGGCGCGCAGCGCGAGGCCGGGCGGCGCCAGCAGGTCGCCGGCGCGCAGCCGCGAGCGCGCCTCGCGCCAGCGCACGCGTTCGAATCCACCGGAGAAGAGCTCCGCGCGAATCTCCCGCAGGCGTGCCGAGTCCGGCACGCGCGGCCGGCGCGCGTAAAGCGCGGACATCGCCAGGTAGATGTGTCGCGTGTGGCAGTAGAAGCGCGACGGATGAAGCGGCAGCCACCGGGGGAGCGCCCACAGCTCGGGGATCAGCGGCGGCACACCCTGCCAGTCGAACAGCCCGAGCAAGGCGAGCCACAGCTTCCCCCAGCTCGGGATGGCGAGGACGTTCTCGCGCTCGATGAACGCGCGGGCGCGCGCGAGCAGCGGCGAATCCGGCGCCTCGCCGAGCAGCCGCGCGGCCACGTAGACGAGCGTCGTGACAAAGAGATAGGGGCGAGATCGGCTGTGGAGCCCCCACAGCCCTGCTTCGTCCTGGGTCTGCGCGAACTGGCGCAGCAGCGCGGCGCGGCGCTCGGGCGACAGCTCGCGGCCGACCGCGTGTGCGAACAGCGCGTACTGGGCGGCGAGCATGGGGCACCAGCGCACCTCGCCTTCCCAGCTGCCGTCCGCGCGCTGCGCGGCCACGAGTGACGCGACGCCGCGGCGCAGCGCGAGCGCGGCGATCGGTGCCGATCCTCGCGAGCGAAGCGCAGGGGAAGCGGGAGCAGCGGGCGCGCGCGCGGCGCCGAGCAGCGCCCCGCGCGCGAGCCAGCCAACCCGGCGTGCGAGCTCGCGGACACCGGCCGCCGCAGCCGCGCGCTCGCCGCGGCGCAACGCCTTGCCCGTGAGCCCGAGCAGAGCGGAGCACGAGACGCGCAGGAACGTGCTCGCGAATCCCGCCAGCTGGCCGGGCTCCGCCGCGAGGTACCGCATCGAGCGAGCGCGCGCGCGCGGGCTTCGCCGCCAGAGGCGAAGCATGCTCGCGCGCACCGCGCGCGCCGCCTCCGACTCGCTCGCGAACGCCTCGTACAGCGCGGAGGCGAGCAGCTCGGGCGCGCGCGTCGCGCGGCGGCGCGCGCGCGCCCAGCTCTCGAGGTCGCTCGCGTGGGCGAGCTCGACGGCATCGGCCAGCCCGAGCGTCATCCCGACCGCGGTCAGCGGATGCTGGAAGCCGACCGCGTCGCCGACCAGCGCGAGGCCGGCGCGAGCCTGGTCGGTGCGCGCGCGGGATTGATTCACGGCCCAGGCGAGCTCGCCCTTCTCGAGGGCCTCCGCGAACGCCGGCCGCAGCTGCTCCGGCAGCACCGGCGCGTAGGCGGCGTGCAGCCACTGCGGCTCGGCGCGCGCGTGAAGCGGGACGTCGAGGCACAGGCGGAGCTCGTGCGGCGTGATGCGATACGCGAGCACGGGGCCCGGCCCGCCGAGAAAGACGTGACCGAAGCCCTCGTGCGGAAGCGACGCCCCTTCGACGCGTAGGCCCGCCATGCGCGACAGCGTGACGCGCCCGTCGTCGAGCCCGAGCGCGGCGCGGGCGCGCGACCTCCGGCCGTCGGCGCCGATCACGCGCGCCGCGCGCACGCGGATCTCGCGCCGCTGGGCGGCGGCATGGAAGCGCACCTCTCCGTCGCGAATCGTCGTGACGCGCGCGCCCGTCTCGTAACGAATCGCCGCGCAGGCGAGGGCGGCCGCGCGCATCCGCTCCACCAGCCCGGCGTGCTCGCCGCTCCAGCCGCGCGCCTCCCCGGGGTAAGGCAGGACGACCGGCGCTCCGCCGCCGCCGGGATGGACGACGAAGCCACGGCCCGTGTCGAACGCTGGCGCCGGATCGATGCCCACAGCGCGTAGCGCGGCGACGCCGCGCGGGTGCAGCCACTCGCCCGCGAGCCGCTCGCACGCCTTGGGGTTCGCCTCGAGCAGCAGCACCCGCGCGCCCGCCTGGGCGTGGGCGAGCGCAGCCGCGCAGCCCGCGGGTCCGGCGCCTACCACAACGACGTCGAACTCCGCGCGTGCCTCGCTCAATCGCTTCTCCGGGTTCGCTGCGAGACGAGGCGAGAGTCGCCGCTGCGCGACGACGAGGCTCGCCTGGCCGCGCGCGTTGTATCAGCGAGCCGGCGTGAGGAGTCGCGAATGCGTCCGCCATCTGGACCGATTTCGTCGGATTGGTCAGCGGAACCGATCGCTCGACGCCGCCTCGCCGGGGAAGCTGCGCGAGCCGTGAGCCAGGGGGGCGCAGCTTGCAGTCGTGGGTCGACGATCCTTGCCAACTGCGTGGCATGCCCGTGCAGCATCTCAGCCGCGTCGCCGGAGAACTGCGCGAGTTCCTGATCAGCGTGGGCGCGAAGGTCGGCGGCCACTTCGCGGGCAGCCTCGGCACGGTGGAGCTGTCGGTCGCCCTGCACGCGGTCTTCGACACGCCGAGCGACCGCATCGTCTGGGACGTCGGCCATCAAGCCTACGGCCACAAAGTTCTCACGGGTCGGCGTGACGCGATCCTTCGCATCAAGCGCTCCGATGGACCCGCGGGCTTCCTGCGGCGTTGCGAGAGCCCCTACGACGCCTTCGGCGCCGGACACGCCGGCACCTCCGTCTCCGCGGCGCTCGGCATGGCGGAGGCCTTCGAGCGCACCGGCAGCGCGCGCCGCGCAGTGGCGGTGATCGGCGACGGCGCCGCCACCGCGGGAATGGCGTTCGAGGCGCTCAACCACGCGGGACATCTGGGCGCGAACCTGCGGGTCGTCTTCAACGACAACGGCATGTCGATCGCGCCGAACGTCGGAGGCCTGCATCGCACCGGACGCACGCGCGCCTACGCCGAAGCGCTCGGTTTCTGCTACGCGGGCCCGGTCGACGGCCACGACCTCCCGGCGCTGCTCGACGCGCTGGTCTGGCTGCGCGAGAGCGCGGGCCCGGCGTTCCTCCACGTGCGCACGCACAAGGGCAAGGGCTACGCGCCCGCCGAGGCCGACCCCTACCGCTGGCATGCGACGGCGCCCTTCGAGATCGGGACGGGTGCCCGCAAGGGCTCGTCCTCGGCCACGACCTGGACGCACGCCTTCGCGGCCGCGCTCGGTCGCCTCGCGGCGCGAGACGCGCGCGTCGTCGCCGTCACCGCCGCCATGCCGGACGGCACCGGCCTCGATCGCTTCGCGCAGGAGCACCCGGGCCGCGTCTACGACGTGGGCATCGCGGAGCAGCACGCAGTGACCTTTGCGGCCGGGCTCGCCGCCGAAGGCCTCCGCCCGGTGTGCGCGATCTACTCGGCGTTCCTGCAGCGCGGCTTCGATCAGATCGTGCACGACGTCGCGCTCCAGGATCTCCCGGTCTGCTTCGCGCTCGATCGCGCGGGCCTGGTCGGCCCGGACGGGCCGACGCATCACGGCGCGTTCGACCTCGCCTACTTGCGCACGATCCCGAACCTCGTGATCGCGGCGCCGCGCGACGAGAACCAGCTCCAGCACTTGCTCGCGACCGGCATCGAGTGCGGTCATCCCTTCGCGCTGCGCTTCCCGCGCGGGCCCGTGTGCGCTGCGCCGCTCGATCCGGACGCCAAACCCCTGCCGATCGGTCGCGGCGAGCTGCTGCGCGAAGGCACGTCCCTCGCGCTCGTCGCGCTCGGCAGCACGGTCGGCCCGGCGCTCGCCGCCGCCGAGCGGCTGGCGGAAGAGGGTCTCGACGCCGCGGTGATCGACGCGCGCTTCGTGAAGCCGCTCGACGCCGATCTGCTCGAGTCCGTGGCGCGCCGCGTGCCGCGCCTGATCACGATCGAGGACCACGCCCTCGCCGGAGGCTTCGGCGGCGCGGTGCTCGAGGCCCTCTGCGATCGAGGCGTGTCGATCCGCGTCGAGCGCCTCGGCCTGCCCGACCGCTTCATCGACCACGGCACGCAGGAAGAGCAGTGGGCCGAGGCGGCGATCGACGTGGACGCGATCGTCGCCTGCGCGCTCGGGCGCTCCCGGCGGGCGGAGTCGTCGCGATGACGCCCGATCCGCGCGTCGCAGACGCCTACCGCCACTGCGCGGCCATCACGCGCGCGAGCGGCTCGAGCTTCCTGGCGGCCTTCTGGATGTTCCCGCGCGAGCAGCGCCGAGCGCTCCACGCGATCTACGCCTTCTGCCGTCTGGCCGACGACATCGCCGACGACGAGAGCGTGAGCGGCGACCGCGCGCGCTTGATGATCGAGTGGCGCCGCGTGCTCGACGAGGCATACCTCGGCAAGTCGGAGCATCCGGTCGGAATCGCGCTCGGCGACGCCGCCGAGCGCTTTCGCCTGCCGCAGCGGTGGTTCGCCGACCTGCTCTCGGGCGTCGAGATGGATCTGCGCGGCGAGCCGATCGAGCAGTTCGCGGAGCTCGAGCACTATTGTTACTGCGTCGCGGCGACGGTGGGCCTGTCGATCCTGGCGGTGCGCGGCCTGCGCGGGCCCGCCGTCGAGCGCTACGCGATCGCGCTCGGCACCGCCGTGCAGCTCACCAACGTGCTGCGCGACGTGGGCGCCGACGCTCGCGCCGGGCGCGTGTATCTCGCGGCCGAGGATCTCGCGCGCATGGGCGTCGCACGCGACGCGCTGAAGAGCGACACGCTCACCGAGCCGGTACGGCTGCTGCTCGCGCTCTACGCCGAGCGCGCGCGCATCCGCTACGAGCAGGCGGACCGGCTGCTGCCCGCCGAGCTGTGGCGCGCGGCCCGGCCGGCGCGCGCGATGGGGGCGATCTACCGCGAGCTGCTGGAACGGCTCCAGCACCAGAGCTTCCCGTGCCTCGAGCGCACGCTGCGGCTGTCGCGCCGCGAGCGCCTCGCGATCGCCGCGCGCGTGTGGCTCGGCGCCGGGGCGAGCGCGTGAGCCGCGTCGCGCGCCGCAAGCTCGAGCATCTCGATCTGTGCGCGACCCGCGACGTCGAGTCGCGGCGCGGGGCACTGCTCGACGAAGTCCATCTGCTGCACGACGCCCTGCCGGACTCGCGCGTCGACGACGTAGATCTCTCGGTGTCGGTGCTCGGGCGCGAGCTGCGCGCGCCGATCGTGATCAGCGGCATGACGGGCGGAGCGCCGCGCGCGGGCGAGATCAACCGAGCCCTCGCGACCGCAGCCCAGAAGTTCGGCTTTGCCATGGGCCTGGGCTCGCAGCGCGCCATGCAGATCGACCCCGAGCTGGCGGCCACCTACCGCGTGCGCGACGTCGCGCCGGACGTCCTCTTGTTCGCGAACGTGGGCGCGGTGCAGCTGCGCGACGCGGGGCCTGGTGCGGCCGCAGAGCTCGTCGAGGCCGTCCACGCCGACGCGCTCTGCGTCCATCTCAACCCCGCGCAGGAGCTCGTCCAGGACGAAGGAGATCGCGACTTCCGCGGCTGCCTTGCGGCGATCGAGCAGTTGGTCCGCACCGCTCGCTTCCCGCTGATCGTGAAGGAGACGGGCTGCGGCCTCGCGCCGGCGACGCTCGCGCGGCTGCGCGCGGCGGGCGTGCGCTGGGTCGACGTCTCGGGCGCCGGCGGAACGACTTGGACCGGGGTCGAAGCGCTGCGCGGCTCACCGCGACAGCAGGCGCTCGGAACGCTCCTGCGCGAGTGGGGCATCCCCACGGCCGCGTCGGTCTGCTACGCGCGCGAGGCTGGGCTCGAAGCGATCGCGTCCGGCGGCATCCGCGATGCGAACGACATCGTTCGCGCGCTCGCCCTGGGCGCGCGGCTCGCCGGCCTCGCGCTGCCTTTCCTGCGCGCCCACGAGCAGGGCGGCGTCGCCGGCGCGAGCGCGCTCGCGGAGAGCCTCACGGAGGGCCTGCGCGCGCTGATGCTGCTGGTCGGTGTGCGCAGCGTGGCCGAGCTGCCCAGCGTGCCCCGCGTGCTCGGGCCGCAGCTCTCGGCGTGGATCGCGGCAGGAGCGCCGCGGTGATGCAGAACGGCGCGCCGCTCGTCGCGGACGCGGCGCTCGTGCCCGAGGCGATCCTCGCGCGCGCGCGCGGCGAAAACTTCCCCGTCGCACCGCGCTGGCTTCCCCGGCGTCAGCGCGCGGATCTCGTCGCCGTCTACGGCTTCGCGCGCCTCGTCGACGAGATCGGCGACGCGTCGCTCGGCGATCGCAAGCGGCTGCTCGACGAAGTCTCGGCCGATCTGACGCGCGCCTACGCGGGCGAGGCGCGCCACCCGCTCCTCCAGCGCCTCACGCCCCTGCTTCGTCGCCTCGCCCTTCCGCGGGCGCCCTTCGACCGTCTGATCGAGGCGAACCGGCGCGACCAGGGCGCGGTGCGCATCGCGAGCTGGGACGAGCTCTTGGCCTACTGCGCGCTCTCGGCGGATCCCGTCGGCGAGCTCGTGCTGCGCGTGTTCGAGCAGGCCGACGCCCGGAGCTTGCGCCTCTCCGCTGCGGTGTGCAGCGCGCTCCAGGTGATCGAGCACTGCCAGGACGTGGCCGAGGATCTCGAACGGGGCCGCGTGTATCTGCCGGCCGAGGATCTCGCGCTGCACGGCTGCCGCATCGAGGACCTGGCGCGCGCTCCCGCGCCCGACGCGCTGCGCCAGGTGATCGAGCGCGAGATCACCCGGGCGCGCGCACTCCTCGCGTCCGCGCGCCCACTCGTGCGCGGGCTGCGCGGGTTCGCGCGACTCGCGGTCGCCGGCTTCGCCGCCGGGGGTCTGGCCACGTGCGACGCATTCGAAGCTGCGAGCTGGGATCCGAACGCGGGCCCCGTGCGCGGAACGGCGTGGCGGCGCATCCACCACGCGATCGCGCTCCTGCTTCCCGGCGGGCGCTCGTGAGCGCCCCGCACGTCCTCGTCGTCGGGGGCGGGCTCGCGGGCATCGAGGCCGCGCTGCGCTGCGCGGAGGGCGGCGCGCGCGTCACGCTGCTGGAGGAGCGGCGCTGGCTCGGCGGAGCGACCTGGTCCCGCGTCCATCGCGGACTCGGCTTCGAGATCGACAACGGGCAGCACGTCTTCCTGCGCTGCTGCACGGAGTACCTGCGCTTCCTCCAGCGCCTCGGCGTGCGCGATCGCGTCGCGCTCCAGCCGCGCCTCGCGGTGCCGATCGCGCGCGCCGGGCGATCGCCCGCGTGGATTCGCAGTGCGCCCCTCCCGGCGCCCGTGCACCTCGCACCGAGCTTGCTCCGATTCCCGGGCCTCTCGCTGCGCGAGCGCGCGCTCGCGGGCCTCGCGCTGCGCGCGATCGGCCGGCTCGATCCCGACGACCGCGCGCTAGACGACCAGAGGCTCGGCGACTGGCTGCGCGCCCAGCGCCAGGGCGACGCCGCGATCGATCGGCTCTGGGAGCTGCTGATTCGCCCGACCCTCAACGTCTCCGCGCGCGACGCCTCGCTCGCGCTCGCCGCGCGCGTGATGCGCACCGGCTTCCTCGACACCGCCCGCGGCGCCGACATCGGCTGGCCGCTCGTGCCCTTCTCGGCGCTGCACGCGGGGCCCGCCGCCGCCGCGCTCGCGGCGCGCGGCGTGCGCGTCGAGCTCGGTGCGCGCGCGGACGCGCTCGAGTGCGCGGATGGACGCCCCGCGCTCTGGTCGTACGGTGTCCGCATCGCGGCGGATGCGATCGTGCTCGCGACGCCCCACGACGTCGCCGCTCGCCTGCTCCCGGAATCTGCGGCTCTCGCGCGGGCTGGCGTCTCGCGCGACGCGCTCGCGAGTCTCGGCCACTCGCCGATCGTCAGCCTGCACGTCGTCTTCGATCGGCGCGTGATGACGCATCCCTTGCTGGCGGCGCAGGCCGGCGAGCTCCAGTGGATCTTCGACCGCACCGCGAGCGCTGCGCTTCCGCGCGGCCAGTACCTGACGATTCCGCTCTCCGCGGCGGATCGCTGGCTGGGCCAGTCCGCGGCGTCGCTGCGGGCCGCGTTCTTGCCGCCGCTGCGCGCGCTCTTGCCCGCCGCGCGCGACGCCGAGCTGCTGGCTTTCGCGGTCACTTCGGAGCCGGCGGCGACGTTTCGCGCCGAGCCCGGCAGCCGCCGCGCCCGGCCGGCGCCAGGCACGGAAGTGGACGGCGTCTTCCTCGCGGGCGCGTGGACCGACACGGGCTGGCCGGCCACGATGGAGGGCGCCGTTCGAAGCGGCGCCGCAGCCGCGGCAGCCACCCTCGCCGCATGCAGGCGCGCGAGCCCCCGCGCCGGACGGGAGGCCGCATGACGCGCGCCAGGGCAGAGGCTCCCAAGTGCGTCGAGCGCGCCCGCGTGCTCGTCACGCCGTCGCTGGCGGCGGCCGCGCAAACGCTGATCCCCGAGCTGCGCCGGCCGGTCGAGTACCACTGGGGCTGGATCGACGAGACGGGCGCTCCCGTCTCGGGCCGCGGCGGGAAGCTGTTACGGCCGGCCCTGGCGCTGCTCTCCGCGGAAGCGGCCGGCAAGCCGGCGGCGGCGGCGATCGGCGCCGCCACCGCGCTCGAGCTGACGCACGACTACACGCTGCTCCACGACGACGTGATGGACCAGGACCGCGAACGCCGCGGGCGGCCCACCGTGTGGACGGTGTTCGGGATCCCGATCGCCCTGTGCGCGGGCGACGCCCTCGCCGCGCTCGCGCAGCGCGTGCTGCTCGCCGACCCGAGCCCCGCGCGGCTGCTCGCGCTCGCGAGCTTGAATCGCGCGACGGAGACGGTGATCGCCGGCCAGGCGCTGGACCTCTCCTTCGAGGGACGCAGCGACGTCGCCGTGGACGAGTACCTGCGCATGGCGTCGATGAAGACCGGCGCCCTGCTCGGCTGCGCCGCGTCCCTGGGCGCACTGATCGCCGAGGGCCCTGCGGCAACCGCCGCCGCGCTCGAAGAGTTCGGCCGCGCACTCGGCCTCGCGTTCCAGGCGCTCGACGACTGGCTCGGCATCTGGGGCGATCCGAAGCGCACCGGCAAGCCCGTCGCCAGCGATCTGCGCCAGCGCAAGGCGTCGCTGCCGATCGTGCTCGGCGCCTCGTCGCCATCCGCGGCGGGCGGTGCCCTCCGCGAGCTGATCGGCGGCCGCGAGCCGCTCTCGGAGCTGGAGATCGCGCGCGGCATCGACTGCCTCGCGCAGACGGGCGCCGAGGCCGAGACTCGCGCGCTTGCGGAGCGAGAGCTCGAGCGCGCGCTGGCGTGCATCGGCGCGGCGGAGATCGAACCAACGGCCTGCGAGTCGCTGCGCGAGCTCGCCCACTTCGTGGTGGAGCGCGAGTCGTGAGCGCCCCGCCGGAGCGCCTGCGCATCGTGGTCGCGCGGCCGCGCGGATTCTGCGCGGGCGTCGACCGCGCCATTCGCGTAGTCGAGCTCGCGCTCGCGCGTTTCGGGCCGCCGGTCTACGTGCGCCACGCCATCGTCCACAACCGCGTCGTGCAGGGCCGCCTGCGCGAGAAAGGCGCCGTGTTCGTGGCGGAGCCCGCCGACGCTCCGCGCGGGTGCGTGCTCGTGTTCGGCGCCCACGGAGTCTCGCCGGCGGTGCGAGCGGCCGCCGCGCAGCGCGGTCAAAGCGTGATCGACGCCACCTGCCCGCTGGTCACGAAGGTGCACGAAGAGGCGCGGAGATTCTCGGAGGCGGGCCTCGAGGTGTTGCTGGTCGGTCACAGCGGCCACGTCGAGATCGAGGGCACACGCGGCGAAGTGCGCGGCGGGGCGGTCGTCGTCGAGTCCGCGCAGGACGCCAAGCGTGTCGCCGTGCGCGATCCCGAGCGGCTTGCCGTGCTCACCCAGACCACGCTCTCGGTGGACGAGGTGACCGAAACGCTCGACGTCCTGCGCCGGCGCTTCCCGGCACTTCGCACGCCGCGCAAGCAAGACATCTGTTACGCGACGCAGAACCGTCAGGATGCCGTGAAACGGCTGGCAGAGCACGTGGAGCGCATCCTCGTGGTCGGCTCGCCGGAATCGTCCAACGGCATGCGCCTGCTCGAGACGGCACGCCGCGCCGGTGTGCCCGCGGAGCGAATCGAAGGCGAGGGCGAGATCGACTGGCGCTGGCTCGCGGGCGCCGCGGCCGTCGGGATCACCGCGGGCGCCGCGGTCCCGGAATCGGCCGTCGTCGCCGTGATCGACGCGCTCGCGGCGTGGCGCGACGGCGCCGCCGAGGTCGAGGAGCTGGACGGAGCCGAGGAACGCATCGAGTTCGAGCTGCCGCGCGCGCTCCGGGCTTAGTTCCGCAGCCGCCGACTCCGTGAAGAGTGACCTCGACGCGGGGAATGCCGGTGGCTGCGCTCTCAGTCGACCCCTTCGATCAGCCGCAGGTCGCGCTCGGCGCCGTCGGCGAGCGCCTTCAGGGCGGCCTGATAAGCCGGGCTGTCGTGCGCGGCGAGCGCCTGCGCGAGGCTCGCGAACTCCACGATTACCGTGCGCTGCTGGAGCCCGGCTTCGTAAGCCTTGGCCGCCACGCCGCGCGCGAGGAAGCGGCCGCCCGCGGTCTGGATCGCGGGAGCGGCGAGCGCAGCGTAGGCAGCGAGCTTGTTCGGATCCCGGATCGAGCGGTAGCAGCAGATCCAGTAGGCCTTCGGCATCTCGGCTCCCCACGAAGTTCGGCCGCGTCGCCGCGCGAGCGAGCGCTCAGCGCGAGAGACCCAGCGCCAGGATGCGCTGCACCAGCTCCTCGTACCCGATCCCCGCCGCTCTCGCCGAGTCCGCGAACTCCTCGCTGCGCGCGATCTCCGGGTTCGGGTTCGCCTCCAGGAAGTAGAGCGCGCCGTCCTCGCGCAGGCGCCAGTCGAGGCGCGCGTAGCCGTCGAGGTGCAGCAGCTTGTAGAGGCGCTTGCTCTGGTGGACGAGGCGCGCGCGCGTCTCGGGCGTTAAGTCGGCGGCCACCACCTCGACGCCGCGGTCGACCTGATAACGCAGGTCGTGCTTCAACTTCTCGGTGACGATCAGCTCGTCCTTCGGGCTCTGCTTCTCGACGAGCAGCTCGTTCGGCGGCAGCGCGGTGACGCGCTCGTTGCCGAGCAGCGAGACGTAGATCTCGCGCCCGGTCACAAACTCCTCGACGATCGCGTCGCTGCCGATGCGCTCGTGGACGAAGCGCACGCGCTCGGAGAGGTGCGCGTCGTCGCGCACCAGCGAGGCGCGCGAGATGCCGAGCGAGGAGTCGGCGGTGAGCGACTTCACGATCAGCGGATAAGCCAGCCGGCGCAGGCGCAGCTTGCGCGCGCCGCTGCTGCGCTTGATCACCGCGAAGCCCGGCGCGCGGATGCGGTGGTGCGCGGCGATCGCCTTGGAGAGCGCCTTGTCGCGCGCGAGCACGAGGCCGCGCGGCCCGCAGCCCGTGTACTTGGCGCGCAGCAGCTCGAGGAACGAGACGACGTGGTGGTCGAAGAGCACGCTGCCTTGGAACTCTTCGAGCAGGTTGAAGACGATGTCGGGCTTGCCCTCTTCGACCGCGCGCCGCACCTCGGCGAGCTCGTCGTGCACCGCCAGCAGCGTCACGTCGTGTCCGAGCGTCTTCAGCGCCTGGCGCACGCTGATCTCGGTCTTCACGCGGTGCGCCTCGGCGGCGTCGATGCTGCCGACGTCGTCGGGCGGCAGGAAGTCGCGGTGCAGCAGCACGATGACGCGCAGCTTCCTCGGCGCGCGGCGGCGCGTGCGGGGCTTTGCAGCCGGCGCCGAGGCCGCCGCGGCGTCCGCCGCGACCGACTCGCTCGGCGCAGGCTTCTTCACAGCGCGTGCCACTCGCGCGCGCGGTAGACGTACTCCACCGAGCGCGCCGCGAGCAGGATCGCGAGCTCGACGAGCAGGCCGCGCTGCGTGCCGTGGGTGCGCAGCCCGAGCTCTCTCGCGCGCGCGATCATGTCGCCCAGCACGACGTCGAGGACCAGCTCGTGCTTGCCGGTGTGGCGCGCGACCATCCGCCGCAGCCGGGTCTTGTGACGCCCGAGAAACACGGCGGCGCTCTCGCCGCGCATGCGCCGCTCCGGCTCGGCGAACACCTTCTGCAGGTCCTCGTCGTAGATCTCGGTGGAGGCGACGCGGTAGCGGCCGCGCTTCTCCTCGTAATAGGCGCCGAGCGTCTTGTCCATGCGCTCGATCGGGTCGACCTTGGCCTGGCTGCGCACCGGTGGCCGCGCGCCCGCCAGGTCCTTCATCAGCTCGTCGACGTACTCGAGCTTCGCGAGCGCCTGCCAGCCCGCGTAGCGCTTCCGCCAGCGCTGCCCGGGCGCGAGCCAGACGGCGAAGGTCTCCGCGAAGTCCTCCGCGGGATGCGCCTGCGCGTACCAGTACGGCAGGTGGATCACGTAGCGGCGGCTCGCGGGATTCGGCTGGTAGTAGTCGGGATACGGCTGCGACTCGCTGCCGAACAGCTCGCGCCAGCGCTTCAGGCGGTGCAGGCCGAAGGCGTGCTGCACGGCGTGGCCGGCCTCGTGGCGCAGGATGCGCAGGCAGGCCTCGCGCGTGCCGCCCTCGACCTGCAGCACCTGCTTGCGCTCGAGGCGCATGAGCCGCGGGTGCAGCAGGTAGAACGGGATCGCGATGCCGGGCACGCCGTCGGGCGAGAACCACTCGTCCGACACCCAGATGTGCGGCTTCACGCGCAGCTCGCGCGCCGCCAGCTCGCGGAACACCTGGCGCACCACGCGCGCGACCCAGCCGCGCTTCCAGCTGACGCCGAGATCGCGCAGCCGCAGCTGCAAGAGATCGGCTTCGGCGAGTGTGTCGAGGCGGCGCGCCACCGGTCGCCTCCCGCTAGGCGCCCGCCGGGCGGTAGCGGATCAGCACGCGCGTGCCGTCGGCGAGCCCGTTCTTGAAGCGCGGCCCCCAGCTCCCCCACTCGCGCGTGTACTTGGAGCCGAACAGCGCGAGCGCGTGGTCGTGCGCCGCGGGCGACTTCTCGAGCGAGGCCTCCGCGAGGAAGCTCGGCGCTGCCGCGAAGGCGCGCTGCTTGCCGCTCGGATCCCACACGCCGTGGTCGCCCACCCAGACCCGCGCGCGGGTCAGCCCCTTCCCGATCGCCTGCGCGCGCCACGCCTTCGAGCTCGTCACCACGAGCGCGCTGTCGCCGTCGCGCGCGAACCAGACCTCGGCGTGGCAGCGGCTCTCGCTCCCGTCGCGCTTCAGCGGCGTCACGTAGACGAGCGGGCTGGTGCCCAGCGCCGAACGGGCCGCCGCCGAGAGGCCGGCCGCCTCGGCACGGACGAGCCGCGGCAGCAAGGCTGCGGCAGCGCCGGCGAGCAGAACGTCGCGACGGGTGAGACGCACGCGCTGGCTCCTTCGGAGAGAGTGGCCCACCGGATAGCAAAGGAAACGCGAGGGATCGCCGGCCTAATCGCCCGCCGGTTCGCGGACCGGCGGGGCGTCCGGGTCGCGCAGCAGCCCGGGCAGCCCGAGGTCGACGGCGCCCCGGCCGCCGGTCAGGGGCGAGCCGTCGAGGGAGCGCAGGTCGGTCTGGGTGAGCGAGACGCGGGCCGAGAAGGCCGCCTCGTGAAACGCCTCGGCGAGGCGGCGCGCCCGGTTCGAGGCGCGCTCCCCCGCCCGCGGCTCCACGCGCGCGCAAGCGATGCGCTCGCCGCTCGCGCCGAGCAGGCAGGCGCGGCCCGATTCGCCGGACGCGCTCACCTCCACCCGAAAGCCCGTCTCCGACTCCGCGAGCCGCGGCGAGTCGCGCAGGTGACCGGCAGCTTCGCCGGCGAGCGCGCCGCCGTTGGCGGAGATCACGACCGGGATCGGGACGCCGAGACGGCGCAGCGTGCCGGGGTCGCGCTGGAGCACGAGGTCGTAGGCGGCCACCGAACGCGCGAGGTCGCCCTCGCGGCGGGCGGCGTCGCCGTGAAGCGCGGCCACCCGGGCGCGCAGCAGCACCTCGCTCTGCGGCAGCTCGATCAGCGAGCGCCGCGCCCACTCGCCGGTGGCCGCCAGGTCGCCGCGCGCCGCCGCGATCTCCGCCTCCAGCGCCGCGAACCAGGCCTCCGCCTCGCGGTGGGTCTCGACGGCGCGCGCCTGCGCGAGGGCCGCCGCCGAGAGGCCGGGGCCGAGCACGCGCACCAGGTCGGGCTGGAGCCACTCCGTCAGATACAGGGTCAGCTGGTCGGCCATGTAGGGCCGCACCGTGTTCAGCAGCAGCCGCTCGTTCGCGAGGGGCGGCGCTGCGCGACGCTCTGCGAGCCACGCGCGCAGATCGAGCCACTGCGCGTGCAGCCAGTGAGGAATGGCGCGCCACCAGACGCTCCACGAGGCAGCCTCGCGCTCCTCCTCCGCGCGCGCCCGCAAGATCGCGGCCTCGAGGATCGCCGTCGCCCCGGCGCGCTGCTCGGGATCCTCGTTGCTCGCGCCGTGGCGATCGGGCGCCGCGGCGGCGCGTGCGACGATGTGCTCCGCGTCGTCGGGCCGCCCAGCGGCGAGCAGGAAGGTCGCTGCAGCGAGGTCGCTCCACGCCCAGCTCTGGGCGCGCGCGTAGCCGGCCTGGGCCTCGCGCCAGGCGACCATCTCGCGCAGGCTGGCGGACGCCTCCGCTAAGCGGCCCTGGCTCGTGTAGAGGCGCACGAGATCGGACCACGGGTTCATGTAGTCCTGCACGCCGTACTCGGTGGCGCGCAGCAGCAGGCTCTCCACCTCGCCGAGGCGCAGGCCCATGCTCGCGGCCTCCGCGGCGTTCCACCAGACCACCGCGTCTCGGCCGTTCTCGGCGCGGCTCTCGTAGGCGGCGTCCACGCAGGCGCGGTAGGAGCCCTCGCGATCCAGGCGCTCGGCCTGCACGGCGCACAGCGCGGTGCGCGCGTGGTTGCGCTCCTCTACGTCGGTGGCGTTCTTCAGCGCGTCTTCGGCGAAGGCGCGCGCCTCGTCCAAGCGGCCGAGGCGCATCAGCATCCAGGCCGGCCAGCGGCGCGCCTGATCGGGGTACACCTGCTGCCACTCGCGCTGGTAGGCGAGCGCCTCGGTCTCACGCCCCATGTCCGCGGCGATCTGATCGAGCGTGCCGAGCGCGAGCGCGTGCCAGAGCTGCTCTTCCCCGCCGTCGGCGCTAGGCCCGTACTTGCGCACGAAGGCGTCCTTGCCGCGTCGCAGCTCGTGGCGCGCCCGGGCGAGATCGCCCTCGACCTCGTAGAGCACGACGCCCAGCATCACGTGGCCCGGGATCGAATCCGGATCTCGCTTCAGGAGCTGGTGCGCGAGCTCGCGCGCGCGGATCGGCTCGCCGGAGCGCAGCGCCGCGTAGGCGTCGAGGGCGGTGAGCTGGTCGCCGGAGAGCTCGGCGAAGGCCGCATCCTCGTCCGGCTCCTCGAGGCCGAACTCCACCGAGACCGAAGGCTCTCCGCCGCCCGCGGGCAGCGGCTCCTGCGCACTCGCCGGACCGGCCGCCGCTTGCGCGAGCGCCGCCGCGCAGGCGGCCGCGCGCAGCGCGCGCCGCGGCGTCATCGCGCGAGCGTGCTCCGCGCGAGCTTCTCCAGCGGCGCGACCATGCACTCTTTCACCACGTCGTCCGCGCCGGTGGCGCCGAGCGCGGCCTCGACGCGGTGGGTGAGGACGAATGGCAAGAGGCACTCCACGTCTTCGCTCGAGACGAAGTCGCGGCCGCGCAGAACCGCGAGCGCCTGGAGCGCCGGGACCGCGAGCACGAGGCTGCGCGTCGAGTTCCCGGCGCGCACGCGCTCGTCGGCGCGCAGCGCGCGCGAGATGTCCACCAGGCACTCGTGGATCGCGTCGTGCACGGCGACGTTCGCGTCGACCGCGCGGCGAGCCGCGAGCACGTCGGCGCGCGCGACGCGCGGCAGGTCGGCGCGCTCGGTGTCGCGCCGCTCGCGCCGCGTGCGCAGCACCTCGAGCTCGTCGTCGCGGTCGATGTGGTCCATGCGGACCTTGAACAGGAAGCGGTCGAGCTGCGGCACCGGCAGCGGATAGGTGCCCGCCACGTCGCGCGGGTTCTGCGTGGCGATCACGAAGAACAGCTCGTCGAGGGCGTGGGTGACGTTGTCCACCGTCACCTGCTTCTCCGCCATCGCCTCGAGCATGGCGGATTGCACCTTCGGCGAGGTGCGGTTGATCTCGTCGGCCAACACCACGTGCGCGAAGAGCGGGCCGGGCCGGAACTGGAACGAGCTGGTGGGCGCGTCGAACACCGACACGCCGGTGATGTCCGACGGCAGCAAGTCGGGCGTGAACTGGATGCGGCGGAACGCGGCGTAGGGTCCGTGGGGGTCGTCCTCGATCGCGGCGCCGAGCGCCTTCGCGAGCGTGGTCTTGCCCGAGCCCGGGTAGTCCTCCAGCAGCACGTGGCCGTCGGCCAGCAGCGCCACGATCACCAGGTCGATCACGTCGTCGCGCCCGATCACCTGGGCGCGCAGACGCGCGCGCAAGCGCGCGAGCACCGACTCCGCGAGGGCGAGCGGCAGGAGAGGCGGAGCTTCTGCGGCGAGCGGCGTCGTGTTCATGGGCGATCGGCGGTTCCGTTCGGGGTGTCGGGAGAAGCGTGTCGTAGCGGCGCTCAGCGCGAGCGCCACCAGCTGATCGGGTCGAGCCAGGCGAGCGCGCGCCGCCAGACGGGCCGCGCGCCGCGCAGCTCCTGCGCGACGCCGCCCGCGAGGCGGCGCAGCGCGGCGGCGTCCGCGCGCGCGCCGGGGCCGAGCGCGGCGCGCAGGTGCTCGTGCGTGAGGGCGCCGATGCCCGGCGCGAGCGCGGCGGCCCGCGCGGCGAAGCGCTCGCGCGTCTCGCCGCGCCGCCGGCGCACGCCGAGCTCCGCGAGCCGATCGAGGGCGGCGCGGTATCCGACGCGCGGCAGCGCGCGCTCGCGCGCGAAGCGCGGCGCCGTGCGCCGCCACAGCTTCGCGAGCCAGCTCGCGGCGAGCGCGGCCAGCGCCAGCGCCGCGAGCCCGCGCGCGAGCGCCAGCGCGCGCTGCTTCGTGGGCAGCGGCGGCTCCTGCCCCGGCTCGCCGAGCTGCTCGCGCAGCATCTCGCCCAGCATCCGCTGGAGCGCGAGGTCGGTCGGCGTCATCGGGTCGTCGAGCACCTTCTCCGGCGAGATGTCCACCACCACCCAACCCATCCCCGCGAGATAGACCTCGGGCCAGGCGTGGGCGTTCCCGCCGCGCAGGAGGATCGCCGAACCGTCGCCGCGATCCGACTCGTTCACCGCGTAGCCGGCGGCCACGCGCGCGGGCAGCCCGAGCTCGCGCATCAGGTAGACCGCGGCATGGGCGAAGTAGACGCAGTAGCCCACGCGGTCGCCGAACAAGAAATCCGCGGTCGGATCCTCCGCGTTCGCGTGGGCGCTCCTGCGCGAATAGGTGCCCGTCTCCTCGAGGATCTCCTTCACCACGAGCGCGCGCGCGAGCGGGTCGTCGCGATACTCGGGTCGGAGCTGCGCGAGCATCTCGTCCGCGAGCTCCCCGTAGCGCCCGTCGCGCGGCGCCTCCGTGTAGAGCTTCCACTGCGCGCCGTTCCAGCTCGGGTCGCCGGCTTCGCTCCCCAGCAGCTCCTCGTAGCTCGCGGTCGGCACCCGCGAGAGGACGCGGTAGCTGCGCTGGAAGCGGAACGAGCTCTTCAGCGCCGCGGGCTCGATCGTCACCGGCGCGTCCATGGCGAAGGGCCGCGCGTGGTCGGTGAGCAGGCCGATCGAGGTCTCGAGGTCCGTGCGCCCGTAGGCGTCGGGCGGCGGCGCGGGCACGTCGATTCTCGTCGCGGGGAACTGGCGCACGACGTCGCGGTCCACGTCGTCGCGCTGCGCCTCGACCAGGCGGCGGCCGTTGTACTGCGAGAACGCCGTCTCCCGGAAGTAGTAGGCGCCCGCTGGCGGCGTGTAGTCGTCGTGGAGCACGACGACCGCGACCGGGACCTCCGAGCCTTGGTTCGAGTAGTCGTCGCGGAAGTCGCTCTGCGAGCGGCCGCTCGGCTTTCGTTCCGACGAGTCGCTCGTCTTGCCGTCGAGCCCGAGGCCGGCGGGCGGGCGGCCCGTCGGCAGGCCCGTGACGCGCAGCGCGAGCAGGAGCAGGACGGCGAGCGCGAGCAGCGCGGCGACGTGGAGCGGGAGGCGGCGCGCGCGCTCGTCGCGCAGCAGCAGCGCAGCCAGCACGAGCACGCCCGCCGCGCCGATCGCGAGGTAGAAGGCGGCCGGGTCGATGCCGCTGCCCCACGCGAAATCCCCGATGGCGAACGGACGGTGCACCATGCCTGCGCGGTGGGGCGCGAAGCTCGCGGCGAGCGCCGCGGCTGCGGCGGCCACCTCGACGATGCCGGCGACCGACGAGCGGGTCGCCGCGAAGCGCAAAGCGAAGACTGGCGCGCCGAGCCAGGCGAAGGCGCGCAGCGCGTCGAGAGCGCCCAGCGCGGTCGTCGGGCCGAGCAGGCCGCCGAAGCCGGCGCTCTGCGCGAGCGCGGCGGCGAGGCCCGCACCGGCGGCGGCTGCGACGGCGGCGAGCAGCAGCGCGCCGCGCGTGCGGATCGCGCGGCCGAGCGGTCGCGCGCGGCTCGCGAGCTCCGCACCGACCGCACCGCTGAATGCGGCGAGCGCCGCGGCGACGATGCCCGGCGCCGCCGCGTAGCTCCAGGCGAGCGCCGTCGCCGCCAGCGCGAGGGCGAGCGCGCGCAGCCAGGCGGCGAGCGGCAGCGCGCGCAGCGGATGCGCTTCGGGCGACGCGTGCGCTCCGCGCCAGGCGCCGGCGGCGCTCATGCGAGCGCGCCGCCGCGCGCGTCGAGTGCGGACCCCGTCGTGCGATCGAGCACGCGCACCTCGCCGCCGTGCGCCGCGAGCTGCGCCGCGAGCGCGCGCAGCGCGTGGTCCTGCACGGCGTCGCTGCGCTCGCTCGTCAGGAAGATCGTCTCCAGCACCGAGCGCGGCTGCGCGCGCTGGACGCCGTCGGCACCGAGGACGAACGAGAGCCGCGGGCCGTGGCGCTCGGCGCAGCGCAGCGCGCCCTCGCGCCACGGGCCGTCGCTGGCGGGCGCGAACACGATGCAGGGGTCGGCGCCCGCGGCGCCGTCGAGGAACGCGTCGAGCTGCGTCGGCCCGGCAGCCCGGCCCGATTCCGCCACGGCGTGCAGCGCGTCGCCCAGCGAGCGCGCCACCGAGCGCGCGCCGTCGGCGCCGAAGCGCCAGCCCTCGCCGAGCGCGCCGCTCTCGAGCGCGAGCCGCGCGGCGGCGGCCGCCGCCTCGTCGTGCGAATCCGCCACGAGGTAGGCGCTCACCTGGCGCGCGGGCTCGAGCGAGCGCTCGGGCTTGCGGACCATCAGCAGGCCCGTGCGCGCGAAGGTCTTCCACAGCACGTCGCGGGCGGAGTCGCCGGGCGCGTAGCGGCGCAGATCGACTCGGTCGCCGTCGGGCGAGCCCGCCGGGTGGGGGACGCCGTCGCCGCCGGCGCGCGTCACCACGACCGAGGCGTTCGCGAGCCGGTGGGGGTTCGGCAGGATCCAGAGCCGCGCGGGCCGCGCGTCGCGCAGCCGGACGCGCGCGAGGCCGAACACGTCGCTCACCTCGATCACGCGCTCGACGCGCTCGACCTCCGCGCGTCGCGACGCGCGGACCTCCTCGAGCCAGGCGCCGCCGTCCGGGCTCGGCTGAAGGCGGCAGGCGACGCGCGCGGGCTCCTGCCAGCGCAAACCGAACGCGAGCCAGGGCAGCGGCCAATCCGGCAGCGCGAAGCCCGTGCGCAGCCAGACGTCGGTCTCGATGCGCTCGGGCAGTGGGATTGCTTCTGCCGCGCGCAGCCAGCGCCGCAGCGCGAGCGCGGCGGCCAGCACGGCGACGGCGCAGAGCGCGAGCGCGGCGAGGCAGGCGAGCGCGACGACGAGCAGCAGCAGGTCGAGCTCGCGCAGCCCGTAGTACCAGAGCACGAGCCCCGCGACGGCAGCGAGCAGGGCGCCCGGCGCCGCGAGCGGCACCCAGTCGAGCGCGCGCGCGAGGCGGCGAATCCAGCGACGGGCGGGCATGCGGAGTGGGTTTAGCGGCAGACGCCGAGTGCGCGCAGCTGCGCCGCCGCCTGACGCGCCCAGCCGCGGTTCGCGAGCGGGTTGGCAGGGCTCGGGTGCAGGATCTCGCCGATGCGGGCGGCGCCGTCCGAAAGCGCGGCCCGCGCCCGGCGGGCTGCAAACTTCCCGACGCCGATCACCCACTCGGGCGCCAGCAGCGCGACGACCCGGGCGAGGGCGGCGTCGCAGCGCGCGAACAGCGCCTCGCGCTCGGCCCGCGCGAGCTGGTCCGGCGTGCAGTTCCGTCCGCTCGCCTCCATGAAGACGAGCGGGCAGTAGTTCTGCACGAACGCCTCGGCGAAGAAGCGCTCGGGCTTCTCGTAGTGAACGGCGATCGCGCCCCAGAGCCGCGCGCCGCTCACCTCGCTGCGCGTGCAGGCAAAGCCGAGGACCGGGCGCCTCGGGTGCTCGCGCGCCGGCCTTGCGACGGGCGCCTCGACGCCGAGCCAGTCGCGCACCGCGGCCACCTCGCCGAAGGGCACGCCAGTCTGCGCCATCCCGAACGGGCCTGGGTTCATGCCGAGCAGCACCACGCGCACGGGCCCGCGCAGGTGCCGCCGCACAAACGCCGCGTGCGGGCGCCAGGCGTAGGTCAACGGGTCGTAGACGTGCGTCACCGGCGCGCCGAACGAAAGCGCCGCCAGCTCGCGGGACAGTTGCCGCTCGATGCGCAGCAGGCGCTCGGCGTGCGAGGAGGAGGCGCGCGGGGGCATGGCCGTCCACGGTACCCGCCCCGAGCCGCGCGACGGGCATGGTCCTGATCGAGACCGCCGCGCGCCCCGCTTCGCCTACGCATCGCAGCGCGAATCGTCTACGGTGGCGCGCGATCGCAGGGCCCCGGCTTCGCTCGTGGGCCCGTGAACTCCGTCAGGTCCGGAAGGAAGCAGCGGTAGCGGCGCTCCGGCGGTTGTCGGTAAGCCCTGCGGTCAATTGCCCGACAGCTCGCCGCCTGCGCGGCGCGGCCCCGAGGACTCCCAGTGGCGCACATGGTGCTCGCGCGGAAGTGGCGCCCGCGCACCTTCGACGAGGTGACGGGCCAGGCGCACGTCACCACGCCGCTGCGCAACGCCGTCCGCACCGGGCGCATCCCCCACGCCCTGCTCTTCACCGGCCCGCGCGGCACGGGCAAGACCACGCTCGCGCGCATCTTCGCCTGCTGCCTGAACAACGCGAAGGGCCCGAGCGACAGCTTCGATCCCGACGATCCGGACTGCGCCGCGATCCAGGCCGGCCACTCCACCGACGTGCAGGAGATCGACGCCGCTAGCCGCACCGGCGTCGAGGACGTGCGCGACATCATCGAGTCGATCCGTTACGCGCCGTCGCCGGGCAAGCACCGCGTCTACATCGTCGACGAGGTGCACATGCTCTCGACGGCGGCGTTCAACGCGCTGCTCAAGACGCTCGAGGAGCCGCCGCCGCGCAGCTTGTTCGTGTTCTGCACGACGAACCCCGAGAAGATCCCTTTCACGGTGCTCTCGCGCTGCCAGCGCTACGACCTGCGCCGCATTCCGACCAGCGAGGTGACCGCGAACCTGAAGCGCATCGCGAAGGCCGAGGGGATCCAGATCTCCGACGCGAGCCTCGCCGCGATCGCGCGCGCCGGAGAAGGCTCGCTGCGCGACTCGCAGACGCTGCTCGACCAGCTGCTCGCCTACGGCGGCGAGCGCGTGGACGACGCGCAGGTCGCGGAGGTGCTCGACCTCGTCGACCGCAAGCTGCTCTTGGCGATCGCGGGCGCCTGCGTCGACGGCGACGCCGCCGCCGCTCTCGCCGCCTGCCGGCGGGCGTGGGACCGCGGCGTCGACGCGAAGCGCCTCGGCGGCGAGCTGCTCGGCACCCTGCGCGACCTCGTCGTGCTGCGCGTCGCGCCGAAGGCGGGGCTCGTCGAGGGCGGCGAAGGCGACGTCGCTGCGCTCGCGGAGCTCGCCGCCCGCGCCGAAGAGCCGCGCCTGCGCCGCATGTTTCGCGCGCTGCTCAAGGAGCAGGAAGATCTCGCCTGGGCGCCTGATGCTTTCGCGGTGCTCGAGGTGGCGCTGGTGCGCCTCGCGTCGATGCCCGCGGGAGACGAGGTCGAGGCGCTGCTCGGGCGCATCGACGCGCTGGAGAGGCGCCTGCGCGGCGAGACGCCGGAGTCGGGCGGTGGGGGCGGCGGTTCTCCCCGGCGCACGGGTGCGCCCGTCGTGCAGCCGGCGCGCGGAAGCGGGCCGAGCGCGGAGGCGCAGCGCGCGCGGGCGAGCGCCGAGCGCGAGGCCAAGCCGGCGAGCGCGCCGGCTCCTTCGAACGCAGGGCCCGAGCCTTCCGCGAGCGCAGGCGAGGGACCTGCAGACAGCGCCCTTCCCGCGTCATCCGCGCGAGAACCCGCAGCGCCGTCGACTCCCGCGCCGGCGCCCGTGCACACCGACGGCGCCGCGCGCGACGCGCTCGAAGAGGAGCCCCCGCTGCCCGACGAAGTGCCGCCCGAGGCCCTCGGCGGCTTCGCGGCGGCCCCCGCGCGGGCGAGTGGCCCCGCCCTGCTCGCTCAGGTGTTCGACCGCTTGCGCGCCTTCGCCCAGCAGGAGAACCGCGGGCTGTTCGCGGCTCTCGAGGGCGGACGCCTGCTCGCGAAGAGCGAGGAATCGCTGCGCATCGCGCTGCCCTCGGCAATCGCCGCGCGCCGGCTCGAGGCGCGCAAGCCCGAGCTCGAGGGCGTCGTCGCGCGCTTCTTCGGCAAGCCGATGCGCGTGGAGCTCGCCGCAGACGGGGGCGGCGCAGCCAGCGCCGTGAACGCCAAGGCCGCCGCCGATTCCGAGCTCGCGCGCAAACGCCGGCAGGAGGCGCTCGCGCATCCGGCGGTCAACACCGCCCTCGAGATCCTCGGCGCCGAGATCGACGAGATCCGTCCGCTCGGCGGCGCGGGCTGAGCGTGCGCCGCGCCTGCGCGAGGCAGTAGGGTGCGCACGCCCGCTCCGATCGAGCGGCTGGTGGCGGCGCTGCGCCGTCTGCCCGGCATCGGCGAGAAGTCGGCGACGCGCCTCGCCTTCTTCCTGCTGACCGCGCCGGAGAGCCTCGTCGCCGACCTCGCCGACGCGATCGCGCGGGTGAAGCGCGAGATCGTGCTGTGCGCCGAATGCTTCGACCTGACCGACGTCTCGCCCTGCGCCGTGTGCCGCGACCCGAAGCGCGACCGCGGCGTGGTCTGCGTGGTCGAGGAGCCCGCCGACCGCGCCGCCATCGAGCGCAGCGGCGGCTTCGACGGCCGCTACCACGTGCTCGGCGGCGCGCTCTCGCCCCTCGACGGCATCGGCCCCGATTCCCTGCGCATCGCCGAGCTCGAGTCCCGGGTCCGCGCTGGCAGCATCCGCGAGGTCATCCTCGCCACGAACCCAAATGCCGAAGGCGACGCCACCGCCCACCTCATCGCCGAACGCCTCGCCGGCCTCGGCGCCCGCGTCACCCGCATTGCCTACGGCATGCCCCTCGGCGGCGACCTCGAATACGCCGACCACGTCACCGTCGGCCGCTCCCTCGCCAACCGCAAAGAGCTCTGACGGCTTCCGCAAGCCAGGCGCGCGAGCCTTCGATGCGCGCTCGCCTCGCACCCCCGAGCATCGCGAAGCGCGCGGGAGGCGCGGCTCAGAGCCGCGCCGATCCGCCCTCCCCGTGAAAGCCGACTGTCGGGAACATGCGTCGGAACGCGCCGGCAATAGCAGCCGCGGCCGGGGCGGGGCGCGCGGCGCGCCGGCGGGGGTCGCGGAGCGAACCCCAGGTCGCAGGCCGCGCGCACGGCAACCTGCGACGCCTTCGACTCGCGCGTCGCAGGCCACCCGCCGACGCGGCCAAGCGGGTGAGCGGAGGCGAGCCCCCGCCGGCGCGCCGCGCGCCCCGCCCCGGCCGCGGCTGCGTCTCCCGAGCGAGCACAACCTCCGCACGCCACCGCGCAACCGAACGATCAGCTCAGAAACGCCTCGATCTCGGAAGCCCGCCTCTCCGCATCCGCCTCCCCCAGCTCGATCAGCCGCGAGAGATAGTTGGGCTGGAACATCACCATGGAGAGCACGTCGTTCGACCGCGTCTGCTTCGTGCCCAGGCCTCGCGTGAAGAAGCGGAACGCGCGCGGCAGCTCCGCCTCGTAGTCGCTGGCCAGCTTGCCGAGGTCGCGCGATGGGCGCAGCTGCAGCAGCTCCACGCGCCGCAGGTCGCCGCGCTTCTCGGGCGGCGTGCGCTCGATCAGCTCGTTGATGCGCTGGAGCGCGAGCGCGTCGGCGTCGACCAGATCGAGGAAGACGGCGTTGAACAGCACGCCGAGCATCTGTGCGATCGGCGGGTAGCCGTCGACCACCGCTTGCTCGGCCTCCTGGTTCGAGCGCGCGTAGCGCGTCGAGATCGCGACGATGCGGCGCGCGCCCAGGTGGACGGCGGGCGAGAGCGGCGCGGTGAGGCGAATGCCGCCGTCGCCGTAGTACTGGCCGTCCACGGCGATCGCCGGAAAGAAGAGTGGGAGAGCTGACGACGCCATCACGTGGTCGACGCGAATCGTCGTCGTGACGCTCTTGCGGTCCGCGCGCTCCCAGCGCGGTGCGCCGGCGCCCTGCACGAAGGTGACCGACTGGCCGGTCGAGTAGCTCGAGGCGGTGATCGCGAGCGCGCGCAGGCGGCCCAGCGCGAGGTTGTGCGCGACGCCCGGCAGCGCGCCCTCGTCTGCGTGAAACGCGACTTCGAGGAACTTGCGCAGCGGGCTCGTGTCCACGAGCGAGTACGGGCGCCGCTCGCCGATCACGCCGCCGCTGGTCAGCTTCACGCCGGTGCGCGCGACGCGGACCGCGAGCCGGAGCGCGTCGACGTGGAAGACCTGGTCGACGGTGAGCGTGCTCCAGACGCGGGTGAGCGCCTCGACGCTCGCCGCGAACGAGCTGGTCTGCCCGGCCAGGAAAGCGGCGTTGATCGCGCCGGCGGAGACGCCGGTCAGGATGGGCGGCGCGAAGTCGGGAATGCGGCGCGCGAGCGCGCGCAGGAAGCCCACCTGATAAGCGGCGCGCGCGCCGCCGCCGCTCATCACCAGCGCGAGCTCGCCTCCGCTCACCGCGCGCTCGCGCCGCGCCGCGGCGTCACGCGTTCGCCTCGCGCCGGCGGAACGGGGAATCGTGCGCCATGGGACCATCCTACTCGGCTTCGGCTGCGCCTTCGCTCGGGCGTCCCCTGCCGCGGGAATGCGACAGCCGCTTCCGCGTGGCCCGTGCGGCGCGATTCCCGCCTCAAGGCGCTGTGTGCGCAGGCCGAAACGACCACGCGATCGGGATGCGGGGCCCAAACCCGGGCGCTAACTAGGCGCGCGGGCGGGAGAGCCTGCGACCCCGAGGACTTGGCAACGCTCTTGCCGGCCGACGAAAAGCAGCGGGTGAGCGCATGATGGACACGCAGATGGTGATGTACGAGGAGGATCACAAGAAGATCCTCGTCGTCATCGGCCGGCTGGTTCGAGAAGCGAACGCCAAAGGCGTGTTCGTGGTCGACCGCAACGGCCAGCTCATCGCCGAAGCGGGCGAAGTGCGCGGCATCGACACCACGAGCCTCGCGTCGCTCGTCGCCGGCACGATCGCGGCGACCGGCGGCCTCGCGAAGATCATCGGCGAGCAGGATTTCCCGGTGCACTTCCATCAGGGCGTGAAGGACAACCTTCACATCACGATGGTCGCGAACAAGTGGATCCTCGTGGTGGTGTTCGACGAGCGCAGCTCGCTCGGGCTCGTGCGGCTGCGCGTCAAGAAGGCAACCGCGGACATGAACAAGGTGTTCGAGGATCTGAAGAAGAAGGCCGACTCGGAAGCTGCCAGCGGCTCGTCGCCGTTCGCCGAGATCACGGACGACGACATCGACAACCTGTTCAACGACTAGGCCGCACCCACCCCATGTCCTTCATCAACTACTCCTCGCGCGAGATCAACTGCAAGATCGTCTATTACGGTCCGGGGCTGTGCGGCAAGACCACGAACCTGCAGTGGATCTATGCCAAAACCAATCCCGACTTGAAGGGGAAGATGATCTCGCTCGCGACCGAGACGGAGCGCACGCTGTTCTTCGACTTCCTGCCGCTTGCGCTCGGCCAGATCCGCGGCTTCAAGACGCGCTTCCACCTCTACACCGTCCCCGGCCAGGTGTTCTACGACGCGAGCCGCAAGCTGATCCTGAAGGGCGTGGACGGCGTGGTGTTCGTCGCCGACAGCCAGATCGAGCGCATGGAAGCCAACCTCGAGAGCATGGACAACCTGCGCATCAACCTGAAGGAGCAGGGCTACGACCTCGACAAGGTCCCGTTCGTCATCCAGTACAACAAGCGCGACCTGCCCAACGCGGCGCCGCTCGAGGAGATGCGGCGCGCGCTGAACCCGCTGGGAGTGCCGGACTTCGAGGCGTGCGCGCAGAATGGCACGGGCGTGTTCGAGACCTTGAAGCACGTGGCGAAGCTCGTGCTGTCGGACCTGAAGAAGCTCGGGCGGTGAGAGCGACGACCGCGCCGTGCGGCGGCGCCGGGGGCGCGCTGCGCGCGATGGCGGCACCGCGTCGAACGTGGCGCCGCGTGTGCACTGGGCAAACGCGGTACTGCGAGGCATACCGCCGCCGGATGCGCGGGGCCGAGCGGCGCTTGATTCGCGCTCCGCGCGCCCCCGGCCCCCCGCACGGCGCTCGTGCTCGGCGCGCGGCCGTCGAAGCCTCGAGCGGTCTCGAACATGGCGCTGGGAGGAGGGGCGCCGCTGGCGCCGCTTCGAGCCGCGCCGACGACGTGCGTCGGCGGGGGATTGTCGTCCATCGAGTCGTCGCCTCGCGGGGAGCGAGCCGGAAGTCGACGCGCTGTTCGGCCTGCGGGCGTAGAATCGCTGGCATGCCCCTCGCCAGCGTGGACGGACGCAAGGTCTACTACGAGTCGCACGGGCCGAGCTCGGGGACGCCCCTCGTGCTGGTCATGGGCATGGGCGGCTCGTGCAAGGGCTGGCTACCGCTGCAGGTGCCCGAGTTCGCGCAGCGACATCGCACGCTGATCTACGACAACCGCGGCGTCGGCGAGTCCGAGGATCCGGGTGGTCCATTCACCACCGCCGATCTCGCCGACGATCTCGCCGGGCTGCTCCAGGTGCTCGGCATCACGCAGGCGCACGTGCTCGGCGCGTTCCTCGGCGGCATGGTCGCGCAGCAGTTCGCGCTGCGGCACGGCGACGTGCTGGCGCGCCTGATCCTCGTCGGCACCTATGCGCGCCCCGACGCCAAGCGGCGCCTGCTGCTCGAGAAGTGGCGCGAGATGGCGCGCACGGGAGTCGCCCCCGGGATCTTCGTGCGCGAGCGCCTGCTCTGGACGCTCCAGGACGAGACGCTCGAGCAGCGCGACCTGATCGACGCGATGGCGGCGAGCTTCCCCGGCGACGGCGCCACGCCGAGCGGTGAGCTGCTCGTGCGCCAGTGCGACGCCTGCCTCGGCCACGACGTGCTCGACCGCCTGCGCAACATCCCCCACCGCACGCTCGTGCTGTGCGGGCGCAACGACCAACTCACACCGCCCAAGCTGCACCGCGAGATCGCCGACGAGCTGCCGAACGCGCGCCTCGCGACGCTCTACGGCGCTCACCTCGTGATGGCCGAGGCCGCGCAGCAGCTGAACGCCGCCGTGCTGCACTTCCTCGCGGAGCGCTGAGAGGCTGAGAAGAAATCTCGCGCCTTAGCCCGCTGATGTCCATAAT
>CAYWRY010000044.1:0-29995 GCA_964460485.1 uncultured Spirochaetales bacterium
CGAGCGTGCGCAGGCCCGCGAGCACTCTCGGCTGGTTCTCGAACACGCGCAGCGCCTCGTCCACCGAGAGCTCCAGCAGCTCGGCGATGTTCAGCCCTTTGAAGCGCACGCGCAGCGTCGCCTCGTTGAAGCGCTTGCCCTTGCAGACGTCGCACGGCACGAACACGTCGGCCAGGAAGTGCATCTCGATCTTCTTGACGCCGTCGCCCTCGCACGCCTCGCAGCGGCCGCCCTTCACGTTGAACGAGAAGCGGCCGGCCTTGTAGCCGTAGGTGCGCGAGTCCGGAGTCGCCGCGAACACCTCGCGGATCTCGTCGAAGATCTTCGTGTACGTCGCGGGGTTGCTGCGCGGCGTGCGGCCGATCGGCTTCTGGTCGATGTCGATGACCTTGTCGATGTGCCCGAGGCCCTGGATGCGATCGTGCGCACCGGGCGGCTCGTGGCTGCCGTGAAACGCGCGCCGCAGGGCAGGGAACAGCACGGCGTTCACGAGCGTGCTCTTGCCCGCGCCGGAGACGCCGGTGACGGCCGTGAGCGTCTCGAGCGGGAACTCGACGTCGATGTCCTTCAGGTTGTGCTCGCGCGCACCCTCCACGCGCACGCACTTGCCGGAGCCCTTGCGCCGCTTCTCGGGCGTCTCGATCGAGAGCCGCCCCGACAAGTATGCGCCAGTGAGCGAGCGCTTCGACTTCTTCAGCTGCGCCGGAGTGCCCGCGAAAACCACCTCGCCGCCCGCCGCGCCGGCACCGGGGCCGAAGTCGAGCACGAAGTCGGCCGCCTCGATCGTCTCCTCGTCGTGCTCGACGACGATCACGGTGTTGTTCATGTCGCGCAGCCGCTTCAGCGTCGCGAGCAGGCGCCCGTTGTCGCGCTGATGGAGGCCGATCGAGGGCTCGTCGAGGATGTAGAGCACGCCGGTCAGCTCGCTGCCGATCTGCGAGGCGAGCCGGATGCGCTGGCTCTCGCCGCCCGAGAGCGAGGGACCCGCACGATCGAGCGTCAGATAGCCGAGGCCGACGTCGAGCAGAAAGCCGAGGCGCCCGTCGATCTCTTTCAGCACCTCGCCGGCGATCGCGCGCTCGTTCGCCGTCAGCTCGAGCCCGCGCAGGCGCCCGCGCGCCTCCGCCACGTTGAGGCGCGCGAGCTCGGGCAGACTCCGTCCGCTCACCCGCACGGCGCTCGACTCGGGCCGCAGGCGCTGCGCGCCGCAGGTCTTGCACTCCGCCTCCGAGAGGTACCGCATGTACCAGCGCTTCATGCCCTCGGACTTGGTCATGCGGAAGCGCCGGTAGAGCTCGTTCAGCACGCCCTCGAAGGGCCGCTCGAACTCGATCTTGCCGGTGGCGAACTTCATCGAGAGCGCGATGCGCTTGTCGCCGGTGCCGAACAGGAGGATGTCGCGGTGCTTCTTCGGCAGGTCGCGCCAGCGGGCGTCGAGGTCGATGCCGAACTGCTTGGCGACGTTCTTCACGATCGATCCGGTCCACGAGTCGCCGCGCTCGAGGATCGTCTTCCACGGCTCGATCGCGCCGTCGCGCACCGACTTGCTCGCGTCGGGCACCACGAGCGCGGGATCCATCTCGGGCTTCGTGCCGAGTCCGTTGCAGTCCGGGCACATGCCGAGCGGCGAGTTGAAGGAGAAGCTCTGCGGCGAGAGCTCGGGGAAGCCGAGGTCGCAGTGGTGGCAGTGGAGGTGCTCCGAGTAGAGCCGCTCTCCGTCGTCGAACGCCGCGATCAGCGCGCCGCCGCCCTTCGTCAGCGCGGTCTCCACCGAGTCGGTCAGACGCGAGGCGTACTTCGCGTCGTCGCCGTCTGGCGCGACCAAGCGGTCGATGACGATGTCGATCGTGTGCTTCTTCTTCTTGTCGAGCGCGGGCAGCTCGTCGCCGCGCACGAGCTGCCCGTCGATGCGAAAGCGCGAGAAGCCCTCGCGCACCGCGTCTTGCAGCACGTCGCGGTATTCGCCTTTGCGGTTCTCCGCGAGCCGCGCGATCAGCTGGAACTTCGTACCGGGCGCGAGCTGCAGCAGGCGCTCCGCCGCCTCCGCCGCGGACAGGCGCTCGACGGGGCGCCCGCAGGAGTGGCAGTGCTGCCTGCCGACGCGCGCGTAGAGCACGCGCAGGTAGTCGTAGATCTCGGTGATCGTGCCGACCGTCGAGCGCGGGTTGTTGCTGGCCGCCTTCTGCTCGATCGAGATGGTCGGCGAGAGGCCGCGGATGTGGTCGTAGCGCGGCTTCTCCATCTGCCCGAGGAACTGGCGCGCGTAGGCGGAGAGCGACTCGACGTAGCGGCGCTGCCCCTCCGCGTAGAGCGTGTCGAAGGCCAGCGACGACTTGCCCGAGCCCGACGGCCCGGTGAACACCACCAGCTTCTGCTTCGGGATGCGCGCGCAGACCCGCTTCAGGTTGTGCTCGGCGGCGCCGCGCACTTCGAGCACATCGTTCGCGTGGGGCATGGACCTCCTGTGGGCTCGTGCGACTGGGCAGCAGAGGATTCTGTCACGTCCCGCGACGGCCCGGGAGCCGGCCCCCGCCCGGCGGGCGCGTCCGAGCGCCTGCTAACGAATGCTCGCAATGGGGGTCGACGGCGCCGCGCTCACTGCTGCCATCGTCCTGTTCGCATCGTTCCTCGCCGGCTTTTTCGGCTTCGGCTTCGGCATCACCGCCACCGCCGGCCTGTCGCTCGGCATGGATCTCGTCCACGCCGTGAACGTGGTGAACGTCTCCAGCCCGTTCGTCACGGCGAGCCTGTTCTGGCGACTGCGCGCCCACGTCGGCTGGCGCGCGGTGCGCCGGATCGCGCCCTGGCTCGTGATCGGCGTCGCCGGAGGCGTGCTCGCCCTCGCCGCGTTCGAAGGCAGCCTGCTGGTGCGCGTGCTCGGCGCCTTCGTGGTGGCGGTGTCGCTCTGGAATCTGTCGGCGAGGCCGCTGCGCGTGCCTGAGACGACGCTGGGCGACGCGGTCGCCGGCGGTCTCAGCGGCCTCTTCGGCGGCGCCTTCAACAGCGGCGGGCCCCCGCTGATCGCCTACGTGTACAGCCGGCCCGGCACGCCCGACCAGCTGAAGGCCACGCTCCAGGCGCTCTTCCTGTGCTCGACCTTCGCGCGCATGGCGTTCGCGTCGGCGCAAGGCGTGATGAGCGCGGACGTGTTCTGGGACGCCGCGCTCGCCACGCCCTTCGCGGTCGCCGGCCAATACGCGGGCAACGCGCTGTCCTCGCGCCTCAGCCCCGAGCGCTTCCGCCGCGCCGCATGGCTCGGGCTGCTGGCGCTCGGGGTGGTGCTGGGCGTGCGGGGGTGAGGTGGCGGGCGCAGCGCCTCACACCACCTCGGGCTGCGCGTTCGCCGCGCGAATCACGATCTCCGCGATCTCGCTCGGCGCGAACAGGCGCATGGGCGGGCCCCAGAAGCCGACGCCGCGCGTGACGTAGATCTGGCTCGCGCCGCGGGCGTGGAGGCCGGCGACGAAGGGCGTCGAGATGCGCACGAACGCGTTGAAGGGCCAGATCTGGCCGCCGTGGGTGTGGCCCGAGATCTGGAGGTCGACGCCCGCGCCGACCGCCGCCTCGAAGGTCGCCGGGTCGTGGGCGAGCAGCACGAGCGCGCGCTGCGGATCGCGGCCTGCGACGGCCGCGGCCACGTCCTCAGTCGAGCCGCGCCGCCAGTCGCCGCGGTGGTCGTCGACTCCGGCGAGGTCGAAGCCAGCCTCGCCGCCGATCGGCACCCGCTCGTTGCGGAGCACGCGTAGGCCGAGCGCGCGCACGCGGTCGAGCCAGCCGTCGACGCCCGAGTAGAAGTCGTGGTTGCCGGGCACGAAATAGACGCCGTACTTCGCGCGCAGCGCGGCGAACGGCTCGACCTCGCCGCCGATCTGCGCGACGCCGCCGTCCACGAGATCGCCCGTGACGGCGATCAGGTCCGGCGCGAGCGCGTTGACGCGCGCGACGAGCTGCTCGGCGAAGCCGCGCCCCAGGATTGGGCCGATGTGGATGTCGCTGATCTGCGCGATGCGGAAGCCGTCGAGGGCGCGCGGCCAGCGCGCGAGCGCGATCTCGACGCGCTTCACGCGCGGCACGCACAAGCCGCTGCGCAGCGCCGCGCCCCCCGCGACCAGCACGAGGCCCGCCGCCGCGAACGCGCGGCTGCGCGCGAGCTCGCGCGGCTCGGCGCCGCTCGCCGCGCCCATCAGCGACAACGCCACGTCGGTGACCACCAGCGCGACGAAGCCCAGCCAGAACACGCCCAGCCAGAGCGCGAACGGCCACGAGACGATGCGCAGCCAGGGCAGCGAGAGCGAGCGCTCGAGCGCGAGCTGCGCGAACACGCCGGCGAACATCAGCGGCACGCACGCCACGCCGAGCGTGCGCCACGGCTCGGGCCACGCGGGCGCGATCACGAAGCCGTGCGCCACGTACCAGTGGGCGGCCCCCGTGCACGCGAGGAACGTCGCGAAGATCGCGAGCGCCGCGAGCGAGCGCGTGCGCGGCAGGGGCTTCGCTTCGGCAGAGCTCACGGTGGGTTCTCGTGGATTCGGGGCGCGCGGGGACCGGATTCGGCTCGAAGCTGCCGCGCAATTGCCGGTTCGTGAAGGACCCCGGCGCGGAAAGTGTCGGCTCCTCGCTTTAGCGGCGCCGCGGCCACGCCGATGAATCCCTGGGCTCGCATCCCAGTGGAGGGAATCCCAATGCGCAACGTTTCCAAGTTCGTCGCCGCGGCCGTCGTCGCAGTGCTGTTGGCCACGCCGGCCGTCGCCGGCCAGGAGTTCTCGGACGTCGAGGCCTCGCACGCGGGCGTGGCGTTCGACCTGATCTTCATGCGACCCGTCGGCCTGATCGGCCTCGGCATCGGCGCCATCATGTGGCTGCCCGCCGCCGCGATGACGGCGGCCGTGCAGCCGACCGAGATCCACAAGCCGACCGAAGCGCTGATCATGAAGCCCTATCGGTACGTGTTCTCCGATCCGATCGGCTCGCACTAGCCGAGGGGATTCCCTGGGCCGCTAGCCGGGCCGCGGGCCGCGCCGTGCCGAGAGGCTGCGCCGGCCGCGTGCGCTAGGCGGCTGGGAAGCGCACCGGTGGGCGCGCGGCATTCGGCCGCGGCGCCCCCGGTCGCGCTGCGGCGCACGGCCGTGACAGCCGCGCTGCCTGCGACTCGCACCCAGCTCCCGCGACGCGCCGCTCGCGCAGCATCGCGCGCGGCGGCTAGGGTGCCGCCGTGAGTGTCCTCGAGCTGCGCGACGTGGTGAAGCGCTATGGCGCGCGCGCTGCGCTGGGTGGCGTCAGCTTCGAGCTGGCGGAGGGTGGTGCGCTGGGTCTGCTCGGCCCGAACGGCGCGGGCAAGACGACGGCGCTGCGGCTGTTGCTCGGCTTCGCGGCGCCGACGTCGGGCGCGGTTCGGCTGCGCGGGCGCGATCCGCGCGATCCCGAGGCGCGGCGCGGCGTCGGCTACCTGCCCGAGCGGCTCGCCCTGCCGGAGCGCGCGAGCGTGGCGAGTGTGGTCGCTCTCTCGGCGGGCCTCGCCGGCCTCGCGGGCGCCGATCGCGCCGCTGCCGTGGCGGAGATGCTCGACTACGTCGGGCTCGGCGACCGCGCTCGCGACCGCATCGGCGAGCTCTCGAAGGGTCTGCGCCAGCGCGTCGGCTTTGCGGCGGCGCTGATCGGAAAGCCCGCGCTGCTCCTGCTCGACGAACCGAACAGCGGGCTCGATCCGCTCGGCATCCGCGACGCGCGCGTCTGGATCCAGCGCGCGCGCGACCAAGGCGCCGCGGTGTTGATCTGCTCCCACGTGCTCTCGGAAATCGAGCGCACCTGCGACCGCGTGGCGATCCTGCACGGCGGCACGCTCGCGGCGAGCGGTCCGGTCGCCGAGATCGTGCGCGACGGCGAGAGCCTCGAGGACGCCTTCGTGCGTCTGGTGCGAGGGTGAGCGCCTTCCTGCTGCTCTGGCGCGAGGCGCTGCTCGACGCGCTGCGCCGCAAGCTCGTGCTCGCGATCGCCGTCGCCTCGCTGCTCTCGCTGATGGTGCTCGACGACTGCGCTGGCTGCGCGCCCGCGATCAACGTGAACGGCCAGCCGCAAGACCTCGCCAGCGCCGCGCCCGTGCTCGGCATCGGGCTGATGATCGTGGTGGGCCTCTGGGTCGTGACGCTCGCCGGCCTGCTCGCATCGGATCACCTCGCCCAGTCGCTCGAGGACGGCCACGCTGCGGCGGCGCTGTCGCGGCCGGTGCGCCGCGAAGAGTTCGCGCTGGCGCGGCTCGCGGGCTCGCTGACCGTGTCGCTGGCGGCGGGCGCGCTGCTGCTCGGCGCGACCGCGTTCTGGATCGTCACGCGCAATGGGCTCCCAGCCGGGCCGGCGCTGCTCGCCGGCGCGTCCTGCGCGCTCGCCTGCACCACGGTCGCCTCCTTCGCGATGGCGGCCTCGCTCGCGCTGCCGCGCTTCGCGATCTGGCTGCTCGTGTTCGGCGTGGTGTTCTTCACGACACTCGCGGCCGGTGTCGCGCTGGTGCAGGCGCAGTCGGGCGCGCCCCAATCCGCGTTCGCGCTGCTCGATCGCTGGGGCCCGCCGATCGCGAGCGGGATGCTGCGCGCCCTCGCCGGCTGGCTGCCGGGTTCCGCGCTGCCCGGCAACGCGGCCGGCGCGCTGCTGCGCGGCGCAGGCTGGGCGGCGCTCGGCGTCGCCGCTCTCGCGACGGCGTTCCGCCGCATCGAGCTGAAGTAGCGGCTCAGTACGTGGGCGGCGGCGCGATCGCCGGCGCCTTCCCACCGCCGGCCTCGACAGCCTTCTCGCCGTCGGCGACGCCTTCGTCGTGGAACTTCTGCCGCAACGCGCTGGGCGGCCGGCGGATCGCCGCGGCGGGCATCCGCAGACGCTCGGCGCGACCCGCTTCCTCTACGCCACGTCGCCCAGCGCGGCTGCGCCTCGCTCGCTCACACGTAGCTCAGCCACGCCTCGCGCTTGCGGTCGCGGCCCGCGACCACGTCGAAGAAGGCGTCCTGCAGCAGCTTGGTGATCGGCCCGCGCTTGCCGCCGCCGATCCGGCGATGGTCGACCTCGCGCACCGGCGTCAGCTCCGCCGCCGTGCCCGTCATGAACACCTCGTCGGCGATGTAGAGCTCGTCGCGCGTGATCGTCGCCTCCTGCGTCGGGATGCCGCGGTCGCGCGCCAGCTCCAGGATCGACGCGCGCGTGATGCCCTCGAGCACCGTCTCGACGGGCGGCGTCCGGAGCACGCCGTCGCGCACCACGAACACGTTCTCGCCGCTCGCCTCCGAGACGAAGCCGCTGGTGTCGAGCAGGATCGCCTCGTCGTAGCCGTCCAGCAGCGCCTCGCGCTTGGCGAGAATCGAGTTCACGTAGTCGCCGCAGGTCTTGCCCTTGGTCATCTTCGAGTTCACGTAGTGGCGCTGGAAGGAGGAGATGCGCGCGCGAATCCCGCGCTCGACGCCTTCCTCGCCGAGGTACTTGCCCCAGGGCCAGGCGATCACGGCGACGCGGATCGGGTTGTCCGCCGGGTTGAGCCCCATCACGCCGTCGCCGATGAACACGAGCGGGCGGACGTAACCCTCGGGCAGCTTGTTCGCGCGCAGCGTGGCGCCGATCGCCTCCGTGATCGCTTCGCGCGAGAACGGGATCTCCATCAGGTTGATGTGCGCCGACTCGAACAGCCGCCGCACGTGCTCGGCCAGGCGGAACACCGCCGAGCGCCCGTCGTCGGTGCGATAGCAACGAATGCCCTCGAACACGCCGAGCCCGTAGTGCAGCGTGTGCGTCAGCACGTGCACGCGCGCCGCATCCCAGTCCACCATCTTCCCGTCGAGCCAGATCTTCTCGCCGCTCACGCGCACGCTCGCCATCGCAATCTCCCGCAACACGCCGAGCCCCCTCGGCGAAACGCGAACTGTGACGCGCCAGCGCGCACTCCGCACTCTTCGCCGACCACGCGCACGAGATCAGCGAAGCCGAGAGCGCCGCAACGGCGCTCTCGGCTTCGGCCTCCCATCAGCCGTCGCGATCCCAGATCAACCGCCGCCAGCGCTGGGGCCGCGGGCCGAGCGGGGGTCGCTTCGCTCTCCCCGGGCCGCAGGCCGCGCAAACGGCAACCAGTCAGTCGCCGACCCCGGTCACCGCACGGCACCCGCCAACGCGGCCAAGCGGGTGAGCGCAGCGAGCCCCCGCCCGGCCCGCGGCCCCAGCGCCGCCTCGATGCTCAGTGTCTTCTTCGTGCGTTCACCGCCGCAGAATCCGCCCCACGATCCCGCGCGCCTTGTCCTGCCGCATCCGCACGAGCCGCAGCTCGCGCTGCGCCTCCACGCAATCCGGATCGATCTGGATCGCGCGTGCGTACATCTTCTCGGCGTTCTCGATCTGCCCCGCGGCTTGGCACAGCCGCGCGAGGAACAGGTACGGCGTGCGCCGGTCCGGCGCGAGCTTGCGGCCGCGCATCACGTGCGCCACGGCCTCGTCGATGCGGCCCGGCGCGTCGGGGGCCACCTGATAGTGGGCCCAGCCCAGGTAGACGTGGTAGTCGCACTCCTCGGGATACGTCTCCACCGCGTTGCGGAAGGCGAGCAGCGCCTCCGCAGGCCGGCGCGCGCGCAGCAGCGCCTCGCCGCGCGTGAACTCGCGCTCGGCGTGGACCGCGCGCGCGCTCTCCTCGCGCGCCGCCGCGTCGAGCTCGGCCTGGCGCCGCTGGCGATGCCAGCCTGCGCGCGCCTCGCCGTCGCGAATCGCGTCGTAGGCCTTCGCGGCCTGGGCGAACAGCTCCTCGGCGAGCTTGCGCGTCGCCGCGCCCGCGCCCACGCAGCGGTCGGGGTGCGTGCGCTTGGCGAGCTCCGCGTAGGCCGCTCGAATGCGCTCGTCGCCGGCGTCGCTCGGAACCCCGAGCGCCCGCCAAGGGTTCTCGGTTCGCAGCTGCACGGAGAGCGCGGAGAGCTCCGCGCGCAGCGCGTTCTCGGTCGTCGCGACGCGCTGCTCCGAAGCCTGCACGTTGCGCTGCACCTCGCGCACACCCGCGCTCTGCGCGGCCCCAGCCGGCCGCCTCGCGGGAGCGGCCTTCGCAGCCGCCGCCTGCGCGGGCGCCGCCTTCGCGCGCGCATCAGGCGCCGGCTTGCGGGGCTCGGCGAGCTCGACCAGCTCGAGCGCGACCAGCGCGTAGAGCAGACTGCGGTTGGGATCGCCCGGAGCCGCGAGCTGCGCGACCGTGCGCGTGCCATCCAGCTGCGCGAGCAGCGCCGTTCCCTCCTCGCTCAGGTTCGCCGCCTGGAACTGGTAGAAGCGGCTGCCGCCCGGAACCGGCGCGAGCTGCTCGCGCGCCGCGAGGCGCGCCTCGATCACGTCGCGCGGCATGCGATCCAGCACGCCGTGAACGATCAGGTCCGCCGGGCTGCGATTCAGGTAGAGCGCGTTCGCGCCCTTGAGTCGGGCGCGCTCGTGGAACTGGTACGTGCCCGCGCGCCATGCGAACAGCTCGTGGAGCTTTTCGTCGGCCTGGCGCCGCAGCGCGCGCGCGAGCGCATCCTCGTCGAGCATCTGGCTCGCCATCAGGATCTGCCCGATCAGCCCGCCGCCCGTCTTCATGCGCTTCACGCAGGCGTGGAGGACGTCCTCCGTGATCGTCCCGCTCGCCACGAGCAGGTGTCCGAGCGTCTCGCCCATCAAGTTGGAGCGCACCGCCTCGGGCACGCCGTCGCGCAGCTGGAGCTGCTTCTTCTTCTTGCCGTGGCGCAGGTCGAGCACGCCGGTCGCGCGCATGCCGTGGAGGTGGTGCAGCAGCTCGGCGAACGGCAGCTGCTCGAGCGAGCCCGCGAGCTGGGGTCTGCCCGCCGTGCGCCCCGGTGCGCTCGCGACCGCGCGCTCCACCGACGCGATCAGCTGGTCGAGGGGCACCGGCTTCTTCAGCACCGCCGCCGCCGCGAGCGACCGCGCGCGCGCCTGATAATCGGGCGTGAAGGTGCAGGCCGAGACGAACAGCGCCGGCGTGCGCGCCAGCTCCTTTTCGCTGCGCAGCACCTCGAGCACGCGGAAGCCGTCGAGGCGCGGCAGCATCACATCCAGCGTGACGAGGGCGGGCTTCAGGGCTCGCGCCCGCTCCACCGCCGAGACGCCGTCGTGGGCCGTCTCCACCCGATAGCCGGCCTGCGTGAAGGCGCGCGAGAGGATCTGACAGAAGCTCCTGTCGTCGTCGGCGCAGAGAATCGTCGCGGCCGCCATCCGAGCCCCCCTCAGGCCGTTGCATCGGCCGCCTGCCGGTGGGGCGCGTGGCCGAGGTCACAGCGAGCGGCGGAAGCTCAGGCGCGCCCAGCGCGCAGCAAGCCGGCAAGACTCTCGGCGTAGGGCGGCCGGGCGATGCCCGCCTCGGTGACGATCGCGCTCACCAGCGCCGCGGGGGTCACGTCGAAGGCCGGATGGCGGACGGGCACGCCGTCGGGCACCAGCGTGCGCTCGCCCACCCGCGCGATCTCGTCGCGGCCGCGCTCCTCGATCGGGATCGCGTCGCCGCCGGGCGTCGCGAGGTCGAGCGTCGAGAGCGGGGCGGCGACGTAGAACGGCAGGCCGTGGGCGCGCGCCGCGAGCGCGAGCGCGTACGTGCCGATCTTGTTCGCCACGTCGCCGTTCGCCGCCACCCGATCGGCGCCGACGATGGCGAGATCGATCTCGCCGCAGCGCATCAGGTGCGCAGCCATCGAGTCCGCGATCACCGTGACCGGGATGCCGTCGCGCTGCAGCTCCCACGCAGTGAGGCGCGCGCCCTGCCAGAACGGCCGCGTCTCGTCCGCGATCACCGAGACGCGCTTGCCCTGCGCGACCGCCGCGCGCACCACGCCCAGCGCGGTGCCGTAGCCCGCGGTCGCCAGCGCGCCGGCGTTGCAGTGCGTGAGCACGCGCGCGGAATCCGGCACCAGCTCCGCGCCCGCGCGGCCGAGCGCGCGGCACACGCGCTCGTCCTCCGCCACGATCGCGTGCGCCTCGGCGAGCAGCGCGTCGGCGACGCTCGCGACGCTCGAGCCCGGCTCGCGCAAGGCGCGCGCCTCGCAGCGCTCCATGCGCGCGAGCGCCCATGCGAGATTCACCGCGGTGGGCCGCGTCCGCAGCAGGCGCGCGCGCGCTTGCGCGAGCTCGCGCGCGAGAGCGGCTGGCTCGCGTTCGCGGCTGCGCTGCGCGGCGAGCGCGATGCCGAGCGCGGCCGCGCAGCCGATCGCCGGCGCGCCGCGCACGACGAGCTGCTCGATCGCCCGCGCCAGCTCTTCGACGCTGCGGCAGGCCAGCTCGACCTCGCGTTCGGGCAGCGTCCGCTGGTCGAGCAGATAGACCGCGCGGTCCTCCCAGCGCAGCGTGCGCCAGCTCATTCCGGCCCCGACCCCGGCGCCGGCTCCGTCTTCTTCTTCTTCTTCTTGCCCCCCAGCAGGCCTTCCAGCGCGCCCACGACGTCGCCGCCTTCCGAGACCACCCCGATCGTCTCGCCCAGCTTGCCGCCGCCGAGGTACGCGGCCGCGAAGCCCACCGCCGCCTTCGCCGTGATCGACACCTTCGGATCGCTCGCCGTGCCGCCCACGTGCGCGAGCGGAAGCCGGCGCTTCGCCGCGCGCGTGCTCGACGCCGCGCTCGCGGCCGCACCGCCCGCGATCGCTGCGTCGACGGACTCGTAGATCGTGAGCGTCCCCTCGAGGTCGAGCGCGGTGTCGGCCAGCGCGATGTCGCCGGCGAGGTCGACGCGGTAGTCGCGGTAGAGCAGCGCGAGGTCTTCGGTGCGCGCCTTGCCGCCGCCGAGGTCGAGCGTGCCGCCGAGCCGCTGGAACTCGTCGTCGTAGAACTTCTGGAGCTTCTCGCCGGTGCTGGCTTTCCCGAACAAGCTGGCGACGCTGGCGATGCCGCCGAGCGCATCGATCGCGTCGCGCAGCAGCGAGACGCCCGGCATGCGGCCCGGCGCGATCGAGAACGTCACGGGACCCCGCAGCGCGTCCAACAGCGCCTCCTCCCCGCCGAGCGGCGCGGTGAGCTTCGCGTCGAGATCGAGCGGCCCCGAGAGCGAGCCGTCCGGCGCCCCGAAGGCGACGGCGAGCGCGCCGCTGTCGAGGTCGCTCGCGTGGCCGCGCAGCGCGAGGTCCATCTCGCGCGAGAGGCGCGTGATCCCCAGCTCGAGCGCCACCCGCTGGCCGCCCAGCGTGACCGGGCCCTTGCCACGGATCGCATCGCCGGTGCCCTCGAGCTTCATCGAGACCACCGCGCTCTGTCCCTCGGCGAGCGGCATTGCCACCTCGTCGAGCGCGATCGCGCCGCGTACCGCGAGCGGATCCATGCCGATCGCGAGGTCCGAGAACGAGAGGCCGCCGCGCAGGCCGAGTCCCTCGAGCGCCGGAAGGATCGTCTCCCAGCCGGCGAGCTCCAGCGATCCGCCCCCGAGCGTGGCGCGCGTCTTCGTCGCCATCTCGACTTCGAGCGGCGTCGCGAGATCGCGCAGCTCGAGCCGCCCGTCCGAGAGCGCGATCGTGTCGCCCGCCAGCGAGAGCGTGCCGGCGATGCGCAGCTTCTCGCCGGCCGGCTTGCGGAAGGAGTCGCCGAACGCGAGCTGCGCGGCGTCGAGCTCCGCTTCGAGCGGACCGGAGAGCGCATCGGCCGGGCCCGCCAGCCGCAGCGTGAAGCTCGCCTCGCCCGAGACGCTCGCGTCCTCGGGGAAGTATGGCTTTGCGGCGGCGAGCGCGAAGTGCGCGAGCTTCACCTCCACGCCGAGCTCTTCGCCGTCGAGCTTGCCGGAGGAGGCGAGCGATCCGCCGCTCGCGAGCTTCGCCGCGGCGTCGAAGCTGATGCGCCCGCCGAGCAGACTCCCGCTCGCGCGCGCGTCGACATCCTCCAGCGCCCAGGTCGTCGTCGGCACCGCGAGGCGATCCTCGAGCGCCACGCGCGAGCGCGCGATGCGCACCTCGCGCACCGAGAGCTCGACCGAGCTCTCGCCCGCGAGCGCCTCGTCGCCGGGCGCCTGCTCCGCCAGCTGAACCGGCAGCTCGAAGCCGTCCGGCGTGCGCGCGAAGGTGAAGTCGGCGCCCTCCAGCGTGAGGGTGTCGATGCCGACTCTGCCGGCGAGCAGCGGCAGCAGCGCGAGGCGCAGCGCGACGCGCTCCGCGCGCAGCGGAGCCTCGCCCTTGCGCGCCACGAGCTCGGGGCTCGCGACGATCAGGCGCGGCGGCAGCACGCCCGCCTCGAGCTCGCCGAAGCGCAGCTCGCGCCCGGTGGCGGCGAGCGCCGCGCGCGCGATCTCGTCCCGCACCTCCGGACGCTGGGCGATGCGCGGCAGCGCGATCGCGAGCGCGACCCCCGCGACGACGAGCAGCGCGGCGATGCCTGCGAGCACGCGTACGGCGAGCCTCACCGGTCTCCTCCCTTCGGTCGCGCGGCGTTCACGACAGCTTGCGCGAGAGAATCTCCCGGACGGCGGCGGGATCCGCCTTGCCTTGCGTGCGGCGCATCACCTGTCCCATCAGGAAGTTGAGCGACTTCGCGTCCCCGGCTTTGACTGCGGCGACTGCCTTCTCGTTTGCCGCGATCACCTCGTCGGCCACGGCCTCGAGCGCTCCCGCGTCCGAGACGGCGCCGAGCCCGCGCTCGGCGATCGCGGCGGCCGGGTCGCCGCCCGTCCACAGCAGCTCGGCGAGCAGGGTGCGCGCGCTCTTCGCGGTGACCTTGCCGCCGTCGGCGAGCTTGACCAGCGCGCCGAACGCCTCGGGCGCGAGCTTCACCCGGTCGATCTCTGCCTCGCGCTCGCGGAGCGCGGCGAGCACGTCGCGCAGCAGCCAGTTCGCCACGGGCTTGCCGCTGCCGTGCGCCCGCGCGGCCGCCTCGAACCAAGCCGAGAGCGCGGCGTCGGCGGCGATCAGCGCCGCGTCCTTCGCCGCCAGCTCGTACTGCGCGGCGAGGCGCTGCGCGCGCGCGTCCGCGAGCTCGGGGAGGGCCGCGCGGATCGCGGCGATCTTCGCGGCCGGGATCGCGAGGGGGATCAGATCGGGATCCGCGAAATAGCGGTAGTCGTCCGCGTTCTCCTTCACGCGCATCACGTGCAGACGGTCCGCCTCGGCGTCGTAGCCGAGCGTCGCCTGCACCACGCTGCCGCCTCCCTCGAGGATCGCGGCCTGGCGGCGCACCTCGCGCCCGATCGCGGCCTCGACGAAGCGGAACGAGTTCAGGTTCTTGATCTCGGTGCGCGTGCCGAGCTTCGCGTCGCCGGGCCTTCGCAGCGAGACGTTCGCGTCGCAGCGGAACTGACCCTTCTCCATGTCCGCGTCGGAGGCGCCCACCGCGCGCACGATCTCGCGCAGCTTGCGCAGGTACTCGGCGGCGTCGGCGGCGCAGCGGAGGTCGGGCTCCGAGACGATCTCGACCAGCGGAACGCCCGCGCGGTTCAGGTCGATCAGCGTGTCGCGGGCAGCGCCCTCGTGAATCGACTTGCCGGCGTCCTCTTCCATGTGGATGCGCGTCAAGCGGATGCGCTTGGCCGCCCCGTCCGCGCCGATGATCTCGACCCAGCCGCCCGTCGCCAGCGGCTCCTCGTACTGCGAGATCTGATAGCCCTTGGGAAGATCGGGGTAGAAGTAGTTCTTGCGCGCGAAGATCGAGCGCTCGTGCACCGTGCAGTGCGCGGCGAGCGCCGCGCGGATCGCGAGCTCGACCGCGTGCCCGTTCAGCACGGGCAACGTGCCGGGCAGCGCGAGGTCGAGGGGCGTCACGCTGTGATTGGGCGCCTCGCCGAACGAAACGGGCGACGGGGAGAACAGCTTGCTGCGCGTGCGCAGCTGGCAGTGTACCTCGAGGCCGATCACCACCTCCCAGCTCACGGCGAAGGCCTCCGCGCGTGGTGATCGGTGAGGCGCTGGTACGCGTCGGCCGCGCGCAGCACCGCCGCATCCTCGAGCGGGCGGCCGAGCAGCTGGAGCCCGACGGGCAGCTCCGGCCCGCCGTCCTCGGGCTGGGCGGTGCCGCAGGGCAGGGAGATCGCGGGCACACCGGCGAGGTTCGCCGAGACCGTGAACACGTCGGCGAGATACTCGGAGAGCGGATCCGCTTTCGCATCGAAGCGGAACGCCACTTCGGGCGAGGTGGGCATCGCGATCACGTCGCAGGCCGCGAAGGCGCGCTCGAAGTCGCGGCGCAAGAGCGTGCGCACGCGCTGGGCCTTCTTGTAGTAGGCGTCGTAGTAGCCGGCCGAGAGCACGTAGGTGCCGAGCAGCACGCGGCGCTTCACCTCGGCGCCGAAGCCCTGGGAGCGCGTCGCCTCGATCATCGCCGTGACGCCGCCCGCCGACGGCGCGCGCAGCCCGTATCGCACGCCGTCGAAGCGCGCGAGATTGCTCGACGCCTCGGCCGTCGCAATCAGGTAGTAGGCGGCGATGCCGTAGCGCGTGTGCGGCAGCGATACGTCGACCAGCTTGGCGCCGGCGCGCGCGAGCTCGCCCGCGGCCTCGAGCACGCGCGCGATCACGGCGGGCTGCGCGCCGGGCAGCGCGAGCACGTCGCGGGGGATGCCGACGCGCAGGCCCGAGACGTCGCCGGTGAGCGCGGCCGCCGCGCGCGGCGGCGGCTCGGGCAGCGAGGTCGAGTCCGCGGGGTCGTGGCCTGCGATCGCGTCGAGCAGCGCGGCGCAGTCGGCGGCCGTCTGCGCGAAGGGGCCGATCTGGTCGAGGGACGATGCGTACGCGATCAGGCCGAGGCGCGAGACGCGCCCGTAGGTCGGCTTCATGCCCGTCACGCCGCACAGCGACGCCGGCTGGCGCACCGAGCCGCCGGTGTCGCTGCCCAGCGCGAGCGGCACGATGCCCGCCGCGACGGCGGCCGCCGAGCCGCCCGACGATCCGCCCGGCGAGCGCGCGGGATCCCACGGGTTGCGCGCGGCGCCGTAACGAGAGTGCGCGGTGGAGGAGCCCATCGCGAACTCGTCCATGTTCGTGCGCGCGACGATCACGGCGCCCGCCGCGCGCAGCCGCGCCACGGCCGTCGCGTCGAAGGGCGAGACGTAGCCCGCGAGGATCTTCGAGCTCGCCGTGGCCGGCTCGCCCGCCTGCACGATGCAGTCCTTGATCGCGATCGGGATGCCGTCGAGCGGCGAGAGCGGCGCGCCGCGCGCGCGCCGCGCGTCGGACTGCGCTGCCTCGGCGAGCGCGCGCTCGCGGCGCGGAAAGAGCAGCGCGTGGAGCTTCGCGTCCAGCTCCGCGCCGCGCGCCAGCGCCCGCTCCGCGAGCTGCACCGCCGTGACCGCCCGCGCGTCCAGCGCCGCGCGAAGCTCCGCGAGCGTCCCGAGCGGCTCGGCCATCGCGCGCTCAGCCCTCGGCTTCGGCGCCGAGCACTCTCGGCACCGCGAACGCCGAGCCCTCCGCCGCCGGCGCGTTCATCACCGCGACCTCGGGGGCCAGCGGCTCGCCGGGCTCGTCCGCACGCAGCGGCGTCGCGAGCGGAATCACCGCCACCGTCGGCTCGACGCCCGCCGTGTCGAGCGAGTCGAGCAGCGCGACGTACTCGAGCACCGCCTGAAGATCGCGGGCGAGCGCGTCCGCCTCCGCCTCTTCCACGCGAATCCGCGCCAGCCGCGCGATCCGCCGCACCTCCTCCCGCGAGACCGACGCCATAGACGAAACACCTTAGCCGCAGCCCGCGCGCCGCGTTCGTTCTCCGACTCCGAACGTGGCGCGCGACCCGCCTCAACGGCGCGTCGCGCGCCACCTCTCCTCTGGAAGACGAGACTCGGAGCCACCGCGAGCCGAATGTCTTCCTCCGGGCGCGAGTCCTCGATGCGCCCTCTGCGCGCCGGCCAGCGCCGCGCGGGCGGGGGGTCGCGGAGCGAACCCCTGGTCGCAGGCCGCGCGCACGGCAATCAACGCCGCGTCGGCCCCGCGCGCTGCACGGCAGCCTTCGACGCGGCCAAGCGGGTGAGCGCAGCGAGCCCCCGCCCGCCCGCGCGGCGCACCCCCGAACGAGAGCGCGCTCTCCACCTCCCGCCCCCGCAGCGACCCGCACATCTCGCCGGTAGAGTGCCGCTCACCTTGTCCAACGAACCCACCGACAACCTCTTCACCGACCTCCCCGAACCCCTCCGCCTCGGCATCGCCGATCTCGGCTGGAAAACTCCCATGCCGGTGCAGGCGCAGGGGATCCCGCTCATGCGCACGGGCGCCGACGTGATCGTCCAGGCGCGCACGGGCAGCGGAAAGACGGGCGCCTTCGGCATCCCGATCCTGCTGCGGATCGACACCGCGCAGCCGACGACCCAGGCACTCGTGCTCGCCCCCACCCGGGAGCTCGCGAACCAGATCACCGGCGAGATCACGGCGCTCGGCAAGCACCTCGGCGTGCGCTGCCTGCCGATCTACGGCGGGGTCCCCTACGGCGCGCAGAACGACGGCCTGCGCGAGGGCGCGCACGTGATCGTCGGAACGCCCGGCCGCATCCTCGACCACCTCGGCTCTGGGCGCATGCAGCTGGGCCAGGTGCGCGTGGTCGTGTTCGACGAGGCCGACGAGCTGCTCTCGCTCGGCTTCTGGCCCGACATGAAGGAGATCAAGGGCTACTTGCCGACGAAGCGCCAGAGCTGCCTGTTCTCCGCGACGATGCCCGAGAAGGTGCTGTCGCTCTCGCGCAGCTTTCTGGTGGAGCCGAAGTTCCTCTCGCTCGTCGAGGGCCACGCTTCGCCCAGCGAGATCGAGCACGGCTACTACGTGACGACGGCGCAGGAGAAGGAGGCGAACCTGCGCCGCATCCTCGAGCTCGAGGATCCCGAGAGCGCGATCATCTTCTGCAACACCAAGGACGACGTGCGCTTCGTGACGTCGTACCTGCAGCGCCACGGCTTCGACGCCGATCAGATCAGCGGCGACCTGACGCAAGCGGCGCGCGAGCGCGCGATGGCGCGCATCAAGGCCGGCGAGCTGCGCATCCTGGTGGCCACCGACGTGGCGGCGCGCGGCATCGACATCAGCGATCTCTCCCACGTGATCAGCTACGCGGCGCCCGAGAACGCCGAGGTCTACGTCCACCGCACGGGCCGCACGGGCCGCGCCGGCAAGGCCGGCGTCGCGCTCTCGCTGGTCTCGGGCCTCGACATCGGGAACTTCCGCAACATCCAGAACGTCACCGGCATCGCGATCGAGGAGCGCAAGCTGCCCACCGAGGAGATGCTGCTGGAGCGCATCGGCGAGCGGCTCGAGGTGAAGGTCGAGCACGAGATGCGCCATCTGTCGATCCGCGACCGCGAGTGGAAGGTCGACCGCATCGTGCCGCTGATCCGCAAGATGGCGTCCAGCGAGGAAGGCCTGAAGGACCTCGCCGCGATCGCGGCGATGTACCTGAAGGAGCACCGCCCCGACACGAGCGTCCACGACGACGTGCGGAGCGCCCCCGGCCCGGCGCCGAGCGCCCCGCGCGAGACCGAGTTCCTGCCGCGCGAAGAGCGCGCCCACGGCGGCGGAGGCGGAGGGCGAAGGCGCCGGCGAGGAGGCGCAGGCCGCGGCGGAAGGCGCTAGCTGCGCGCCTAGCGCCGGCTCGTCGCCGAGCGGCCGTCGCCGCTCAGGGCGAACGTCATCGCGGAGAGCCTCTCGCGGACGCAAGCATCGTTCGGCCCAATGCGAATCGGGCTCGCGCAGCGGAGCGCGCGAGCCATCAGCGCCGGATCCGCGCAGTCGAACACCTCGTGCGACGCAACGAGCCCGCGCGTGTCGAGAGCGGCCCGCACCACGGAGGGCACGCTCCGGCGCCCGCTGCGCACCTCCTGCCAGGCGAGGACGAGCGCCTGGCTGAGCGCGCACTCGGCGCGGTAGCCGGCGGCCGGGTCCCAGGCGACTCCCGGCTCCGCGCGCGCGCCAGCGCTCGCCAGAACCTCGATCGCGACGACCCGACACCAGCCAGCTGCGCGCATCTCGCATTCACGCGCTTTCGAGCACACCGCCGCGCTGGCCGGGGAGAAGATGCGCCGCCGCTCAGGCGGTGGATTCGCGCACCGAGATGGTCGCTTCGCCGGTACTTCCGTCCGCGAACGTCCAGCCGAGCCCGCGCGCGTACGGGTCGGCTACCGCGATGCACGAGCGCTCGGCGGTGCTGGCCGAGATCGGCGCTCCGTTCGGCTCGGCGCGCTTGCGCGACGCGCCGTCGATCTCGAAGCCAGCGGCCGCGCCCGTCGCGTCGGCGAGCGCGAACAGCGCGCGACCGCCCGCCGGGCGGCGCTCCAGCCATTCGAGCGCCTTCTCCACGCGGTCGAAGCGCTGCAGGCAGTCTTGCGCCAAGAGCGAGCCCGGCGCCGCGCAGTCGCCGCCGCCGCCGAGCAGCAGCGCGCCCACCGCGAGGCCGTGCTCGTTCACGCCCACGAACGGCGCGACGCACTCCGGCGCGATCAGCTCGAGCGAGCGGTAGTCGGTGTCGGGCGCGCTCTCGCGCAGCGCGGCGATGCGCTCGCTCGGCAGCGCGCGCGCGACGGCGGGGCCGCGCGCGGTCTGCACGACGCGCAGCGCGTCCGCGGGCGCGCGCGCCGGCTGCGCCGCGAGCGCGGCGAGCGCGTGGGGCGGCACCTGCGCGCCGCGCGCGAGCCCGGCGCTGCGCTCCGCCGCGTGCGGGAAGTAGCGGTAGGTGTCGCGCAGGATCGCGCGCGCGGCCGGCGGCGTGCGCAGCACTGCGAGGGCACGGGCCAGCGCGCCGCCGCTCGCGTCGCGAGCGGCGCGCTTGATCTGCGCTGCGCATTCGCGTCCCTGATCGAGCCCGAGATCGCGCGGCGCGCCGCGGCAGGCGATGCGCGGGAAGCCGCTCACGGGCGCCGCGCGCGACGGGATCTCACGCCCACGGCGCTCCCGCGATCGCGAGCACCTCGTTCAGCGCGCCCGTGCGATAGCCGTCGAGGTCGAGCGCGACGTAGCGGAAGCCGAGCGGCTTGATCGCCGCCGAGATCGCGCGCGCCATCTCCGGCGCGAGCGCGCGCGGCAGCTCGGCGGGATCGATCTCCACGCGGGCGAGCGCGCCGTGATGGCGCAGGCGCACCTGGCGGAAGCCGAGCGCGCGCAGGGCCTCCTCGCCGCGCTCCACCTGGCGCAGGCGCTCGGGCGTCACCTCGGTGCCGTAGGGGAGGCGCGAGGCGAGACACGCGGAGGCGGGCAGCTCGGCGGTGGGCAGGCCCGCGGCGCGGGAGAGCGCGCGGATCTCCGCCTTCGAGAGCGCCACGTCGAGGAACGGTGAGAGCACGCCGTGCTCCTCCGCCGCGCGATGCCCGGGCCGGAAGTCGCCTCGGTCGTCCGTGTTCACGCCGTAGGCGACCGCCGCGAAGCCCAGCTCTGCCCGGAGCTTGCCCATCACCTCGAACAGCTCGGTCTTGCAGAAGTAACAGCGGTCGGGGCCGTTGGCGCGGTAGCCGGGGCGCTCCAGCTCGTGGGTGTCGACGAAGCGGTGGGGCAGCGCGAACTGCGCGACGACCTGCTCGGCGAGCCTACGGTGACTCTCCGGATAGGAGGCCGACACCGCGGTGACTGCGAGCGCGCCCTCGCCCAGCGCGTGCTGCGCCGCCCACGCCAGGTAGCTCGAGTCGACGCCGCCGCTGAAGGCGACCAGCACGCGCCCCGCCTCGCGCAGCCGGGCGAGCAGCGCGTCCTGCTTCGCAGCGAGCGTGTCGTCGGTCACGGCCGTCGGCTCCATCGCCCGCGCAAGCTAGCCCCGATTCCGGGCTTCAGAACCGGGCCGACAGCGCCGTTGTCTTGTCGCGCGGAGTCTGCGAACGATTCGCGGAGGCGCCGGGGGGAACGCAGTGGCGAAGATTCGCGTCGGCATCGTGTACGGCGGGCGCTCGGTCGAGCACGAGGTCTCGATCGCCTCGGCGACGTCGATCCTCCAGGCGCTCGACCCTTCGCGCTACGACGTGTCGCTGATCGCGATCTCCCACGACGGCCGCTGGCACATCGGCGGTCCGAAGATGCTGCCGGCCGCGGTGGTGACCGCGCCCGAGGTCACGCTGCCCGCGATCCCCGGCGAGCGCACGCTGGTGTCGGCGGCCGACGGCAAGCCCGCTGCGCAGCTCGACGTGATCTTGCCGATCGTGCACGGCACCGGCGGCGAGGACGGCTGCCTCCAGGGCTTCCTCGAGTTGGCCGGCGTGCCCTACGTCGGCGCCGGCGTGCTCGGCTCCGCGATCCAGATGGACAAGGACGTGACCAAGCGGCTGCTGAAGGCCGCGGGCGTGCCCGTCGTGCCGTGGCTGACGGTGCGCAAGCACGAGCTCGCGCAGGGCGAGCCGCTGGTGGAGCGCATCGTCCACAGCATCGGCCTGCCCTGCTTCGTGAAGCCCGCCAACACGGGCTCCTCGGTGGGCATCAGCAAGGTGAAGAAGCGCTCCGAGCTCGCGCCCGCGCTGCGCGAGGCCGCGCGCTACGACGAGAAGGTGCTCATCGAGCAAGCCGTGGATGCGCGGGAGATCGAGATCGCGGTGCTCGGCAACGAGCGTCCGGAAGCGTCGGTGCCCGGCGAGATCGTCCCGCACGGCGAGTGGTACGACTACGAGGCGAAGTACGTCGACGAGCGCACCGAGCTGATCGTGCCCGCCAAGGTTCCGGAATCGGTCGCCGCCGAGCTGCAGCGCCTCGCCGTGCTCGCCTTCGGCACGCTCGAAGGCGCCGGCCTCGCGCGCGTCGACTTCTTCGTCGAGAAGCACACCGACCGCATCTGGCTGAACGAGCTGAACAGCCTGCCGGGCTTCACCGAGGTCTCGATGTATCCCCGGCTCTGGCAGGCGAGCGGCCTCTCGTATCCCGCGCTGCTCGATCGCCTGATCGAGCTGGCGGTCGAACGCGGCCGCACCCGCGACCAGCTGGAGCGCGAGTACAAGCGGGGCTGACTTCGGGGACGTTCATACGAGATTGTGACTTGGGGGCCAGTGTTCGACTTGGCGTTGCGCGAGTCCTCGCGCACAGTCGCGCGATGAGCCTCCGCGTCCTCGGCCTCGACCACGTCGTGCTGCGCGTGCGCGACCTCGACGCGGCGCTGCGCTTCTATCAGGGAGCGCTCGGCTGCCCCATCGAGCGGCGCATCGACGCGCTCGGTCTCGTGCAGCTGCGCGCCGGCGCGGCGCTGATCGATCTCGTGCCCGTGGACTCGCCCCTCGGCAAGGCGGGCGGCGGAGCACCGGCGCCCGACGGCAAGAACGTCGACCACGTCTGCTTGCGCATCGAGGCGCTCGACGCAGAAGCCCTCGCGATCCACCTGCGGGGTCACGGCGTCGAGCCGGGCGAGGTCGGGACGCGTTACGGCGCCGAGGGCAACGGACCTTCGATGTACCTGCGAGATCCCGACGGCAACGTCGTGGAGCTGAAGGGGCCGCCCGCGTGATCGCGCTCGCGAGCGCGGCCTCCGCCCGGCCGTCGCTCGCCGAACACGCGCGGCCCTCGTTCCCCGCCGGGGGACCGTTCCTGGCCGGCGTGCGGGAGCTGTGCGCGCGCATCCACCCCGAGTTCCCCTACGACCCGGGCGCGACCACGCTCGCGAGGCGGCGTCGGAGGTGCTGCGGAAGCGCCGCGGCGTGTGCCAGGACTTCGCTCACCTCGCGATCGGCTGCCTGCGATCGCTCGCCCTGCCCGCGCCCTACGTGAGCGACTACGTGCGGACGCAGCGGCGTCGCAAGCCAGGCTCTCCGACTTGTCGCAGGCTTGGCTCTCCGCGTTCCGTCCGGGGGACGGCTGGGTCGAGCTCGACCCGACCAACGACCGCGTGGTCGAGGACCTGCACTTCCCGCTCGGCTTCGGCCGCAACTACGACGACGTCAACCCGGTGAGGGCGTCGGTAGTGGGTCAGTTTGAGTTGTCGGGGGGCGGCGGCGGTGCCTCAGCACCCTTCCGAGAGAGTTGACCGATCAGCGGGTCGATCGGGAACGACGCCCAACAATGCCTAGCGAGGTCATGCCCGTACCTCTGCCAGGTTGCGTTGACGATCTTGAGTCCGCGGTCCTGGATCTTCTCGACGGCAGGGATCATGTCCGAGTCGCTGCTCACGAGGATCGCCACGTCGTAGGCGCTTTCCCAAGCGAGCGAGAACATGTCGGTGATGATTGCGGAGTCGACTCCCTTCTCGACCGCTCGGGAGTACGGCGTGTTGCAGTTCGGGCACGCGTCGAGTTTGTGCTTGCACTTGCGGCAGTGGACAGACTTTCGACGCGCCTTCCGCTCGCGCACAAACACGCGGAAGCCGGGCTGGCGGCCGAGGAACACATCAAGCCACTTGCGAAGGGGACCTTCGCGATCGGGGTCGGCGGACGCGTAGACCCTCGTGTCGTCCAACTGGAGTGCGCCGAGTTGCGGAGCCGTCGACTGCGTTGCCGCGACTAGCGCGAGCGGGAGCTCGGGCCAGTCGCATTGGGAGCCCCCTGCGCGATTTCGCCACTCCAGCTGGAAGTTCCAGAAGTCAACGAATACACGAGTCGAGCCGGGCATCTTCGTTCCCCTTTGCGGTAGCGGTTGGCCAAACGATGCGGGGGGCCTTTCGGCCCCCCGGGGATCAAATGGCAACCGCCCGGTAGATCGGGCGGCTGGGGACGAGATGAGCCGAGGATCTGGCTCCTCGGCGGGCTGCGATGGACAAGGATGTAGACCCAGATTCGGCGTTCGTCAATCCAAACTTGATCGACGAAGACTCATTTTTCGAGCAACGCGACGATATCGCCAATCGACCAAACATGATCGGACACGCCGGCCTCCATCGCCGGGGTGACGCGCAGGGTCTGGTGCACCCGAGCGAAGTTGTAGTGCAGGAAGTGCAGGCTGACGGCGTGCTCCAGGTTCTCGACCTTCTTGGAGAAGCCGTTCGTGAGGCGCGTGAATCGCCGCATTCCCATGCGCATGGTCAGGTTCGAGCGCTCCACGTAGGACGTGGAGACGTGGAAGGGGTCGGGGTCGCCCTTCACGCGACGCCGGCGGCAGCCGGTGCACTTCGGCGGGCTGTAGCGGGCAGGGCCGACCGGCTCGACGCCGTAGAGCTTCACGAGTTGCGCGTAGTCAATCTCGGTCCCGAACGCTGAATTGATGGCCTCCAGGTAAGCCCCGTGGCCGTCGCTGGTGAGCTGGACGCGATCGCGCAGCCGCTCGGCGAGGTCGTGCATGAACGCGTGCGCCGTATCCGCGCCGCGATTCCCGACGCACCAACTCGCGACGAGCTTCGTGTCGGCGCAGATCGCCGTCCACGTCCACACGTCGCCGTAGCCAAACTGCCCGCGCTTGTCCTTCGGGACGTTCTTCGCCTTCGCGTAGCAGAAGCTCCAAATCTCATCGCACTGGATGCGCTTGCAGGGCAGGTTCCGCAGCGTGCGGTCCTGATACTCGCGCGCCGCGCAGCCAAGATCGCGGAGCAGCTTGAGCACGGTGCCCTTCGCCGCGCCGGTCATGCGGCAAGTCGCGCGTACGGAATTGCCCTCGACCAGGGCGTCACGGTCGGCGGCGGGACGCAGCGCATGTCGGTGCGCGTCGAGCCCGTGCCGGCCTGAGCGGAGCGCGCTCACGCGCGCGTCGGCTCGGGGCCGCTCGACTCGCTCGCCGCGAGGCCGACCGTCCGGCCCGTCACCCACGCCCACAGGAAGTTGAAGCCGCCGATGCGGCCGGTGACGTCGAGGATCTCGCCGGCGAAGTAGAGGCCGGGCACGCGGCGCGATTCGAGGGTACGCGTCGCGACCTCTTCGAGCGCGACGCCGCCGCCCGTCACCTCGGCGGTGCGATAGCCCTCGTCGCCTGCGATCTCGAGCTCGCACGCGCCGAGCTGTCGGGCGAGCCGCGCCCGCTCCGCGCGGGTGAGGCGCGCGCACGCGCGCTCGGGATCGACGCCCGCGCGCGCGACGAGCAGATCCGCGAGGCGCCTCGGGAGCTGCGCGCGGGCGAAGGCTTGCGCGGTGCGTGCGCCGCCGACTTGGAGTCGCGCGCCCCAGGTCGCGGCGCCGTCGCCGAGCCACGCGGCGCGCAGCGCGACGCCCCGATGGCTCGCACGTGCGAAGACGTGCGAGACGTCGAGCACGACCGGGCCGCTGAAGCCGCGGTGCGTGAACAGCAGGTCGCCCGTGCGCTCCTCCGCGACCCGCTCCCCGCGCAGCGCGCGCAGCGTCGCGCGCACGCTCACGCCGGCAAGCTGCGTCCAGCGCGCATCGCCCGCGAGCAGCGGAACGAGCGCCGGGTAGCGCGGGCGCACGGCGTGCCCCAGACGCTCGGCGGCCTGATGACCCCAGCCGTCGCTGCCGGTCTTCGGCAGCGACTGCCCGCCGGTGCAGAGCGCCACCGAACGCGCGCGCACGAGCTCTCCGCTCGCGAGGGCGAGCACGAAGCGGGCGCCGTCCGGCTCGCCCCCGGCCAGTGCGCGCAGGTCGCGCACGCGCGTGCCCGCGCGCAGCGCGACGCTGGCGCGCGCGCACGCCCCGAGCAGCGCGCCCGTCACCTGCCCCGGATCGTCGCTCGTGGGGAACAGCTTCCCGGTGTGCTCGACCTTCAGCGCCACGCCGAGGTCGCCCTCGAAGAACGCGCGCACTTCGGCGAGCGGCCACGAGAGCAGCACGTTGCGCAGCGCGTTCCGCGACCCCTCGGTGTGGAAGTCGCTCGGCTCGGCGCGCGACGGCAGCACGTTGCAGCGCCCGCCGCCGCTGACGCGGATTTTGGCGCCGGGCTTCGCATGCGACTCGAGCAGCAGCGTGCGCGCGCCGCCGCGCGCGGCGAAGAGCGCGGCGAAAAGGCCCGCAGCCCCAGCGCCGATCACCACGAACGGCCAGGCGGGATCCGCGTCGTGGGGTGCCGGCTGGCTTCCCCGTCGAGGCTCGACCTCGACCGACGCGGCGTAGCAAGGACTATCCATCGTCTTGGAGTGGGGGCGCGTGGGGATCGCCTGGCCGCTGTTCGTGAACGTCATCCGGCGGAGGAGCCTGAGGCCGACGACCTGATCGCCTACTCCGGCGAGTCGGGCAACGCCAGGGGGATGGCCGCGGCCGATCAGCACGTCCATCTCGAGACCCGCAGCAAGGCCTACACAGGTGTCGGGCTCGCGAATCGCGTCAGCCTCTCACGGGCGACGTGCCCGCTCACGCAGCCGATCGACGGATGAAGCGCTCGGGCCTCGCGCTGATCGTGGCGTTCGGTACCGCCGTCGCGAGCTGCGGTGAGACGGAGCAACCGGAGAGGCCGGCTTCGACCCCGCCAGCGCCGCCGCCCGCCGTGGAGCCTGCGCCGGCACCGCAGTCCGAGCGGCGCTTCGTGGGCCAGCCGAGCGGGGTTGTCCTCCACGGCGCGGCGAGCCTCGCGCTTCGAAGAGATCCCCGCCGACGGCGTCAGCTGTTTCAACCCCGACGCCGGAAGCTCTGAACAGCTCGGCGCGCAACCCGCGCGCGCGATCGCTCCGCCTGTCCGTTCCAGCCCGCGAGCAGCCGGAGGTCTTCGCCGCCGGCTTCGCGCATCCGCACCGCTTGCCCCTCGCATGCCGCGCGCATCCGGGCTTCACTCGCGCGGCGAGGAGAAGCCGATGACGCAGGAAGACAGGAATCGCGCGCTGGTGGAGCGCTTCTGGCAAGCGGTCTACGAGGTGCGCGACTACGACGCCGTCGGCCGCTTCTTCACCGAGGACGGGCTCTACCAGGACGTGTCGGCGCCGGACCCGGGCGGCGTCGGGCCCGCAGGTGTCTCGAGGCGCCTGCGCATCGGGCACGAACCGGTGCAGGCCTTCGACCACGAGATCCACCGCATGGTTTGTCAGGGCGACGTCGTGATGACCGAGCACACCGAGACCTGGCGCTTCCACACCGGCGAGGTGATCCCGCTGCCGTTCGTGTCCGTGCAGGTGATCCGCGGCGACAAGATCGCCCTCTGGCGCGACTACTCGGACCTGACCCAGCTGCTCGGCAAGATGCCGAGGTGGTGGTTGGAGCACATCGCGAAGGCCGCCGCGGCGGACGCGCGGACGCTCTGAGCGGGGGCCTCAATCGGCGGCGAACCGTGCGGCGCGCAGGCGCACCAGCAGCGCGCGGCCGAGGCAGAGGCGCAGCCACTCGAGCCGCGCGAGCTGCATGCCCGCAAGCATCCCGGCGCTCATCGCCGCGAGCGGCGCGAGCACGGCGAGGGCGGGCGCGCGCTCCAGCGCGAGCGGCGCGAGCGCGCGCGCGGCGAGGTGCATGCCGAGCAACATGCCCGCGGCCTCGAGCGCGAAGCGCGCAGCTGTGCATCCTGCGAGCCGCGCGGAGACAGCCGCGCCCGCGAGCATGCCCGCGTTCATCCACGAGAGCAGCCGAACGCCGGCGAGAGCGCCGGCCGAGCCGCACCACGCCTCGGGTGGCAACGCGGGCGCGGGGCTCGCGACGGCGAGCGAGGCGAAGCCGAGATCAGTCCACCATCCCGCCGTCATGCCGAGCCCGCCGAACGCGAGCGCCTCGAGCGCGGCGGGCGAGCCGCGCAGCAGCCGCGCGATTGCGAGCGCGGCCGCGGCGAGGCCGGCGGAGCCGAGAGCGCCGAGACCCGCGACGTGAGCGAGCAGCGCCGCCTCGGCCGCCAGCGCGAGGACCCGAGCCGCGGCGCGCCGATCCGACATGGGCGCCGGAGCCGTGCACGCTCCATGCCCCGCTCGCGGTGCACGCGAAGCACGACCGCGCGGGGCGCGCGGCAGTACGCCACGCAGCGCCGTCCACTCTGTGGCGCCGCGCTCTCGGCGCGCGCCGCGCCGAGCCGCAGCTCAGGCCACCGGCTTGCGGCCCCACACGTACCGCAGCGCGCCGCCCGGCAGGATCGGCTGGGTGGCGACGTGCGAGAAGCCCGCGCCGCGCAGGGCGGCTTCTAGCCGAGCGGGGTCGGGCAGGCCGGACAGGTTCGCGTGGGCGCGCAGGAAGAGATCGAAGGTCGCGAGCGTGGCGCGCACGCCGGTGAGCCGCGCGAAGGCGCCGTCGGTGAGGACGGGCGTCTGGATCGCCACGAGCCCACCGGGCACGAGGTGCTCGGCGACGCGGGCCAGCAGCGCCGGCCAGCGCGCCTCGCCGAAGTAGTGGAGGTTGTTGTTCAGCAGCGCGAGGTCGAAGTTGCGCGGCAGCGAAGTGTCGAAAAAGTCGCCGGCGCGAATCTCCCCGCGGCGCTGCACGTGCGCGGCGTGGAGCGTCGCGAGCGCGCGCTGCGCGACGCTGGGATCCAGCTCCACGCCCGTGCCGAGCGCGTCGCGGTAGCGCGCGAGCCACGTCGCCAGCAGGTGCGCCTCGCCGCAGCCCACGTCGAGGACGCGCCGCGCCTTCCTCGCGCCCGGGATGCGGTGCAGGGCGGCGAGCGCGCGGCGCTCGCCGATGCGCGAAGCGCGCGCGGTGCGCAGCGCGTCCTCGCGCGAGCCCCAGCTGGGCCGCCGCCCGCTCTGCATCAGCTCCGGGATGTGAGCGAGAACGGGCGCGTAGGCGTAGGCCGATTGGTCGAGGGCCGCGCAGGCAGCGTCGGCCTCGGGGCTCTCGAGCAGCCAGCGCGCGAGGCCCGCGGCGCGGAAGCGCTCGCCGTCGCGCTCGGCGAGCGCGTGCGCCTCGAGCGCGACGAGCCACGCAGTCGCGAGGCCCTTGTCGAGGGACTGCGCCGCGGCGAGCGCGTCCGCGCTGGTCCACTCGCGCAGCGCGGCGAGCAGGCCGGAGCGCATGCCCGAGCGCAGCAGCGCCGCCCGCGCTTCCGCGCGCATCAGGGCCGCGATCGCCGCGCCGTACCGGAGCTCTTCGAGCATCCATGCCATATCGGCAGGCCGCCGCGAAGGCGGGAGTGACAGCCGACCCGTGGCGCGACGATCCGCCCGTCCCCTTCGAGATGGCTCCGGCGCCCGGCTCCAGGGCGCGGGTCGAGGTCCCCGCGCCGGTCGCCTCAGGTCAGCTCGAGATTCGCGTAGCGCACGAGCACGGTCTTCACGCCGGCGCGGTCGAACTGGATGCGCAGCTTCTGGCCCGGCCCGCGCCCGATCACCTCGAGCACGACGCCCGCGCCGAAGATCGGGTGACGCAGGCGCGTGCCCTTGCGCACTCCCGCCTCGCCGGCGACGTCGTCGGCGCCGGCGCCCTGGTCGTAGGAGTAGTCGTAGTGGCGCCCCTCGCCGCGCGCGCGCGGCGGCGCGGCGGCCGCGCTCGGCCGCTCGAAGCTCGTGCCGCCGCGAAAGTCCAGCAGCTTCTGCGGGATCTCGCGCAGGAAGCGCGAAGGAGAGCCGAAGCTGTGCTGGCCGTAGCGGCGGCGCTCCCGCGCGTAGCTGAGCGTGAGCCTTTCCATCGCGCGCGTCATCGCCACGTAGCAGAGCCGGCGCTCCTCCTCGATGTCGCGGCCGTCGCGCGCGGCGGCCGAGTGGGGGAACACGCCCTCTTCGAGACCCGCCACGAACACCACCGGAAACTCGAGGCCCTTCGCGGAGTGCACGGTCATCAGCGACACGCGGTCGCTGCGCAGCTCGGCACTGTCGAGGTCGGAGACGAGCGCGACCTGATCGAGGAAGCGCTCGAGCGGCGTGCGCGCGGCGTCCACCACCTCCGCGCTGTCCGCAGCGAAGTCCTCGGCGCTCGCCACCAGCTCGCGCAGGTTCTCGAGGCGCGAATCGGCCTCGGGCGTGTTCTCGCGCTCGAGCGCCAGCAGGTAACCGCTGCGGCGCAGCGTCTCGGCGATCGCGTCCGCGGGCGGCAGCCCGAGGGCGTCGCGGCGCAGCGCGTCCAGCAGCTCGAGGAATGCGACCAACTTCGGGCGCGCGCGGCCCGCGGCGTCGCTCGCCGCGAACAGGCGCAAACCCGCTTCGAGGGAGACGCCCCGCTCCCGCGCCAGCTCCTGGGCGCGCTCCAGCGTTGTGTCGCCGATTCCGCGCGCGGGTCGATTTGCGATGCGCGCCAGCGCGGCCGCGTCCGCGGGATTCACCAGCGCGCGCAGGTAGCAGAGCACGTCCTTCACCTCGGCGCGGTCGTAAAAGCGCACGCCGCCCACCACGACGTAGGGCACGTCGTACTTGAGCAGCTCCTCCTCGATCGGCCGCGACTGCGCGTTGGTGCGATAGAAGACCGCGC
>CAYWRY010000045.1:0-29651 GCA_964460485.1 uncultured Spirochaetales bacterium
CGCGGCGTGCGGCGCGGCCCGGCGCGCGGCGTCGCCCACGTGGCGAGCGAGCTCCAGCTCGACGGCTGGCTCGCGCGCGAAGCGGGCGTACCGCGCGCGTACCGAGATTCGCTGGCGGATGCGCGAGGGCTGCTGCGCGAGTGCGCGCTGCGACCGGACGCGCGCGCCGACGTGGAGGCGATCTGCGTGCGCGTGCACGCCTCGCCGCTGCCCGAAGCCTACGCGAGCGCGGAGTTCGTGTGCGAGCGCGTGGTGCGCGCGCTGGCGCATCGCCCCTTCTTGGCGCTCGAGCCGCGCGAACGCCCGGCGGTGGCGGCGGAGCTGGCTGCGAGCGCCGAGCGCTGCGCGGGCTGGGCGCCCGGCGTGCTGGGCGACCTGCGCCGCGCGCTCGCCCGACCCGTCTCCGAATCCACCACCGAGGAGCTCCCGTGAAGATCGACGCCGGCCTGATGAGCCCCGACCTGAACGCCGCCGGCGCCGCCGCTGCGCGCCTCGAAGCGCAAGGCTTCGGCGCCGCGTGGAGTTTCGAGAGCGCCCACGACGCCTTCATCCCGCTCGTGCTCGCCGCGCAGACGACGCGGCACATCGAGCTGGGCACGGCGGTGGCGATCGCCTTCGCACGCAACCCGATGAACGTCGCGCAGCTGGCCTTCGACGTGCAGACGATCGCGCGCGGCCGCTTCATCCTCGGCCTCGGAACGCAGATCCAGCCGCACATCGAGAAGCGCTTCAGCATGCCGTGGTCCGAGCCCGCGAAGCGCCTGCGCGAGTTCGTGCTGGCGATCCGCGCGATCTGGCGCGCGTGGGAGACGGGCGAGCGGCTCTCGTTTCGCGGCGACTTCTACACGCACACCCTGATGACTCCGTTCTTCAGTCCAGGCTCGAATCCGTTCGGCGCGCCGCCCATCTTCCTCGCGGGCGTGGGCCCGAAGATGGTGGAAGTGGTGGGCGAGGTGGCCGACGGCTTCCTCGTGCACCCGCTGCACTCCCCGAGCTTCCTCGCCGCGGTGACGCTGCCTGCGCTCGAGCGCGGCCTCGCCGCGAGCGGGCGCTCGCGCAAGGACATCGCGATCTCTTGCCAGACGATCGTCGCGATGGGGAACACGCAGGCGCAGATCGAGACCGCGCGGCAGAAGGCGCGCGGCCAGATCTCGTTCTATGGCTCGACCCCCGCCTACCGCGGCGTGCTCGAGCACCTCGGCTACGGGGCGCTGCATCCCGAGCTGAACCGGCTCTCCAAGACCGGCGCGTGGGGCGAGATGATGAAGCGCATCGACGAGTCTCTGTTCGACCACATCGCGGTCTCGGGCACGCCCGCCGAGGTGGGCGCGAAGCTGCGCGCGCGCAACGCCGGCTTCGCGGCGCGCACGACGCTGATGCTCTACGACGAGACCGGGGATGCGGAGGCGGTGCGCGAGGTGATCCGCTCGGCGGGCGAGTCGTGAGGACTCCTTCCCGGCGCGTGCGCGCGACGCGCGTGTGCGGCGCTCAGCGCGGAATCGTCTGACCGCCGTTCGCGCGCCAGATCTGGCCGGTGCAGGTGCGGCTCGCGTCCGAGGCGAGGTAGAGGATCAGCCACGCTTGGTCGAGCGGCTCCCCGACCAAGCCGAGCGGCGACATCGCCTTCATCGAGGCGACGAAGGCGTCGTAGCGCGCGGGGTCGAGCGTGCCGTCGGGGCGGCGCAGGTGGCGCTCCGTGAACTTCGTGAGCGTGGCGCCGGGCGCGAGCACGTTCACCCGGATGCCGGCGGGCCCGACCTCCGTCGCGAGCGTCTGGGTGAGCTGCGTGACCGCGGCCTTGGTGAGCGCGTAGAGCCCATAGTTGGGAACGGCGCGGTCGATGGCACCGCTCGCCACGTTGACGATGCTGCCGGCGCCGCGCGGCGTCATCGCGCGCACGGCGGCCTGACAACCGAACAGCGTGCCTTTCACGTTGACGGCGACGACGCGGTCGAACTCCGCTTCCGAGAGCGCGCCCAGCGGGCCGTCGGAGGGAATGCCCGCGACGTTGCACATCACGTCGAGGCGTCCCCACTCGCCGGTCGCGCGGGCGACGAGCGCGTCTACCTGCTCGCGGCTCGCGACGTTCACGGCCTGGGCGACTGCCGCGCCGCCCTCGGCGCGAATCGCCGAGGCCACCTGCTCCGCGCCCTGTGCGTCGAGGTCGCCCACCACGACGCGCGCGCCCGCCGCGGCGAGTACCTCCGCAGCCGCGCGCCCGATGCCGCTCGCGGCGCCGGTGACGACCGCGGCGCGGCCGTCGAGGCGGAAGATCTGGCTCAGGTCACGCATCGCTCCGCTCCTTCGACTGCCGCTCGCACGACCGGGCCGATCGCGCGCGCCATCGCTTCGTGTCCCGCGTCGTCCGGGTGGATGCCGTCCGGCAGCCTCTCGCTCGGCACGAGCGGCAGCCCGCGCACCAGGAGAAGTGGCCCTCTGGGGTCAGACCCCAACGGGCCACTTCGGGCGGAGGACAGCTCGTCGATCGTGCGCTCGAACGCGGCGCGCAGGTCCGCGAGCGTGGCGCCGAGCTTGTTGGGGACGCGCTCCGCGTCCGCGCGCAGGATCGGGCTGATCGCGACGATGGGAGTGCGCGGGTGGCCAACGCGTACGAGCGCGAGGAAGTCGCGCAGCCCGGCTGCGAACAGCTCGGCCGAGTGCGGCGTGCGCGTCCAGCAGTTCGTGCCGTGGGCGATCGAGATCGCGTCCGCCGGGAGCCGCGCGATCTCCTCGGCGCTCGCGAGCTCCCCGCGCGCGGCGCCCGCGTAGCCGAGATTCACGACGTCGAGGCCCTGCTCGCGCGCCGCCCGGTGCGGCCAGGCCCCGGCCGGCTCGCTCGCGCACCAGCCCTCCGCGATCGAGTCGCCGTAACAGATCCAGCGCGGCTGCGGCGGCGCGGGGGCGATCTCGCCGCCCACCGCGCGCACGCCCATCAGCGTGGGTCGCATGCCCTCGGGCAGGTAGACGACGGCGCGCCCGGCGCCCCGTCCAGCGGGGAGGCGTGCGACGCCCTCGCCGAGCTGCGCCTCGCATTCGCTCACGCGCGCACCGCCGCGAAAGAGCACGAACTTCGTGCCGGCGCCAGGCCCGCGGTAGCCGAGCTCGCGGGTGTGAGTGCGGTACGCGACCTCCACGGCCTCGCACCCGCCGGTGAGCTCGAGGCGTACGCCGACGGGCAGCGCGGCGCTCGCGCGCGTGTCCGCGGGCAGGCGCAGTCCGAGCGGACCCGGGTCGCAGCGCGGATACGCCCCGAGCTCGCCCGCCGGCCACGCACAGCCGCGCAGGAACGGCTCGACCTCGGCGGAGCGGGCGAACGTCATCGCGCGATGCGCTCCCGTTCAGGCTCGCGGCTTCGGCACGTACGCCTCGACCTCCGGCAGCACCTCCTTGCCGAGGATCTCGATCGTGCGCATCACCGACTCGTGGGAGTGGTAGCCGAACTGCACGTAACAGATGAGCTGATCGACGCCGAGGTCGGCGTAGTGCTTCATCTTGTCGACGCAGCGCTTCGCGTCGCCTACCACGATCATGTCGGCGTCGTGGAAGTGCTGGATGGGGATGTTGCCTTCGAGCAGCGGCTTCATCAGCGGGAAGGTCGCGTCCTGCTCGGCCTGGCTGAGGTGCACGAGCTCCCAGTCGAGCGTGAACTGCGCGAGGTGCTGGTACCACCACGCGACGCTCTTCCAGATTCCGTTGGCCTCCGCCGCGGCCATCGTGTCGGCGCAGTGCACGAGCGTGTAGGCGGCGACGCGGTTGGTGGCGACGTCGGTGAGCGGTTTCGCGCGCAGCTGCGCGCGCCGGTAGCCCTCGATCTGCTGCGCCATGCGCTCGAGCGGCTGCATGATCGCGAACGAGAGCATGCCGAGGGCGTTCTCTCCGGCGACCTCGCAGGAGCCGTCGCTGGTCGCGGCCATCCAGCAAGGCGGGTGCGGGTCCTGATAAGGCTTCGGCGTGACCACGCGCTCCGGGAACTGGAAGGTGGGCGAGTCCCAGGAGAAGCGCTCCTCGCGCCACATCCCGCAGACGATCTCGATCGCTTCCTTCCACTGCTCGCGCGACTTCTCGCGGTCGACGTGGAAGGCGGTCTGCTCCATGGGTGTCGAGCGGCCCGTGCCCCACTCGGCTCGGCCGCGCGAGAGGATGTCGAGCGTGGCGACCTTCTCCGCGATGCGCGCCGGATGGGTGAAGCCGAAGGGTGTGAGCGTCACGCCGAAGCCGAGGCGGATGCGCTCGGTGATCTGCGACAGCGCACCGAGCAGCACCTCGGGCGCCGGGCAGTGCGAGCGGCCCTCGCGGAAGTGGTGCTCGACCGCCCAGATGGTGTGGAAGCCGAGCCGGTCGGCGAGCTGGATCTGCTCGATCGCCTCGTAGTAGGCGCGCCGCTCGCGCTCGCGCTGACCCCAGGGATGCGGCTTGCCCCACGGCTTCGGGGCATCGACTTCGTAGAGCAGATCGAGCTTCATCGGCGAGCACCTCCTCGCGGCAGGCCACGATGCCACCGGGGAGCGAGAGGGGTCTATCGCAATGGTGATATGGTGGCGCGATGGCGAGACGGGCGCTCTCCGCCTCCCGCGCGCTGGACGTGCTGAACTTCCTGGCCGCGCATCCCGGCGAGGCGTTCTCGTACTCGCAGCTCTCCCAGCGGCTCGCGGTGAACCTCGCGTCGACCCACAGCCTGCTGCTCGCGCTGCTGGAGTCCGGCTACCTCACGCGCTGCCCGAGCGACCGGACGTTCTCGCTGGGGCCCGCGCTGGTGGCGCTCGGCGACGCGGCGCTGCGCGAGAACCCCGCGCTCGATGAGGCGCGCGTGCAGATGCGGCGCCTCAGCCGCGAGCTCGGCCGCGAGACGCTCGCGCTGGTCCGCGCCGGCAGCGACGCGCTGTGCGTCGCGCGCGCCGGACCGGCGCAGCAGCAGAGAGCGCGCACGCTGCGCGTGGGCCAGCGCATCCCGCTGATGGCGCCCCTCGCGTCGGTGTTCGTCGCCTGGGCGCCGGAGGGCGAAGTCGAGCGCTGGCTGGTGCGGGGCGGCGCCGCGCCGCGCGTGCAGCGCCGCCAACGCGAGATCCTGCGGCGCGTACGCGAGCGCGGCTTCTCGGCAGCGCTCGAGGTTCCCGGCCGGCGCCAGCTCGGCGAGCTGCTCGCCGAGCTGGCGGAGGATCCGCGCGACGAGGCGCTGCGGAACGAGATGCGCGCGGTGATTCGCGAGCTCGGCCGCGGCAGCTACCAGCTCGGCGACGACGGCGCCGCGCCGCCCGAGATCAGCACGCTGACGGCGCCCGTCTTCGATCGCTGGGGCCGCGTCGAGCTGGCGCTCACGATCCAGGTGTTCGAGGCCAGCCTGCCCGCGCGCGCCATCGACGCGATCGGCAAACGCCTGCTGCGCGCCGCGCGCGCGATCTCGCGAGTCGGCTCCGCCGCGCCGCTGCCGAGCTCGGCGCGAGCCGCGCACGCCGTACGCGCGGCGAAGCGCTCGGCGTGAGTGCGCCGCTCGTCGCGCGCTCGCTCCGCGCTACGAGAAACGGAACGGGAAGCGCGTGGTCTGGCCGCCGTCGACGATCAGCGTCTGGCCGGTGACGCGGCGCGCGAGGTCGGAGACGAAGAACACCGCGGCCTTCGCAATGTCCTCGGGCGCGGCGATGCGCGCCTGCTCGTCGGGAGCCGGCGTGCGGATCGCGCCGCTCGCCCAGGCGGCCTCGATGCGCGGCGTGCGGATCGTGCCCGGCACGACCGCGTTGACGCGGATGCCGTGCGGCCACCACTCCTCGGCCGCGGTGCGCACGAGCGCGAGCAGGCCCGCCTTCGCCGCGCCGTAAGCGCCGTGGTTCGCTGCGGAGAAGAGGCCGCTCACCGAGCCGACGACGCAGAGCGCCCCCGGCTGCTTCGTGTCGACCCAGCCGCGCGCGGCGGAGCGCGCCACGTACCAGTGCTGCTTCAGGTTCAGCGCGAAGTCGTGTTCCCAGGTCGCCTCGTCGAGCTCCAGCAGCGTCCCCCAGGAAGCGGCGCCGATCACATTGACGACGGCGTCCAGCGCCCCGAGCGCCGCGCGCGCCGCGTCGAGCGCGCGCTGCGCCTCCTGCGCGCGCGTCACGTCCGCCACGATCGGCGCCGCGCGCACGCCCAGCGCGCGCGCCTCGGCGGCGACGCGCTCCGCGCGCTCGGCCTCGCTGTCGAGCACCGCGACGTTCGCGCCCAGCTGCGCGAGCAGCAGCGCCGCCGCTCGGCCGACGCCCTGCCCGCCGCCGGCGACGAGCGCGCCGCGAGCTGCGAGTCCGAACAGCGCGCTCATCCCATGCCTCCGCGGTTCGAGAGGCGCGCGCACGCTAGGAGATCGACGCGGGTTGCGCGATCACCCGCGGCTGCGCGCTTCGCCGGCACGACCGGCCGGCGCATGCGCCTGCGCTAAGCAGTCGGCGGCATGGGCGAGCTCTACGGGCTACCGCCTCGTCGTCGCGGACGGCTGGATGCCCACGCCTACGAGCGCGCGAGCTCGTCGTACGCGGCCTCGATCTCCCGCGCGCGCGCGCTGAAGGCGCCGCGCGCGTCGGCGTGGGTGACGATGTAGGCCGCGTCCTGGCGAATGCCGCGCAGCACGAGCTCTCCCACCCGAGCTGGGTCGAGGCCGTGCGCGACCGCGGGCTTCAGCACGTCGAGCATCGCCGCGGGCGGTGCGCTCGCGCCCGCCGCGAGCTCGGGCGGCCGATTGCGCGCCGCCTCGAGGATCTTGGTGTTCACGACGCCGGGGCACAGCACCGACACGCCGATGTTCTCCGGCGCGAGCTCGAGGCGCAGCGTCTCGCTGTAGGCGACCACCGCGTACTTGCTTGCGGCGTACACGCCGAGCCCGGGCGCCGCCGAGAGCCCCTGGGTCGAGGCGGTGTTCACGATGTGCCCGCCGCCCTGCGCGCGAATGTGCGGCAGGAACGCGGCGACCCCGTTCACGGCACCCATCAGGTTGACGCCCATCACCCAGCGCCAGTCCTCGGCGCTCGCCTCGGCGAGCGGCCCGAGCACGACCACGCCGGCGTTGTTGCAGAGCAAGTCCACGCGCCCGTAGCTCTCGAGCACGCGCTGCGCCGCGGCGTCGAGCGAGTAGCGGCTCGAGACGTCAGCGGGGATGCCCACCACGTCGCCGCCGACGTCGCGCACGGAAGCCTCGGCGGGCGCGAGGGCGCGCTCTTCCAGGTCGAGCAGCGCGATGCGGGCGCCCGCTCTCGCCAGCGCCTTCGCGATGCCAAGCCCGATTCCGCTCGCGCCGCCCGTAACAACCGCGACTTTCTCGTGCAGGTCCTTCATCGCCACCCCTCCGAGCGCTGCCGAATCCCGCTGCGCACGCCGGTTCGGGCGAACGCGCCGACAGCTTGCGCGCTCCGGGGCGAAGCGGTCAAGCGCGGCCTACGCTGCGACGGCGTCGACGCAGACGCGAGGAGTCCGTGTGCGCATCCTGAAGTCGATCGCGGCCGTGCTCGTCCTCTGTGTTGCCGGGCTGCTCGCCGCCTACGGCCTCACGACGCCGCAGGGGCCGCCAGCCACGAGCGCGAGCGCGGAGCGCCTGCGCCCGGGGCCCCACCCCGTCGGCAGCGCCGAGCGCACGCTCGTGGACGCGTCGCGGCCGACGCCGGCGCACGGCGACTTCTCAGGCGCCGACTCGCGCTCCCTGGCGACGACTCTCTGGTTTCCCGAGGGCGCGGACGGCGCGCATCCGCTCCTGGTTTACAGCCACGGCTTCATGTCGATGCGCAGCGAGGCCGAGCGCTACGCGCGCTACCTCGCGAGCCACGGCGTGGTCGTGGTCTCCGCCGACTACCCGGCGACGAACTTCCGCGCTCCCGGCGGCCCCAACATCGCCGACGCCCCGAGCCAGCCGGGCGACGTGTCGTTTCTGATCGACGCCGTCAGCGGCTGGAGCGAGAGCGAGCGGCCCTTCCGCGGGACGATCGACGCCCGGCGCATCGCCGCCGCGGGGCTCTCGCTGGGCGGCTTCACGACCACCGTCGCCGCCTTCCATCCGACGCTGCGCGACCCGCGCATCGTGGCGGCCGTTTCGATCGCGGGGCCGAGCGCGATGTTCGCGCCGCGCTTCTTCGCCACCGCCCAAGTGCCGTTCTTGATGATCGCGGGCGACGCCGACGCGATCGTCGACTACGCGGCGCACGCTGCGCCCCTTCCGCAAAAGCTCTCCCACGGCGGCGCGCTGCTCACGCTCGCGGGCGGCAGCCACGCAGGCTTCGCGCCGATGGCCGACGGCCCGATGCGCATTCTCGGAAACCCGGACCGCATCGGCTGCTGGGCGCTCACGCGCACGCTCCAGCTCGCGCCGCGCGAGAACCCGTTCGCCGGGTTCGGCGGCGAGGAGCACGGTGTGATCGCGCCGAACGACCTGCCGCCGCCCTGCGCGAACGGCGCGCCGAGGCGCGCGCTCGCCGCGGGGCGCCAGCTCACGATCACGACGCTCGCGCTGCGCGCATTTCTCGAGAGCGCTTGGGCGGAGGACGAGGACGCGCGCAGGCAGAGCGCGCGGTTCCTGCGCGAGACTCTGCCCAAGGACTTCCCGGAGGCGCGCTTCGAGGAGATCGCCTCGCTGCCGCCGAGCCGCGAGCCCGAGCGGGTCTCAGCCCCCGAGCACCCCGAGGTACCGAGCGCCGACGCGCCGCTGCCGAGCCTCGACCTGCAGGGCGCGGCGAGCGCCGTCGCCCTGCCTGAGCTCGCGCCGTCGCTCCCCGCCGCGACGCCCTAGCTGCGCGCCGGGGCGCGCGGCTCCATGCCCGCCGCGCGATAGATCGCGTCGATCACCGCCATGTTCTTCACCGCGTCGTCCGCGCTCGTGGGGAGCGGCGCGCCATCCTGCACCGCGCGAACGAAGGCGTCCAGCTGATGGCCGTAGCTCGTGCCGTCCTTCACTTGCTCCCGGCGGCGGCCGCGCTCCGACTTCACGGTCAGGCGGTGGAAGAACTGCGGCGCGATCGGGTTGATCACGTGCAGCTCGCCGCGCGATCCCACCACGCGAGCCGAGACGCCGAGCAGCCGCCACGAGAACATCGAGCACACCACGCGTCCGCTCGCGCCGCCCGGGAACGCGAGCTCCGCGTCCATCGCCCGGTCGACGCCCGGCGAGGAGAGCTTCGCGCGCGCCGAGACGACGCGCGGCTCCGCGCCGCCGAGCGCGCGCACGATCGAGACGCAGTAACAACCCATGTCCATGGCGGCGCCGCCGGCGAGGTCGCCGCGGTAGCGGATGTCGCCGGGCCTGAAGAGCGGAGCGCACAGCCGAGCCTCGACGTGGCGCAGCTCGCCGAGCTCGCCGCTCGCGAGGATGGCCAGCAGCCGCGCGGCGAGGGGGTGATAGCGCCAGTGGAAGGCCTCCATCACGACGAGACCCGACGCGCGCGCGGCGTCGGCAACGCGCTGCGCTTCCTCGGCGTTCGCGCTGAACGGCTTCTCGCACAGCACGTGCTTGCCGGCCGCCAGCGCGCGCAGGGTCCAGAGCCCGTGGTGGGAGTTGGGCAGCGGGTTGTAGATCGCGCCGACCTGCGGATCGCCGAGCAGCGCTTCGTAGGTCTTGTGCACGCGCGAGATGCCGTGGCGAGCCGCGAAGCGCCGCGCCTTCTCGGCGTCGCGCGCCGCGACGGCGATCACCTCCGCGCGCGCGTTCTCGCGAGCGGGCCGGATCAGCGCGAGCGGCGCGATGCGCGCCGCCCCGAGAATCCCGATGCGTAAGGGGGCCGGCATCGGCGCATCGTAGTCCGCCGGTGCCCCACCCAGCGAGGCGCCCACGCGCGAACGCCACATAATCGTCACAAATCGCTCACGCGCTGCACCGCGCGCGCGTGTCACTCTCGCCCGCGACTCGTTCTGGCCGAAGGATCGCTGCGATGACCGCCCCCCATCAGGCCAGCGAACGCGCGCGCGCCGACCTCGAGGCCTTGCTCCCGCTTCGCGACGCCATCGCCCGCCGGGCTGGCACGCTGCGGGCGCAGCTCCGGGCTGCCCATCCGCGTCACGGGGAACGGATCGACGCCCGGGCCCTGCGCTACGAGCGGCTCGTGCGCTTGCTGGAGACGCGCATTCGCATCGCCGCGGAGCTGCTCGCTCGCGGCAGCATCGCGCCCGCCGTTCCGGCGCAGCGCGAGGGTTCCGAGGCGGACTGAAGCGGGGCGCTGCGCATCCGCGCGGCGATCACGTCTTCTTCGCCGATCCGCAACGCGAACGGCACGTGCGGCGCCGACCATCGCCTCGAAACCGAGGTGAACGATGGAAGCTCCCGTGTTCCTGGTCGGCGCCGAACGCTCCGGGACCACGCTCCTGCGCCTCATGCTCGACGGGCACCCGCGCATCTCGTGGCCGTGCGAGTTCGACTTCGCGCTCGATTGGCCCGCTGCGAAGCCGGATGCGTGGCCCGATCTGGTGGACTTCTGGAGTCGACTCGCGGAGAGCCGGCAGGCGCGAAGCTGTCGGCTGGTGATCCGCGCGGAGCTCGACTTCCCGCTGCTGGTGCGGTCGTTGCGAGACCAACTCGCGGCGCGCACGACGAAGCCGATCCTCGGCGTGACGGTGCATCGTCACTACCAGCGGCTGGTGCAGCTCTGGCCCGATGCCCGCTTCGTCTATCTGGTGCGCGACGGCCGCGACGTCGCGCGCTCGCACGTAGAGATGGGCTGGGCCGGCAACGTGTGGGCCGCGGCGCCGGTGTGGCGCGAGGCCGAGCGCGAATGGCAGCGCGTGTGCGCCGAGGTGCCGGCCGACCGGCGCATCGAGATCCGCTACGAGGAGCTGGTGCGCGATCCGCGCCTCGTGCTGACGCGGCTGTGCGCCTTCCTGGGCGTCGAGTTCGCGCCCGAGATGCTCGACTACCCGGCGCGCAGCAACTACGAGCCGCCGGACCCGCGCATGGCGGAGCGCTGGCGCGAGACGCTGTCGGCGCGCGAGCTCGCCTGGCTCGAACGCGAGATCGGCCCGCACCTGCGCGCGCGCGCCTATGCGCCGAGCCGCGTGCGCGCGGCGTGGCTGCCCGCACCCCTGCGCCTGGCGCTGCGCGTGGGCGACCGGCTCGGGCGCGCGCGCTTCCGCGTGCGGCGCTACGGCGCGCGGCTCTGGGCGAAGCATCAGGTCGCGCGCCGCTTCCGCTTTGCCTCGCTCTACCGCGTGACGTTGCAGCGCATGCAGGCGATCGACGTGGGCTCGCTGAAGTAGCGGGCGCCTCAGCCCGCGCGGCGCGCGATCGCCTCCAGCAGCACGCCCTCGCGTAGGCCCCAGTCGCACACCGCGACCTCCCGCAGCCCGAGCGCGCGGAAGATCGCCTGCACGATCAGCGCACCCGTCGGCAGGAGATCCGCACGCCGCGCGGACATCCCGCGCATGCGGATGCGCCCAGCGTGGCTCGAGCCCGCGAGCCGCGCGACCAGCGCGTCGACTTCGCTGCGGCGCAGCTGTGCGCTCGGCGGGATGCGGTGCGTGTCCTCGTCGAGCCCGTTCGCGAGCCGGTAGAGGGCCCGCACCGTGCCGCCGATCGCCACCGCGCGCTCCGCTGCGAAGCGCTCCACCCGATCGCGCAGCGGCTCGAGCATCTCCTCCACGCGCGCCGAGATCGCGCGCTGCTGCGCCTCGCTGAGCGGGTCGTCGCGGCCCAGCTCTTGGTGCAGTCGCACGCTGCCGATCGGAAGAGATCGTTCCCAGCGCACCTCGCCGCCCACGCCGGCGGCGATCTCGAGGCTGCCACCGCCGAGGTCGAGGCCGAGCGCTCGCTCGGCGCCGAGCTTCATGCGCTGGTCGATGGCGCGAAAGATGAGCCGCGCCTCCTCGTCGCCCGACAGGATCCGCACGCGCTCGCCGAGCGCGCCTCCGAGGCGCTGTACGACCTCGCGCCCGTTGCTCGCGTCGCGCAGGGCGGCGGTCGCGACGGCCAGCAGGCGCTCGGCGCCCGCCTCGCGCGCGTCGCGGCGCATCTGCTCGACGGTCTCGACGGCGGTGTCGGCGGCCGAGCGCGGGATCTTCCCGGCGTCGGTGATCAGCGCTCCGAGGCGCAGCATGACGCGCTCGCGGCCGACGCGGTGGATCGTGCCGCCGGGCTCCGCATCGGCGACGAGCAGATGGAATGACGACGAGCCGAGGTCGAGCACCGCGAGGCGGCGTGCGCGCGGGCCGCCCACCTGCTCGCTCGGAGCGCCGCTCGGGTCCCGGGGCAGCCAGTACGTGGCGCGGCGCCGGCCGCCGGCTTCGTCCTCGATGCGCCAGAACGAGCCCTTCTCGCATTCGATCTCGCTGGGCTTCACGCCATCCGCATCGAGGGATGCGACGAGCATCGGCAGGAGATCGCCGTGGCCGCAGATCACCGTCGGCTCGTTCCCCAGCGAGGCGACCAACAGGGCGGCGCCGTCCAGGGTTGCGCCCTCGGCGAGGCGCGCGTCGCGCTCGATGCGCAGGCCCGTCGCCTGCGCCAGCGGCGCGAGCGTCTGGAGACAGCGCACGTGGGGCGACGAGATCAGCCGCCGCGGATGCTCCTCCGCGAGCGCGGTCGCGATCGCCTCGGCCTGGAGGTCGCCCGCCGGCGTCAGCGGGCGCAAGTCGTCGTCCTCGCGCCAGCGCGAGCGGCTGTAGGCCTTCGCGTGCCGAACGAGGAAGAGCTTCATCGCGGGAGCCGCCATCGCGGACAGTTTCTCGGGGAGCGAGGCGGATTCGTCAACGCGCCTCGTGGCGACGCGTGGCGTCCTGCAGGAAGCGCTGGAGGCTGCGCCCGGCCCGCCGCGCGACGCGATGCCAGGTGCCGTCCTGCTCGAGCTCCCAGGCGTGGTCGTCGTCGTGGCGGGCCGCTTCGATCAGCGCCTCGAGCCTCGCGGCGTGCGCCGGCGCCGTCACGGGCACGAGCGCCTCGACGCGTTGCGAGAGGTTGCGCGTCATCAGGTCTGCGGAGCCGATGAACCAGCGCCGGCCGCGGCGCCTCGAGCCGAAGCAGAACACGCGCGAGTGCTCCAGATAGCGGCCGAGGATCGAGCGCACCGTGACGTTCTCCGAGAGGCCCAGCACGCCCGGCCGCAGGCAGCAGATCCCGCGCACGAACAGCTCGATCCGCACGCCCGCGCGCGAGGCCGCGCACAACGCGTCGATCATCTCGGGATCCTGGATGCCGTTCACCTTGATCACGACGTGCCCGTCAGGCTCGCTCATCTCCGCCTCGAGCAGCTCGAGCAGCCGGCTGCGCAGATTGTGCGGGGCGACGAGCAGCCGGTCGTAGACCGGCGCGCGCGCGAGGCCGGTCAGATAGTTGAAGAGGGCCGCGACGTCGCGCCCGATCTCGGGCGACGCGGTGAAGAGCCCGATGTCCTCGTACACGCGCGCCGTGATCGGGTTGTAGTTCCCCGTGCCGATGTGGCTGTATCGGCGCAGGCCGTCCGCCTCCTGGCGGACGACCAGGGCCAGCTTTGCATGGGTCTTGAGGCCGATCACGCCGTAGACCACGTGCGCGCCGGCGCGCTCGAGCAGCTGCGCGCGCTCGATGTTCGCCTGCTCGTCGAAGCGCGCGCGCAGCTCGACGACCACGGCGACCTGCTTGCCCGCCTGCGCGGCGTGGCAGAGCGCCAGCACCACCGGGTTCTCGCGGCCCGACGTGCGATAGAGCGTGTGCTTGATGGCGAGCACGTTCGGGTCGCGCGCCGCCTGCCAGATGAACTCCTCGACGGAGCCGCGGAACGACTCGTAGGGGTGGTGCACCAGCACGTCCTCGCGCTGGAGCACCGCGAAGAAGTCGGCGGCGCGATCGGGCTCGTCGCCGCGTAGCGCGGGCGGCTGCACCGGTAGCTCGAGCGCGAGCTTCAGCTCGGGGCGCGGCAGCTCATACAGCTCCCAGAGGTCGCCCAGATCGGTGAGCGCGTCGAACTCGTATTCGTCCTCGAGCCGCAGCTCGAGGTTCTCGCGCAGCAGCGCCCGCATGCTCTCGGGCATCGCGCGCTCCACCTCGAGCCGCACCGGATGGTTCGTGCGCAGCCGGCGCTGGAGGCCCTCGGCCACCGCTTCGAGCAGGTCGTCCGCCTCGCCTTCGTCGAGCTCGAGGTCCGCGTCGAGCGTCACGCGAAACGGATGCTGCTCGAGGATGCGCATGCCCGGGAAGAGCACGTCGAGCTTCGCGCCGATCAGCTCCTCGATCGGGAGCAGCGGCTCGCCTTCGCCCAGCTTCACGAAGCGCGGCAGCATGGGCGGGACCTTCACGCGCGCGAATGCCACGGCGGCGTTGTCGGGATTCTCGACCCACACGCCGAGATTCAGCGAGAGGTTCGAGATCGCAGGGAACGGATGCGCGCGGTCGACGGAGAGCGGCGTGAGCACCGGCTCGACGTGGCTCGCGAAGTATTCGCTCGCGGCGGCGCGAGCGTTCTCGCCGAGATCCTTCCACGCCGCGATGCGGATGCCGGTGCGCACGAGCTGCGGTGCGAGCTGCTCTGCGAGCACACGGTGCTGGCGCTCCAGCAGCTCGAGCGTGCGCGTCCGGATCTCCGCGCACTGCTGGGCCGCGCCGCGCCCGTCGAAGCTCTTGATCGAGACGCCCGCGCGCAGCTGCTCGTGGAGCGCGCCGACGCGCACCTGAAAGAACTCGTCGAGATTCGTGCTGAAGATCGCCGTGAACTTGACGCGCTCGAGCAGCGGCAGCTCGGCGTCCTCGGCGAGCGCGAGCACGCGCGCGTTGAACTCGAGCCAGGAGAGCTCGCGATTCACGAAGCGGCTCGGTCCGAAGGAGCGGATCGTGGCGTCGTCGCCGAGGGGCATCCTGCGAAGGTAGGCGCCGCGCGGCGTCGAGCGCAGCGCCGGGTGCGGACAGCCTTGGGTGAACTCTACATGGCAAACGCGTGAAGCGGGGCGCTACGCCTCGAAGAAGCTGCGCAGTTTCACGCGTAGGGAGCGGGCTTCGGCGCGCCGGATCGCGAACTCGTAGCTCGCGGCGAGGGCGCGGGTCTCTTCGCGCCAGCAACAGCGTTCCGCCGCGGTGCGGGCTGCGCGGGCCAGGCTCTCCGCGAGCGCACGGCTGCCCAGCAGGCGGCGGACCGGCTCGAGGGCGCCCTTCGACTCGGCCGGGTCGTAGAGCAGGCCGGTCTCTTCGTGGGCCACCACATCGCGCAGGCCGCCCGCGTCCGCTCCGACCACCGGCAGACCGGAGGCCATCGCCTCGAGCGCCACGAAACCGAGCGTCTCGGTGGTCGACGGCATCAGGAACACGTCGGCGCTCGCATAGGCGGCGGCGAGCTCTTCACCCGAGAGGAAGCCCGCGAACGTGACCGGCAGGCCGCGATAGACGCGCTCGAGGCGCGCCTTCTCCGGCCCGTCGCCCACGAAGGCGAGGTGCACGCCGGGGAGCTCGGCGAGCACCGGCGCGAGCGAGTCGAGATTCTTTTCGGCGGCGAGGCGCCCGACCGAGACGAGCAGCGGGCGGTCGACGCGACCGCCCGCCAGGCGCTCGCGCATCGCCAGCGAGCGCTTGCGGGGATGGAAGCGCTCGGTGTCGACGCCTCCGCGCCAGAGGCCCGTGACGCGGAAGCCGTGCGCCACGAGCTCGTCGCGCGTGCTCCGCGAGGGAACCAGGTTCAGCTCGGCGAGCGCGTGCGCCGCTCGCAAGAGGCGCCACGCCGGCGCCTCGAGCTCGGGGTAGCCGTAGCGCCGCGCGTACTCGGGGAGCGCGGTGTGATACGAGGCCACCGTCGGGATCGCGAGCGCGCGGGCCGCGAGCAGGCCGTAGAAGCCGACGGCGACGGGGCCGACCGCGTGCAGCACGTGCGGCCGGAAGCGCAGGAGCGCGGCGACGATGCGCGGGTCCGGCGCGCCGACCACCACGTCGGGGTAAAGCGGGAAGCGGACCCCCGGCACGCCCAGGAGCTGTTCTCCTTTGCACACGGGCTCCGCCGGCGCGGGCGCGATCGTCAGCACCTCGTGACCGAGCGCGACGAGCTCGCGCACGGTGTGGGAGAGGCGGCTCGAGATTCCGTCGATCTTGGGGGCGTGGACCTCGGTCGCGAGTGCGATGCGCATCCCGTTCTCCAGTCTCGTCGGAAGCAGCATCGGCGGAGCGCGCGGCAGAGCGGTGACCCCGGCGTCACCGAGTCGTGAAGCTATGGCGTCCCGCGGGTCGCGTTTCCGTGGCGAGTCGGCGACGGCTCAGCGCGCACAACTGCTGGGAAGGCCGCTTCCAGTGCGGCTCGGAGCTGGCTCGCGGCCTCTGGGTTCCAGGGGCTCTCGAACAGGAGCCGACCTTCAGCGGTCTGGAGAGCGACCGCCGGGGGTTCGACGCTGCCGCTTAGCAGCGTCCGCGTGTAGGGCGCGCCCAGGTGACCCAGCAGATAGGGCACCCGCCATCCCACGGCGCGCAGGCGCGCGTACACGCCGGCGTCCGTGAGCAGCCCCTGCGCGAGCAGCACGGTCATCACCCGCGGGTGGTCGCGCAGCGGCGCGAGCGACTGTGCGATCTCGTCGAAGCTCGCGCTTGCGGGATCGGCAAATACGGTGACGAACGCTTCGGCGCGACGTACGTCGAGAAAGCTCACGGGCGCCGGAGGCTCGGCACTCGCGTCGATCAGGCGCGGCCCGATCGCCCAGGCGAGATTGGGCGCCTCCTTCTCGAGCTCGCCGGTTCGCACGCGGTTCGCGCGCTCGACGAGATCGGTCGCTGCGATCGGCATCTCGACGATGCCGTCCCGCCCGAAGTCGACGCGTGCGACGCCCTCGCTCTCGACGCGGATCAGCACGCCGGTGGAGCCGGCGAGAATCGTCCGGCCGCCCGACTCCATGCGCTCTGCGGCGGCGACCTGATAAGGCCAGAAGCGGTCGTTCGCGAGGAGTGTCTCCTGCGTGACCGGCGCGGCCGCGTCGTCGCGGGCGACCCATGCCGAAAGCTCGCCCGCATCCCAGCCTTGGGCGAGCGCTGCGCAGCAGATCGAGAAGGCGAGTACGGCCGGGAAGCTGCGCATCGCGAGTGCCTCCGCGGAAACGGCTGGAGCCGCCACCCCGCGCGACCGGGGTGGCGGCTCCTTCTGCGGGATCAGTTGCGAATCAAGCGCGGCGGCGTCCGAACCGCGCCAGACCCACGAGGCCGAGTGCGAGCAGCGCCGCCGTCGCGGGCTCCGGCACGGCGGCCAGATTTGCGCTGATCGCCACGTTGTCGATCGAGGCGCCAGGCTGGAAGCCGAGCCGGACAAACGCGCGCTCCGACTGCGTGGCGCCGAGCGCGAACGAGAACGCGGTGTCTACCGCGTTGACGTTCGCGCTGCCGACGTTCACATAGCTCACGCCATCGGTGGAGAACTCCACGGTGATCACCGAGTTGTTCGCGCCGGGCATGTTCTGTGCGCCGAACGAGAGCACCCAGTCGCTGCCAATCTCGGGCACGCTGGTGAGGTCGGCTTCGAACACGACGCTGACCGCCGCCGTGGCCGTCATGCGCAGCAGCTCGGTGAAGGTTTGCCCCTCGAAGGTCAGGATCGTGAACGAATCGAAGGGATTCGGCACCGGCGCTGCGAGGTTCGACGTGAGCGAGCCCGAGACCGGCAGGAACGGCTCGCTGCCGTCGCCGACTGGCGCGAACGGCAGGACCATCCTGCCGAACGCCGCGGATTCTGCGCCCGCGCCGAAGGTCGGGTCGAGCGAGGAGTAGTTCGCAGCCAGGGTGTTCGAGAGCGTCGAACCGTCGGTGCTGAGGACCTGGCCGCCCGAGAGATACTGGGAGAAGTCCCAGCCGGCGACGAGCGACGCGGCTTGCGCCGAGAATGCGCTCGTGCAGGAGATGGCGAGCGCCAGGGTCAGGTGCTTGAGCTTCATCATGGTGTGCTTCTCGCTTGATGAGTTGATGGGGTTCTGGTGGCGCTTCTAGAGCAGGCCGCCCTGCGAGAGCGTGGTCCACCCGTTGGTCCACAGGTTCACGCCGGCGGGGAAGGCGCCGCGGTAAGTCGCGGCCGGGTCGAGGCCTGTTCCGCGCGGCGCCGCGCAGCCCGCATTCGGCCGGCCGAAGCCCGAGACGAGACGAGGATCGATCTTCGCGGACTTCAGGCTCGCCGCGAGTTTGCCGCTCGCGTCGCCAGTCGGGTTGAACGTCGTGTCGTCGTTCACCATGTCGAACGTGGCCGGGTTGACCGAGTTGGCGCTGGTCGACGCATTGCCGCCCAGCAGCACCGAGAGGGCGTTGCCGTTCGCGAGGACCGTGTTCTCCTGAGCGGCCGGCGTGGCGCCGTCGTCCATCGTCGTGCAGACGACGTTGATGAGTCCGGCGTTGCCGTTCTCGATCGCGTTGAACCCGGGCGCACCCGCCGTGAGGCTCGTGTCGACCTCGATGCCGGTCTCGGCGCCCGTGTTCACGATCACGCTGTTGAAGACGTCGCCCGCGGAGCCGTTGCGGAACTGGAGTCCGCGGTTCGTCGAGGCCGCGAACGCCGGTACGAAGTCCTGCGGGCCGTCCGGCGTCGAGCCGATCACGGTGACGTTGTAGAAGCCGAAGCTCGATAGCGGCCAGGGAGTCGGATCGACCACCGTGTTCTGGATGTTGATGCGCGTGTTGACGTTGTCGTTGAGCGCGGTGTTGTCCGGCCGGTAGTTGTCGCCGTCGAACTCTCCCGCCTTGTCGCTCGAGGCCGAGCCGAAGTTGCCGTCGTCGTTCTCGTCGAAGAACGACATGAACGTGACCAGGTTCTGGTTCACGCCCGAGTAGCCCTCGTCCACGTCGAACGAGTCGTCGCCGACGAAGAAGACGGCGAGGTTCTTGCCGTTCACCGTGCCGCCGAACCATTCGAAGCCGTCGTCGAAGTTCGCGTACACCTCGACGTTCTCGATGGTGGTTCCGTCGCCGACGCCAGCCAGGGTGAGACCGTTCAGCTCGTTGCTGTTGCCGATCTCGTCGCCGGCGTGGCGGATCGAGACGAAGCGGATCACGCCCGAGTTGTCGTGCGGGAGCAGGCCGCCGTAGGTCGCGTCCGCCGCCGGGAAGCCGGGCACGGTGAGGCCTTCCACAGTGGCGAGGCCGTAGCCCACGCCTGCCTTGTCGGCGTTGTTGGTGGGGGCGCTGCCGAGGACAACCACCCCGCCCCAGAGCGACACGTTCGAGTTGCCGGCCTTGTCGAGGGGTGCGAGCGGAGCCGTGGTGCAGGTGTCGTCGAGGAAGAGGTCGCCGGGATCCCAGGCATCCCGGAAGCCGTTCAGGTCGGCGTCGTCCGCCACCCCGTTGTCGTCGTTGTCCGTCGCCGCGGTCGTCATGATGATCGGATTCGCCGCGTTGGCGTCGGCGATCAGGCGACCGTTCTGCGTGACGATCAGCGTCCCGGGCGTTCCTACCGTCGAGCCGGGCGCGACCGCGGCAGAACGCGGCTGGCCGCGCACGACCGTGCCGGGCAGGATCGTGAGGATCGCGCCGTTCTTCACGAACACCGGGCCCTGGAGCAACACGTGTCCGCTCCAGGTCGTGTTCGCCGTGATATCACCCGTCGGGACGATCGTGGTTGGCGTGCCTGTCGGACACGCGGTCTGCGCGCTCGCCGCGGTCGCGAGACCGGCGAGCACGAGACCGAGGAGAGTCGTGAGCTGTTTTCGCATCGGGAGCATCTCTCTTTTCGCTTGGGTTGTTGGGGATCGTCGGCGAGCTGCCGGCGAGCGCGGCGCAAGATGAGCTACCGCCGTGACGCGCCGCGGTCGGCCGCGTGATCTTTCGGTGCGGATTCCCTGCGCTTCCGAGTCGCTGCACCGACGGTGAAGTGGAAAGGGCGCAGGCGAAGTGGCGCCATCCACGCAGACGTCACGCAATCGTCGAGTACGGCGCCGGCTGTGCTACGTCGTCGTCAGAACGCCTGCTCGTAGCTGAGCGACACCGAGAGGTCACGCCCGATCTTGAACTCGCGCTCGGCGATCTTGCTAGAGGTCTGACTGGGGTCGTAGATCAGGCGGCGCGTGCTGTCGGTCAAGTTCTTGAGGCTCACCTTCAACGTGAGCTCGCCCGGCAGCTTCTCGAAACGGAAGGATTGACTCCCGATCAAGTCGAGCTGGTGGAATGAGTCGACGTAGCGATCCAGGGTCAGCGAGATCACGTTGCCGTTCGGGCTCAGCGTCGTACTGCCCGCCGCGTCGAGCACGTCGCTGATCGCGAAGAGCGCGAGCGTCAGCTTCGTCCCCCACTCGGGCTGGTCGAAGGTGACGTCCGCGTTGACGATCCATTCGGGCTGGCTGAAGAGCCGGCGGCTGCGCGACAGCCCGGCGAAACGCTCGTCGTCGCCGGGCGCAGTGCCGAAGAAGGACGCCGCCCGCTGCAGTTCGATCGCGCTGCGATCCACCTCGGCGTCGATCCAGGTGAAGTTCGCGGCCAGCGAGAGGTACTCGAGGACCTGCGGTCCCACGAAGTCGAGCGCCTTGCGCGCCTCCAGCTCGACTCCCCACAGCGAAGCGTCGTTCTGGTTGTTGAAGAACGTGCGGAAGAGAGCGCTCGACGAGCCCTCGAAGTTCGTCGGGTCGCGCAGCACGATGCTCTCGATCGGTTTCTCGATGTTCTTCATGAACGCGCTGATCGCAGCGAGATCGCCGAAGTCGCCCCACAAGTACTCGAGGCGCAGATCCCAGCTCTCGACGTCGCTGAGCTCGAGCTGCGGGTTCCCGACCACGAGGTCGTCGGTGCCGGACTCCACCGACACGTAATAACCGATCTCGCGGAACGACGGCCGCGCCACGGTCTGCGAGTAAGCGACGCGTGCGCTGAGTCCCTCGACACCCCGATACGTGATGCCGGCGGAGGGGAGCCAGCGCTTCTCGTCGATGCGGCCGTCGGTGAAGGCGCGGATCGCATCGGCGTCCACGAGATCCACGAAGCCGGTGATCGAATCGACCGGCACATCGACGCCCAGGATCTGGTCGTTGAAGGTCGTCCCGCTGGGCACTGGGGCCGTCACTTCGGTCCGCGCCGGATTGTCGAGGCGGTCGAACATCAAGTACTTGGTCGGATAGATCGCGGGTGAGCCGTCCAGGGCTGCCTCGCCCGTGAAGGGCTCGTTGTCGGACGCGATGCGAATGTCCTCGCGCCGTACGCCCGCGAGCAGGTCGAGATCCTCGAACAGCGTGGCCTTGAGGCGCAAGTTCCAGGCGAGAATCTCGCGCTCGGCGGTCCCAGTGGACGAGCGGATGCCCCCGAACTCGCCCGAGACGGAGTCGAGGCTCGGCGCGATCACGTCGCCTAACGCCTGTGGCGTGCTGCCCAGCAGCGCGAAGCTGTCGGAGCCGCCGACGGTCGGCGTCTCGAGATACTCCGCAGAGATGTCGCGGTCCGAGCGCTCGAACCAGACGCCGACGCTGCCTTCGAGCTCGAGCCACTCCGTGGCCTGGCGGGCGTACTCCACGTCGGCGCGCGCGAAGTTCTGGGTCTCCTCCACGTCGTTGGAGTTGAAGTAGATCGAGTCGTTCGCCGCGAACTGCCCGCCGCCGAGTGCGGACACCGTCGACGGGAAGCTCGTCGGCGGGGTCGTGAGGCTCGTCGGCTCGTAGAAGAAGCGCGCCGCAAAGAACTCGTCGGTCTGCGAGGTCTGGGCGTGATTGCCGGCCCAGCTGATGCGCAGCCCCTCGAGGCCTTCGAGCTCATGCTCGCCATTCAGCTGGAAGAGCAGCAGATCGCGCTTGCGCTCGAACGAACGGCCCTCCTGCATGTTCGCGAACCAGGCCGGGCCATTCTGCGCGGTGCCACCTTCCGTGTCGGGCCGCACGGAGCGCGCGATCCACGCGGAGCGCGTCGCGAAGCCGTCGAAGTCCGAGTTCGGGTTGATCTGAGATCCGCTCGCCTGGATCGCCGCGAGCGTCGCGTAGTCGAAGCCCGGCAAAAAGCCGTTCTCGCGCAGCTGCGCTGCCTCCTCGTCGCGCTTCGTGTAGAAGGCCGAGAAGTCGATGTGGTGCCGCGCGTCGCGATCGAGGTCGAAGCCCAGATCGAGGAAGCTCGTGAGCTGGGCGACGCGATCGCTCTCGGCGAAGTCGAAGCGTCCGCCGGTCAGGTTGAGCTCGCCGAGGGCGAGATCGCCCGACGACACGACCGTCGGCGGCGCAGGGAAGAGCCGGACGCGCGCGGGGCGCGGCTCGCGTGTCTCGCGCGCGCCGGTCTTCGTCCCGTAGTCGAGCTCCCAGGTGGCGGCCGCCTTGAAGCGCACCTCGCGCTCCGCGAGGGACGTCCGGCCGCCGAGCGAGGCCGAGAAGTCGCCTTCCGTCACGCCGTCGCGATTGCTCGCGCCGATGGGAGAACCTTCCCGGTATTCCACGTAGCGCTCACGCGCGTTCGTGTTGTACCCGCTGCCGAGGCTGAGCTTGAACTCGAAGTCGGACTCCGGGTACTCGTGCGAGATGATGTTGATGGAGCCGCCGGACGAGTTGCTGGGAAGCTCCGGCGCGAACGTCTTCGCGACCACGAGGTTGCTCGCGATCTCGCTCGGAAACAGGTCGAGCTGGACCGACTGCGTATCCGGGTCCGGACTCGGCACCGGCGCCGAGTTGTAGAGCGTCGAGCTGTAGCGGTCCTCGAGCCCACGAATGATCGCGAACTGCCCTTCGACGACGTTGATGCCGGGGATGCGCTTGATCGCGTCGCCGATGTCCGAGGCCGCAAATTTCCCGATCTCCGCCGTGTCCATCGTGTTGATGAACTCGTCGGCGTTCGGGCGGTCTGCGATCGGGATCTTCCGCTCGGCGGTGATCACGATCTCCTCGACGCCGCTGTCGCTGCCGTCCGGCGACTCGGGGGAGACCGCGAAGTCGCCGGGGTTGTCTTGGTTCGCGAGCACCGGGAACTCGGTCATGCGCGCGCTGCGGAAGCCGGGCTTCGCAAAGCGGATGCTGTAGGTGCCGGCGGGCACGTCGTCGAAGCGGTACTTGCCCTCGGCGTCAGTAGTGGCGGTGCCGCGCTCGCTGCCGTCCGCAGCGAACAGGGTCGCGTCCACCCCGGCGACCGGGCTCGCGTCCGCGTTGCTGAAGACCGTGCCCGCGATCGCCCCGCTGCCCTCCGCCGGCTGCTCGGGCTCGAGGCTGGGCAGGCCGATCTGCGGCGCGAGCTCGGACTGCGCGGCCTCGTCCTGCGCCGCTCCCGGCAGCGGCGCGAGCACGGCGAGCAGAATGACGAGAGCGCGAAGGCGGAGAGCGTGCGACACGGGAGACCTCGCTCGGAAGCGCCACGCGTGCAGCGCGGCCGGGTTGGGGGACTCGGAAGCGCGCCGCACCCTAAGAGCGGCGCGTCGAGGGACCGCGGCGGTCTACTGAGAAGCGCGCGGCGTTCCGGTGACGAAACCGTGAACGGCCGCGGCGCGCTCGACCTCCGCTCGGGCGAGGGCCAGCAGGCGGTGTGCAGGCGGGGCGGCTCCTCCGACGAGCCCGCTGCGAACCGCGGCCTCCAGCGCCGCGCGCGTGGCCGCCTCGGCTGCCCCGCGGTCGGGCAGCCGCGCGGCCGCGAATGCGTACACGCGCGGGAACCAGGTGGCGAAGAAGGCGTCGAAGGCCGCCCGCCGCGTGAGAGCCCCCGGCGACGCGCTCACGCCGGCTTCGAACGGCGGCCTCTGGGTCGTCGCGATCGTCACCTCATTCCCTCGCACGCGCCGCGATCCTGCCACCCGATCCGCATCGCGTCGTGACGCCTTCGCGACGTTCCCCGCACGCTCGCGGACCCTTTCTTCACGATTCCGTCGCACAATTCTCGCGCGCTGCTCACAGAGCCGTCTCATGCCCCTGGCAGCTTGCGATTCCTGCGTGAGCGAGAGCGATGGCCGAGAGCAACCGAGCGCTGGCGATCGGAGAGCCCGCCGAATGGCGGGAACGCGTTTGCGCGGCGCTCGCGCTCGCCTCGCTCCCCGTGGAGGCGCTGGCCTCCGGCAAGGAAGCCCTCGCTCGCCTCGACGCGAACTTGCCCTTGGTCGTCGTGGCCGCGCAGACCAGCGACGTGAGCGGCCTCGCCCTCTGCCGCCGCATCCGCGAGCTCGATAGCGGAGACACCTTCACCGTCGTGGTGGTGAGCGCACTCGCCGACGAGATGGACCGCATCCTGGCCTTCGAGAACGGCGCCGACGACTTCGTGGCCGAGCCCTTCTCCGCACGCGAGCTGGCGGCGCGCGTGCGCGCGATCCTGCGCCGGCGCGGGCGCCGCGCTTCCCCGTCGCTCGCAGCCGAGATCGAGCTCGGCGCGCTGCGCCTCGATCTGCTCGCCAGCGTCGCCGAGTTGGGCGGCAAGCGCGTGCGCCTCACGCTGCGCGAGTTCGAAGTGCTGAAGCACCTCGCGCTGAGCGGCGGGCGCGTCGTGCGGCGCAGCGAGCTGCTCCGCGCCCTCGACGGCGATCCACATCTCTCCGAGCGCCTCGTCGACACCCACGTGAAGTCGATCCGCAGCAAGCTCGGCGACGCGCGCGACCTGATCGAGACGGTGCGCGGCGTCGGCTACCGCTTCGACACCGGTGCGCGGCTGGCGGCCGACCGCACGCACGCCTCAGGCTGAAGGCGCCGCTCCGAGCTCACCAGCCAGCCGCTGCCAAGGCACGACGAGCACCAGCGAGACGAAGAGCGCGGCCAGCCAGAACGGGTAGGCGATGTCGCGATCGTAGAGCCAGCCGGCGGCGATTGGCCCGAACACGCGCGCGAGCGACGCCATCGACGCGAACGCACCCATCACGGCGCCGCGGTTGCCCGCGTGCGCCGCGCGCGAGACGAGGCCCATCATGCTCGGCTGTGCAATCGCGCGGCCGATCGCCGAGAGCGCGAGGGGCAGGAGGAGCAGCGCCACGCTCGTCATCTCGGGAATCAGCGCGAACGCAGCCGCCATCGCGAGCGCACCGGCGACGACGAGCCGCGCCTCGCCGAAGCGCGGGACGATGCGGCGCATGCCGCCCTGCACGCCGCCCATCACGACGGCCATCGCCACCAGCAGCAGCGAGACGCGAAAGGCGTTCCAGCCGAAGCGGTCGACCATGAAGTACTGGAACATCGACTCGAGCTGCGTGACCGCGAGGGAGAACGCCAGGTTCGCCAGCGCGATCGCTCGCACGCGCGGATCGGCCAGCGCGGCGAAGCGCGGGCCGCGCGCGGCTTCTGGGGGCGCCGCGTCCGCAGCGCCGGCCACGTCGAGCTTCTCGGGCTCCGCGAGGCGCAGCCACGCGTAGACGAGGTTCGCCGCCGAGAGCGCCGCGGCGACGACGATCGGCGCGTGAACGCCGAGCAGGGAGAGCGGCCCGGCGAGCGCAGGCCCGAGCGTGAAGCCGATCGCGAAGCAAGCGCCGAGCAGCGCCATGCGCCCGGTGCGCTGCTCGGGCGGCGTCACGTCGCTCACGTAAGCCGAGGCGACCGAGAAGTTCGCGGCGAACAGCCCCGCGAGCAGCCGCGCCGCGAACAGCATCGCGATGCCGTTCGCCAGCGCGAGCAGCGCGAGCGAGAGCGTGGTGCCCGCGATCGTGCCGAGCAGCACCGGGCGCCGGCCGGCGCGATCCGAGAGCGCACCCCAGAGCGGCGCGAACAGGAACTGCGCCGCGGCGTACGTGGCCGCGAGCCAGCCGAGCGTCGTCGCCGAGGCTCCGTATTCGCGCGCCCAGAACGGCAGGATCGGCATCACGATTCCGAAGCCGACCAAGTCGACGATCACGACGCCGAACACGCTCACGAGGGCGCCGCGCGAGCGCGCGTCGGTCGGATTCGGGGCGGCCATGGCGGGCGCGCACGCTAACGGAGGCGGGCGCAGGACGCTGAGCCGGGGCGGCGGCCGAGGCACGGCCGGCAGCCCAACGAGCAAGGGCACGCCAGTCGCTCGCGCCTTGGCCGTCTCCGTCCGCCCCTTGGCCGCGCCCCGCCCGACCCCGCGAAATCACTCACGAGAAGCTCTTGGGGCGACGACGTAAGGTGCCGCCATGGCCGCCGCGATCCAGGAGCTTCCCCGTGACCTTCGGCGCGCCCTCGAGGACGCGCTCACCCGTGCGCTGGGAGAGGCGATCGCGCTCGTGCCTTTCGCCGCGCCGAAGGGCATCGCCGACGAGACGCTGAAGCTGGTCGCAACTGGCGACGGGGGGAAGCGGAGAGGCGTCGTGCTGTGCGCGCCCGCCAGCGCACCCGGGCTGATCGCGCGGGCCTGCGCCCGCGGCCGGGAAGCCCGCGATGCACTGGGTCCGGAGCTCGGCGCAGTGGTCGTGCTCGCGTACGCGGAGGGAGAGTCCGAGGGGCGATCCTGGGCGTTCTTTCCGCCGGCTCGGCCACTGGGCGACCGCGTGCTCGACCGCCTCGAGCGCCGCTGGCTTGCGGGCGCGCTGATCGCCTGGCTGCGGGCGGTGACCGCGCACACAGCCGCGCCGACCGGCGAGGCCACGCGCGCGCGCACCGACGCGGCGCTCTCGCACGCCGAGAGCGAGGCGGCGCTCCCCGCACACGTGCGCGAGGCGGCGCGGGTCGCACGGGCGAGACTCGCGGCGGGCGCCTGGGCTCCGCGCCACGTGTTCATGCACGGCGACCTGTGGAGCGGAAACTTGCTGGGTGCGCCGGGGGCGGCGCCGTTCTCCCGCCGCTTCGTGCTGATCGACTGGGACACCTCGCGTGTGGCGGGATATCCGTTCTTCGACCTGGTGCGGGCCGCGCGTTCGTTTGCCCTGACGCGCGGGCGGCTCGCGCGCGAGCTCGCACACCACGCAGCGCTGCTCGGCTTCTCGCACGACGACGCGAGGGCGGGGCTCGTCGCCGCGCTGGGACACATCGGCTCGGTGCGCGAGAGCTTTCCGCTCGAACGCTACGCCGAGATGTGCGCGGACACGCTCGCGACCTTCGACGCGGCGCGCTGAGCGTTCGGCCGAAGAGCGTTCGGGGCGAAAGGGGGCTTGACGGCGCCTCGCGAGAACACGTTCAAGGAAAGAGTACGCTCGCCGATGCAGAGCGCATGCTCGCCGCGCTGCTCGCCGTCGCGTTCCAAACCGTCGTGGGCTGGATCGTGTCCATCCGGCTGCTCGCGCTCGCGCGACGGACGGGCGCGCTGCCGGAGCGGCTGCTGGGGGCTTCGCTCTTGCTCTCGGTCGCCGTCGGCTATCCGCTGCGCATCGCGGCGCCGCGCATCGGCAGCGAGATCGTGGACTGGCTGGGCAACGCCTGCGTGAGCGCGGGCTTCGCGCTCTGCGTGGTGTTCGTGCAGCGCGTGTTCCGGCCCGAGGCGGCCTGGGCGCGGGAGCTCGCGGCGGCGCTCGTGTTCGGGTTCGTCGTGCAGAGCGCGCTCGCCGGCGTGCAGCTCTCCTTCGACCCGACCCTGCTCCAGATGGGGCTCGCGATGATCGCCTATGGCTGGGGCGCCCTCGAGGCGGGAGCCCGCGCGCGCATGCTCGGCAAGCAGCGCGCGCTGGGACTGGGCGACCCCGTCGTTCACGACCGCTTCCGGCTGTTCGCGCTGCTCGGGACGAGCGTGGTGCTCGGCGCGCTCGCCAACGCCGCGGCGATCGTGACGGGGCGAGTCGCGCTCGAGGAGCCCGCGGTGCTGATCGTCACCACGCTCTCCGGCACGACCCTCGCGACCTCCACGCTGCTCGCCTTCGCGCCGCCGCGCCTCTACCGGCGCCGCTTCGCCGCTTCGCAGGCCGCCTGACGCCGCGCTCGCGTACGCTGCGCCCATGCCGCCGCAGCTCGCGCCCGCGCTCCCGCCGGGCTGCCCGTGGAGCGGCTTCACCCCGCCGAACGTCGACTGGTGCGAGCGCGAGGCCTGCGCGTGGATCGTGAACCCCGCGGACACCTGGTCGAACCTCGCGTATCTGCTCGGCGCGCTCGCCATGTGGCGGCTCGCGCGCCGCAGCGCGCGCCCCGACCTCGCGCACTTCGCGCCCGCGAGCGCCGCGGTGGGCGTCTTCTCCTTCGCCTTCCACGCCTCCTACACCTGGATCTTCCAGTTCTTCGACTACGTCGGGATGTTCGCGTTCCTCGGCCTCGTGCTCGCGCGCAACGCGGTGCGACTGGATTGGCTCACGACGCGACGCGAGCGAGTTGCCTGGGTCGTTGGCGTGGCGACCGCCAGCGCGTGCATCCCGCCGCTCTTTCGCATCGGCTTCCCGATCCAGGCGACGGTCCTCGTCGGAATCCTCGCGTCCGTCGGCCAGGAGCTCACGCTCTGGCGGCGCGGCGGTCCGGCGCGTGGGGCGTACGCGAGCTATTGGGCCGCGCTCGCGGTGCTCTTCGCGGCCGGCGCGTTCTCGCTCGCGGACGTGACGCGCGCCTGGTGCGAGCCGGACGGCTGGCTGCAGGGCCACGCGCTCTGGCACGCGCTCGCTGCGCTCGCACTCGTGTTGCTGCTGCGCTTCTACGCCACCCAACCCGCCGTTGCGGGAGAACGCGCCACCCAGACGTGAGCGCGGCGCGCTCAGGCGAGCGAGAAACCGAACCGATACGGGCGCATGGACCTTGCCTCCAGCGACGCCGCTCTCGAGCGCGAAGCGCTGCGCCTCGCTGCGCGCGCTCTCGGCGAGTTCGCAACCGGGCCGCTGCGCCCGGCGCACGAGCTGTTCCACGAGCTGCTCGCGGAGCTGTGCGCGCGGGCGGACGCGAGCGCGGGGCTCGCCGCGGCGCGGGCGGCGCCCGCGCGCGGTGCTGGGGTTCCGCGGATCCTCGCGAGCTGCGGCGAGGCCGCGGCGCGCGGCAACCGCGACGACGAGCTCGACTGCAGGCGCGCAGCGATCGCCCGCGCCCTCGCGACGCGCGCGCCCGCGCGCGAGGACGCGAGCGCGGAGCTGCCCGCGCTGCTCGCGCTGCCGCTCTGCGCGCGCGGAGAGCTGCTGGGCGTGATCGCGCTGGAGAGAAGCGCGGGGGGCTTTACCGACGGCGAGGTCGCGGCGCTCGCGACGCTCCAGGCCGCCTGCGGTGAGCTGCTGCTCGGGTACGAGCGCGCGGCCGTGCGGGCGCGGGCGGAAGAGGACCTGGTGCGCGCGCTGCGCCATCTCCAGCGCAGCGCGGTGCTCGACGGGCTCACGGGGCTCGCGAGCCGCGCCGCGACCCAGTGCGCCTTGGCCGACGCCGCGCTGCGCTCGAACGCAGCAGGCATTCCCCTCGCCGTGATCGCGTTCGACGTGGACGAGGCGAAGCGACTCGCCGATGCCGTCGGCGCCCACGCCTTCGACGAAGCGATCGCGCACACCGCGCGCACGCTGCAGGCAACGCTGCGCCCCACGGACTGGTGCGGCCGCTGGGGCATCGATGTCTTCGTCGTCGCGCTGCTCGGCTGCGACGCCGAATCTGCGGCGGTCGTCGCGGAGCGCGTGCGCCTGCGCATCGAAGGCGCCGGCTTCGTGACGCGTGGCGGCGCGGAGATCGTGGTCACCGTCAGCGCCGGGATCGCGAGCACGGGGCTCGAGCCCGAGGACGGGGCCAGCCTCACGGCGCGCGCGATGCGCGCGCTCGAGGAAGCGAAGCGCGCGGGCCGCAACCGCGTGTGCGCGTCGCGGCCCGCGCGGGCCTAATCGCTGGAACTAGTAACGGTCGCGATCGCGGTCGCGGCCACCGCCGTAGCCGCCGCCACCACCACCGCCGCTGCCGCCGCCGTAGCTGCCGCGACCACCGCCGCCGCCATAGCCGCCGCGACCACCGCCGCCGCCGTAGCCGCCGCGACCACCGCCGCCGCCGTAGCCACCACCGCCGCCGCCCTCGCGGCGATCCTGGGCTTCGTTCACGCGCAGGCTGCGGCCGCCCATCTGCGAGCC
>CAYWRY010000046.1:0-29485 GCA_964460485.1 uncultured Spirochaetales bacterium
ATGACCCTCCCTTCGCTCGGCCCAAAGGTGTCAACACCTTTGTGGGACAGAACAGACTAGAGCTCCGGCTCCTCGCCCGCGACGGCCGCCCACTGGATGCGCTCGTAGTCGAAGTTGCCGCTCGCGATCGCATTGAACTTCACGACTTCGAAGTAGGGCGAGAGATCGAAGTCGCGAGGCGTCAACAGCGTCGGGTGGCGCATGCGGAACAGACCCGTGAAGTGCTCGCTCTCGTGGCCGAGCACGTGGCCGATCAACCCCCCGCGGCGTCCTTCTGGGCCGAGATCCGGGAGCTCGACTTGGGGCAGAACCGGGAAACCGACGCGGCCGAACAGTCGCCCGAGCAGGCTCGAACAGATCACCTCGGTCGGCTCGCCGCTGCCGAAATGAAGGGCGTCGCGGCGCAGGCGATGGGGTACGACGTGCACCGGCAGCAGATAGCGGAGCAGGTCGAGCACGTTGCGCAGGTCGTACTGCCAGCCGATGGCGCCGATCGCGTCGTCGAGGAGCTGCTTTTGATGCTCGGGGCGCAGCCGGTGCGGCCGGACCAGTCGCACGTTGTAGTCGATGTATTTCGCGAGCGGCGCGGCGATCACGCCGCGCGGCAGCGCCTCCACGATCATGTGCTCCGCATCGGTGCCGAAGTCCCGGCGAACTCGCTCGGCGGCCTCGCCACCGTGCCGGAGCAGCTCGTCGCCGATGTAGAGCGCGGCGTGCGACCAGCTGCTCTGCGTCAGGTACTTGATCACGACCGAGATTCGGTTGTCGCCCTCGACCAGGATCACGTCGGCCTTCCGGATGGCGCGGCGCAGTGCGTGGGGATCGTTCCAGACGCGCCGCTCGTAGGCGGGGATCGGCTCGGAGAGCCAGTCGAGGAGCCGTCGTGTGAGCCAGGCGCGGAGCTGCATTTCGCTTCGCACTTCGGCAGGGCACGCGGCCGGAGTGAGCTGTTCTGGGGGACAGAAACCGCGCAAACGCGCGAAAAGACGTAGTTTTTTCATAGCCTTCGCGAAACGCGTCCGGTATGATTTGGCTCCGTTCCGAATACCTCTTTGTTTTCGCGTATTTACAGGCTGTCGCGCATCTAGGATCCGAACGGGTTGCGAGAGACTCGGTCGACAGCTGAGTACGGGCGCCGGAGCCAGCATGGACGTCAGGATCAAGGCACATCTCGCATTCACCATCAGCGGTCCTTCACTCGAGGACGCGATGGCGGAATACGACGAGCTGACGGTCGAAGGACTCGTGAAAGAGATCCTCGACAAGGCGATCGCCTGCGACTCCATCCAGGTCGAGGTGGTCGAAGGCCCGAACACGCTCGAGGACTACGACTCCCAGAGCCGCTGATCCGGCGCCTCAGGCTTCGAACAGGTCGAGCTGATGCGGGCCGCGGGGAGCGCGAGGCGGCGTAGCCGGCAAGGCGACCGGCCGGGGTCGCGATGGCGGGTGTGGGGCCAGCGCGGGTCGCGCCGGAGGTGTCGCTCTCGCGGCCAGCTCCGGGCCAGGTAGGTAGATCCGCGCTGCGCGCGCGTACTCCAGGATCTGCCGGTAGAAGCGCTGGAAGCGCAAGCCGTGGTTGAAGTGCTTCAGATGCGCGAGCTCGTGGCAGAGCGTGCTCACGAGGCTCGAGTACTTGAGCGGTTTGCCCGTGGCTGCGTGGCGCAGGCGGATGCGGATCGTGCCGTCGGCGTAACAAACGCCGTAGCGGCGATTCACGCGCGGCAGCTCCGCCTCGATGGCGCGGTAACGCAGACCGAAGCGCTCGGCGAGCGCGGCCGCGTCGCGATTCAGCCGCGCCAGCAGGTCCTCGTGACGGTGGCGCTCCACGCCGGCGCAGGGTCTCGGCGTGCCGCGCGGCCGTCAAGCGCCGTCGGCACGCGCGCGACGAGAGGAACCCCGCTGCGCGCCCTATCGTGAACGCGTGACGACCTACACGCTCCCGCTCTTCCCGCTCTCCAGCCCGGCGCTGTTTCCGTACTGCGTCGCGCCGCTTCACGTCTTCGAGCCGCGCTACCGCGCGCTCACCGCGGACGCGCTCGCCGGAGAGCGCCGGATCGGCATGGCCACCGTACGCCCCGAAGCGCTCGCCGAGATGGCCGGCGATCCGCCGCTCTTCGCGATCGGCTGCGCGGGCTTGATCGCCGAGCACCAGAGTCTGCCCGACGGCCGCTACCTGATTCTGCTTCAGGCGACCGCGCGCTTCCGGGTCCTTCGCGAGGCTCCGCGGCCGGCAGAACGCTTGTACCGCGTCGCGGAGGTCGAGCTCTTGGACGAGGCGGCGGGAGACGGCGCAGTCGCTGCGGCCCACCGGGCCGAGGTTCTGCGCGAGCTACGCGCGATCGTCGGGGGCGAGCGCTCGGGGGGCCGCCTCGATCTTGGCCGCCTCGACACTCTGGACGACGCGCGCTTCGCCTGCGAGGTGGCACATGCGCTGCGTCTGCCGGGGCCCGAGAAGCAGGCGCTGCTGGAGGCTGCGACCGCCGCGGAGCGCCTCGAGCGGGTCGCGCAGACGCTCGCGTTCTACCGGGCTCTGACTTCGGGGCAGAGCGGCGGCGCGCCGACCATCCACTGAGCGCTCGCCTGGCCAGCCATCTGAGTTCGATAGAAATTCAACAAAAAAGATCAAAACTTATCGATTGGTCGAATCTCGAATCCCGAGCGGCGCGCAGGGGTGACACCGAAGTGCGGCGGACGGAGGCGCTTCACGGAACGGCGAGAACCCCTTGTTTTGGCGTCGAGTTTCCGGATTGAAACGCCGGTTCCCTAAGTGCTGAAACGGTTTTTCGCGTGAACCGCGCCGGTGTCGGGGCGCCGCCCCGATCGCGCGCCGGACGCTTTGCCCGACCCGCCGGGAAGTGATCTACTCCGCCGCGCTTTGACGGCTTCTGACGGAGCCTTCCGGCAGATCCCGCCGAACCCCTCCAAACCCCCACTTCTTCCCCGGACCCTGGATGCCCTCGCCCCTCGCGGCGTGGGATGGCGCGCTCCGCCGTCTCAGCGCCGAGATGTCGTCGCTCGCCCTGAAAGGGTGGATCCTCCCCCTCCGGATCCGCGAGGATGGCACCAGCCTCGTCCTGCTGGCGCCCACCGCGTTCCACGCGGAGCGCGTGCGAACGCGCTACCTCGCCTCGATCGTGGCGTTCCTCGAGAGCGAGTCGGGCGCAGCGGTCCCGGTGCGCATCGAGATCGACCGGGCGGCGTCGGGGGAGGCGTGCGGTGGGGAGGAGATGCGGCGGCCCTGCTCGATCTCGCTCGCTGCGTCCGAGCCGGCCGTGGCGACGCTCGCAGCCGCCTCGGCGTCGCCGCTCGCCGCCGTCGTCCGCACGGAGCCGGGCCTCGCGCAACGCGCCACGCCCGCCGTGCCCGCCGCGCAGCTCGCGTTGCCGCACACCTTCGAGACCTTCGTCGTCGGTCCAGGCAACGCGCTCGCGCGAGAGGCTTCGCTCGCCGTCGCCCGTGGACGCGCACTTGGCGCGGGCCCGCTTTGCCTGGTCGGCCCGCCGGGCACCGGCAAGTCGCACCTCGCGCAGGCCGTCGTCCACGAGGCGAAGCGCGCGGGCGGACAGCGCGCGCTCTACACGTCCGCCGAGGCGTTCACGAGCGAGCTGATGGTCTCGATCCGCGAGCAGACCACACCCGCCTTCCGCCGGCGCTTCCGGCGCGACTGCGACCTGTTCGTGCTCGAGGACGTGCAGTTCCTGGAGGGCAAGAACGCGACGCAGCTCGAGCTGTTCCACACGCTCGAGCACCTGCGGCTGGTCGGCGCGCGCGTGGTGCTGACCGTGGATCGGTTGCCACGCGAGTTGCCCCGCCTCGACGCGCGGCTCTCGTCGCAGCTCACGAGCGGCCTCGTCGCCGAGATCGACCTGCCGGACCGCGAGCTGCGCCGCGACATCCTGCGCGATCGCGCGGCGCGCGGAGGCCTCCGACTGCCCGACGACTGCCTCGAGCTGCTCGTCGACGCCGTGCACGGCAGCGTGCGCGACCTCGAGGGCGTGCTGATGCAGCTCGTCTCGAGCGCCGTACTGCTCGGGCGCAAGATCGATCGCGCCCTCGCGGAGAGTGCGCTGCGCAAGGTCGCGGGGCCGAATGGCGGCGCGCTCTCGATCGACGAGGTGATCGATTCCGTGGCGCTGTTCTTCGGCGTGCGCCGAGCCGACCTCGCGAGCCGTTCGCGGCGCCGCGCGACGCTGCGGCCGCGCCAGCTCGCCATGTACCTGTGCCGGCAATACACGAACGCGAGCTTGTCGGAGATCGGCCGCGCGCTGGGTCGCGATCATCCCGCGGTCGCCAACGCCCTGCGCGCCGTCGAGCGCGCGCTGCTCGAGCGAGCGCCGCTGCGTTATCAGGTCGAGGAGCTCGCGGCGCGACTCGAGCGGCGAACGCGACGACCGTCCTGAGCCCGCGCCTCGAGTGCGCCGATGCCGGTGCGCGGAGCTGGAGAAACGTCTTGGCGTCTCACCCGCCAGCGACGCCATCCCGCCCGCGCTCAACTCGCCTCGGCGGCGATCCGCTCCCGCACGCGCGCGATGCTCTCGTCGCTGCGGAAGCGCGCGGGGCCCGCCATCGGACGTAGGTGCTCGGGCTCGAGCGACGGCGGATCGTTCGCCGGGTCGTCGAAGCGGCGCAGGATCCGATAGGTCGTGCTGCGCTCGACGGGTGTGCGCCCCACCTCGCGGATCAGGCGCCGCATCTCCTCGGGTGCGAGATTCTCGCCGAAGTCCGCTCCGGACTCGCGGCTGATCGACTCCTCCATCAGCGTGCCGCCGAAGTCGTTCGCGCCGGCCGTGAGCGCCACTTGCGCGAGCTTCGGGCCCATCTTCACCCACGACATCTGCACGTTCTGGATGTGCGGGCGCAGGAAGAGGCGGGCGACCGCGATCATCTTCAGATCCTCGGCCGCCGACGGCCCGGGGCGCGTGATGTCGACGTGCCCGAGCGTGTTCTTCTCGTGGATGAAGCCGAGCGGCACGAACTCCGTGAAGCCGCCTGTCTCCTTCTGGAGCTCGCGGACGCGCTCGAGATGCGTCGCCACGTGATGCGGTTTCTCGAGGTGGCCGTACATGATCGTCGCCGTCGAGCGCAGCCCGACGCGATGCGCGGTGCGCACGATCTCGACCCAGCGCTCGGTCATCAGCTTGTTCGGGGAGAGCTGGCGCCGCACCGAGTCGTCGAGGATCTCGGCTGCCGTGCCGGGAATCGTCCCGAGCCCGGCCTCCTTCAGCCACACGAGCAGCTTTTCGAAGGACCAGCCGCTCTTCTTCTGCATGTAGCTGATTTCTTCCGGCGAGTAGGCGTGGATGTGCAGCTGCGGATGCTTCGCCTTGATCGTCTCCAGGATCAGCCGGTAGTGGTGGTGGTCCTTGTGCGGGTCGATGCCGCCCTGGATGCAGACCTCGGTGGCGCCGCGCGCGACCGCGTCGCCGCACTTCGCGAGGATTTGCTCCATCGAGCGGTCGTAGGCGTCGGGCTCGTCGCGATGCCGCGCGAAGCCGCAGAACGAGCAGCCCACGTAACAGACGTTCGTGAAGTTGATGTTGCGGCACACCACGAACGAGACGTCGTCGCCCTTGTCCTGCTTGCGCGCCGCGTCGGCGGCGAGCAGGAGCGCGTGCTGGTCTGCGCCCTGCGCCGCCAGCATCGCGACCACGTCTTCCTTCCCGAGCTCGCGGCCAGCGAGCGCCGCGTCGAGCATGCGCGCGAAGTCGGGCTTCACGTCGGCGAGCAGTCGCTCCAGCATCAGGCGGCCTCCAGGCTCATGCGCGGGCGCGCGTGGAAGTCTTCGGCGGCGGCGCGCAGCACGGCCTCGTAGACGTTCGGCTCGAAGAACTCGGGGCGCCGCGCGTGCTTCGGGTAAACGGGCAGGCGCTCGACGAGCTTGCGTCCGTGCGCCTCGGTGCGCGCGCGCAGGTCGCGCAGCGCGGGCCAGGGCGCCTCGGGGTTTATGAAATCGACGGTCACCGGCGAGACGCCACCCCAGTCGCTGACGCCCGCCGCGAGCAGCTCGCCGAACGCCTCCGGCGACAGATTCGGCGGCGCCTGCACGTTGATCTCGCGGCCGAGCACGAGGCGGGCGAGCGCGCACCAGTCCGCGACCTCGGCGTCCGCCACCGCAGCCGCCCAGCGCATGCGCGTGCCGGGCTTCGGGTGGAACGGCTGGATGATGGCCTCTTGGATGTGGCCGTGGCGGTCGTCGAGGTCGCGGATCGCAAGCAGCGTGTCGACGCGCTCCTCGAGGTTCTCGCCGATCCCGAGCAGCATCCCCGTCGTGAACGGGATCTTCAGCTCGCCGGCCTCTTCGTGCATGCGCAGGCGCACGGCGGGCTCTTTGTCGGGAGCGTACTGGTGCGCCATCCCCTTGCCGCGCAGACGCGGGCTCACCGACTCGAGCATGAGCCCCATCGACGCATTCCAGCGCCGCAGCGCCGCCATCTCCCGTGCCGTGAGGATCCCCGCGTTCGTGTGCGGGAGCATCCCGCCCTCGAACGAGACGCGGCAGCCTTCGACCAGGTACTCGGCCGTGCTGCGGAAGCCGATCCCGGCGAGCCACTCGCGGTAGGAGCGGTAGGCGATCTCCGGCTTGTCGCCGAGGCAGAACAGCGCCTCGATGCAGCCGGTGCGCATGCCGCCCCGCGTCACGTCGGCCACCTCGGCGAGCGTGTACGTCTTCGCCTCCGGCGAGTCGTCTTGCTTGGCGAAGGTGCAGTAGGCGCAGCGGTCGCGGCACAGGTTCGTGAGCGGGATGAAGACGTTGCGCGAGAAGGTGACCGCGTCTCCCTGCGCTCGCCGCGTGCTCTCCGCCGCCGCCTCGAACACGGCGCCGCGTACGACCGGCTCGCGCATGCGCTCGGCGAGCCACAGCGCATCCCCGCGCGCCAGGCGCCCCGCTTCGAGGGCGTCCCGCGCGATCGCCTCCGCTCGGCTTTGGGTGGGTGAAGTCACGAACACGCCAGCATACCTCGCTGCGGGGAACCGCCGGCTACGCGGCGAGCGCAGCCTCGCCGCGCGCTCACTTACCGTCGGCGATGCCCACCCAGGCGCGGAGCTGCGCTGGATCCACCTGCTGCAGGAAGTCGCCGGCGGGCAGGCCGGCGCCGTGGTCGCGGATCGCCCGCACGATCCCGACCAGCGCCGTAACCATCTGCTCTTCCGCGATGCGCGCGTAGAGCGTGTGCGCCAGCCGCTCCCCGTTCCGCGCTCCGCCAACGAGGATCACGTGGTCGTTCTTCCCGTAGCCGAAGATGCCGATCTCGGCGGACGGCGGGCGCGCGCAGTTGTTGGGGCAGCCGGTCATGCGGATCACCACGTCGACGCCGCCCAGGCCCGCCGCTTCGATCGCGTCCACGTACTGGGGCAGGATGTTCTCCGCGTCCGTCATCGCGAGGCCACAAGTGGGCTTCGCAGGGCACGCCATGGCGTTCTTGCGCACGCGCGAGATCGTCTCCGGTCGCTTTGCGCCGTGGGCGTCGAGGATGCGCTCGATGCTGCCGGGGTCGGCCACGTCGCACAGGAGCAGATCCTGCTGCGGCGTCAGCACGACGGAGCAGCCGAGCGCTTCGACCGCCTCGCGCACGGCTTTCCGCTGCGCGCCCTTCAGCCGGCCGTTTTCGACGGAGACGCCGTAATACCCGCCCCCGCCCCGCTGTGCATGCCAGCCGAGGTGGAGCTGCATGTCGGCGATGCGCACGGGAGCGGCGTCCTCGAGCGCGATGCCGAAGCGCTCGCACAGCTCCTTCTCGACCGCGTCGACCCCGAGCCGGCGCAAGGTGTACTTCCAGCGCGCCTGCCGGCGGTCGCCGCGCTCGCCGTTCTCCTTCTGGATCAGCACGATCGCCCGACACGCGTCCACCACCTGTTCCCGCGCGATGCGCCCGAGGTACTCGCCCAGGAGCGGCGCGGTGCGCGGGTTGTTGTGGGTCATCCCGAGGCCGCCACCGGTGTAGAGGTCCCAGCGCTCGCCGCGCTCGTCGGCGGGCACGAGGCCGATGTCGTGCGTTCGCACGTCCACCGACCCGTCGCGTGGGTGAGCGATGCCGATCTTGAACTTGCGCGGCAGGTACTGCGGTCCGTAAATCGGCTCGTCGGAGTTCACCGCTGCGAGGCTCCGCCCCTCGCCGTCGGAAGCGAAGATCTGGAAGTAGGAGCTGCTGCGCGGCGTGAGCTCTGCGGCGATGTCGTGGGCCAGCGCGAGGCCGCGCGGCGCGCAGCTCGGATCGAGCTCGTCGATCGGCGACGCCATCACGTTGCGGTTCACGTCGCCGCAGGCCGAAACCGTCGCGCCGTCGCGGTAGCTCCGGTTCAAGTGCCGCATCAGCGGCGCAAGCTTCGGCCCGTAGACGTGGTGGTACTGGATCGCCTGACGCGAGGTGAGCCGCAGGGTGCCATCCGCGAATTGGTCCGCCGCGTCGTCGAGCGCGATCCACTGCGTAGGGGACAGCTTTCCACCCGCGGGATTCTTGATGCGCACCATGAAGAAGTAGTCGTGCGTCTTCCGTCCGCGCTCGCCCCGGCCCTGCTGTTTGTAGATCCCGAAGAACTTGGACAGCTCCTTGGCAGTCCCCGAGATCGTCGCCTCCTCCCCGCTGTCGAGCTTGTGCACCTCGTCCAGGAACGTGTGCGGGGTCTTGCCGTCGGCGACGAAGAACAGCCCACGGCTCTCGAGCTTGATCCGCTCGTTCGGGGACATCTCCTCGAGGGACGCGGTCTTCAGGTTGGCGACCGGCTGCGGGTCGGCGGGCATTCGGGAGGCGCTCCGGGCGCGAAGGCGAAGCAAACTATCTGAAGCCCCCGGGGCGAGCCACGATTCTTCAGTCGCCGACTCAGGATTCGCACCCGTCTGGCGCCGGGTGTGCAACTTGGCTGTCAAGCGCGCCTGCGCCCCTTCCGATTTGCAGGGCGAGTGGAACCCGACGGACCCGTCGAAACGCGCACCTCTTCGTGGCGCCGCAAGAGCCTTGCGCGCGACACGGGCTCGCTCGTACTCGGCATGTGTCTCGCGGCCGCAGTGCTGACCGGCCTCGCGGCGCTCCAGGTGATCGAGGCGGGCCTGCGCAGCGGGCTCGAGGCGGAGCTGAATCGCGAGTTCCAGCGCGTGGAAGCCGCGTTCGAGGCGTGGCGCGCTCAGGAGATCGACGACCTCGCGCGCGCCGCGAGCGACCCGCGGCTCGAGGCCGCCTTCGCGCGAGGCAGCAAGGGAAGCGGCGAGATCCGCAACCTGCTCGCACAGCAGCTCGGCGACGAGCGCGAGGCGCTCGGGCTCGCGCTGTTCCGCGGTCGCTCGATGCATCCGGACGCGAGCGTCGTCGCCGAGGGCTGGCTACCGGAGACCTGGGCGGGGGCGATCGACGCGCGCCAGTACGCGCTCGACAAGCCGGAGATCGCCCGCATCGACGGGAACCTCGTCGTGCTCGTGCCCGTGCCGATCGTGGGCGGCGCCGAGCGCGGTGCGCTGGTGGGAGCGATGAACCCGCGCGCCGCTTTCGCCTCGCTGGGCCGCACCTCGCGCGCGCGCATCGCGGTGCTCGACGAGGCGGGGGCGCTGATCGCCGGCGTGCAGCCGCCGGCGGATCTCGCGGGTGCCGATGGCTTCGCTTCGGCGCGCGATCCCGACGGTGCGAGCTTCGTCGTCTTGCGCAGGCGTTTCGCGGGTACGCCTTGGCGTCTGGCGATCGCGCTGCCGGAGGCGAGCGCGCCGGCAGGCGCGTTCACGACGATCGTGATCGCGAGCGTCTTCATCGCGCTACTCGCGGGCGGTGTCGCGTTCGCAATCGGCGAGCGCCGCATGCGGCCCCTCGACGATCTCGCCGAGGGCGCGCGCCGTCTCGCCTCCGGAGCGAGCGGCGTGCGCGTCGAGCTGCCGCGGGCCTACGGCGAGATCCAGATGCTCGCCCAGTCGTTCAACGAGATGGCCGGACAGCTCGATTCGCAGCGACGCGCGCTCGAGCAGCGCAACCAGGAGCTGTTGCGCGCAAACGAGGTGTTGGAGCAGCTCTCGATCACCGATGGTCTCACGCACCTGCACAACCACCGCCACTTCCACGACCAGTTCGCGCGCGAGGTGAAACGCGCCGATCGCAGCGGCCAGCCGCTCTGCCTCATGCTGATCGACATCGACGACTTCAAGACGTTGAACGACACCTACGGCCACGCCGCCGGCGACATCGTGCTCGCGGCGGCTGCCCAGCTCATGAACGCGCAGGTGCGCGAGACCGACTACCTCGCGCGCTACGGCGGCGAGGAGTTCGCGATGCTGCTCCCGCAGACGCGACTCGAGGGTGCGGTCGCGCTCGCGGAGAAGATCCGGGGCGTGCTCTCGGAGCATCGCTTCGCGCTCCCGGAGACGGAGGAGTACGTGCGCGTGACGGTCTCGATCGGCGTCGCACAGCACGCGACGACCGCGGACGAGACCTTCGACTCCGCGGACCGCGCGCTGTACGAGGCGAAGGGCGCCGGCAAGGACTGCGTGATCGCGGCCGAGCCCGAGGCGCCCACGTCCCCGTCTCCGCGCCGTCGCCGCTAGCCCCCGATCGGCGTGCGGCTCGGGCGGCGGTAGGGCGGGCGCGGCTCGCCCGCGGGCCGCGTGCGCCAGCGCCTGTGCGCCCACGTCCACTGCTCCGGCGCCGCGCGCACCTCGTCCTCGACCGCGCGGGTCATGCGGCGCGCGTTCTCCAGCCACGCGGCCTCGCCCTCGCCGGGCACGAGGCTGAGCGGCGGCCGAAAGTGCGCGACGTGCCGCAGCGGGTCTTCGCGATCGCGGTGCAGGAATGCCGGTAGCACGGGCGCTCCACTCAGCGTCGCGAGCCGCACGGGCGCCTCGCCGGTCGCCGCGAGCTGGCCGAAGAACGGCACGAATACGCCCCGCTTTGCGTGGGCGTTCTGGTCCAGGAGCAGCGCGACGAAGTTGCCCCTCTGCAGCGCGCGCAGCACGCCGAACGCTGCGCTGCCGCGCGCGAGGTAGGCAGCGCCGCTCTCGGCGCGCCGCTCTTGGAGCAGTTCGTCCAGGCCCGCGTCGTCGCGGGCGCGCTGCACGATCGTGATCGGGAAGCCGTGCGTCGTCATCACCGCGGCGAACAGCTCCCAGGATCCGAAGTGCGCGGTCAGGACGATCACGCCGCCGCCCCTCGCCTGCTCGCGAGCCGCCGCCGCGTGATGCGCGCCCTCGATTCGAACGCGCGCGGCCAGCTCGCCCGGATCGCGCCTGCCGAGCCACGAGAACTCGACCAACGCGCGCCCCAGGTTGGCGAACGACTCGCGCAGCACGCGCTCGCGCTCGGCCTCGCTCCATTCCGGGAACGCGATGCGCAGGTTCACGCGCGCGGCGCGCGTGCGCGGCAGTCCGGCTGCCGCCCAAGCGCGCCCGAACGCGGCGCCGGCGGAGAGCGCGCTGCGATCGGGCAAAACGGCGAGCGCGCTCAGCAGTGTCCGAGACGCGAGCCCGAGCGCGCTGCGGCGAGGCGCGGGCGGCACCTCCAGCTCCGGCGCACGCGCATCCCCGGCGCGCGTCAGCCCGGGCTCCCCAGCGAGCGCTCGAACTCCTCGAGCTCCGCCCACACCTCGCGGTCGATAGCGCGGAAGCGCTCGAGCGCGGTGTCGAAGCGATCGGGGGTGCCGCCCGCTGCTGCCAGCTCGCGGCCCTTCTTGCGGATCCAGTCGATGTGCCAGCCCTCGTCCTTGCTGACCGCCTCGAGCACCGCGCGCGTCTGTGCGTCGACGCCCGGGCGGCGCAGGTGCTCCTGGTAGCGGCGCAGCGCGCGCTGCTCGACCACCACCGTCAGCGCGAGCAGATCCACGGGATGGCGCGGGAGGCCGGCGCGCTTGCCGATGCGCACCTGATAGCCGTCCTCGATCGGGAGCGGCGCGGCGCCCATCGCCTGGATGCGCTCGGTCCACAGCCAGGCGTGGCGCGTCTCGTCGGCGAGGTGCTCCGTGAGCAGCAGCTGCGATTCGCCGTCGGGCAGCATGCGCAGCATGCGGTAGATCAGATTCGACCCGCGCAGCTCGGCGTCCCGGTAGTACGAGCACAGGATCAGCAGCGGGTCGGGTTTCGCGGCGGGCGCTTGCATGGCCTTACCTGACGGCGCCGCGGGAAGAGGCGCGCGGGCGAGCATACCGTTCGCGCTCAGGCGGGCGGCGTGACCGAAGATTCGAGCAAGCCGAGCTGCATGCGGAAGTGGGGCCCGATCCCGGCGATCTCGAAGCGCTCACCGATCGTCGCGAAGCCCGCGCGCCGGTAGAAGCCGACTGCGGGCTCGCGCGCGTTGCACCACACCAGCGCGGCGCCGCGTGCGCGTGCCTCTGCGAGACAGGCTGCGAGCACGGCCGCGCCAAAGCCGCCGCCTCGCACGATCGGGTGGCTCGCCATGCCGCGCACCTGGCAGGCGGCGACGCCCGGCCGCTCTGGGTGGGGCGCGTCGAGCAGCGTCGCCACCGCGAGCAGCTCGGCGCCGCGGAAGGCGGCGAAGTGCGCGGTGCCGGCATCCTCGTCGCCCGGGAACACCGTCTCCGCGAAGGGCCGGCCGGGGCGCAGCACCTGCTGCCGCAGTGGGCGCACGTCCGCAGCGGCGACGCGCCGCACCGTGGGCGCCGCGCCCGCTCCCGTCACGCGCCCCGCTCGCGCCGGATGCGCACGCCCGCGTGCTCCACCACGCCCGCGAAGGGACGCGACTTCCGCACGCTCACGGTCACGGCATCGACCGGGAACCCCGCGAGCAGCGCCTCCGCGATGCGCTCCGCCAGCGCCTCGACCAGCCGGTGATCCTGTCCCGCGGCCACTTTCTCGATCGCGTCGTAGATCGCCTCGTAGTCGATCGTGCTCGCGATGCGGTCGCTGCGCCCTGCGGCGCGCAGATCGCGCTCGAGCTCGACGTCGAGGCGCACGGGCCGGCGCATGCGTCGCTCGGCCGCCGTCACGCCGAGCGCCGCGGGAATCTGCACGCCCTCGAGCAGGATCGCGTCGCGCACCGGGGCCTCCGAGCGCGCGCAGGCTATCGCGTCAGCGCCGGCTCGCCGGTGGGCGCCGATGTGCGGGCGCGAGCGAGCATGGGCGGCGCGAATTGTCCGGCGGATGCGCGCGCGAGGCGTTCTACACTGCGCGCCCCTTTGCCGTGGAGACGAGCACGTGAAGTTCGAAGACGTTCGGGCGCGCGAGGCCAAGCACATCCTGCCCGTGGCGGCACGCATGCCCGTCGCGCTCGTCTCGGGTAGCGGCTCGCGCGTCACCGACGTCGAGGGGCGCGAATACGTCGACCTCACGGCCGGCTGGGGCGTGTGCGCGATCGGCCACTGCCATCCCGCGCTCGTGGCCGCGATCAGCGAGCAGGCCGGGCGGCTCATGCAGACGACGAACGTCTTCTACACGCTGCCGCAGCTCGACCTGGCCGAGGCGATCGCCCAGATCGCGCCGCGCAAGCTCACGCGCTCGTTCTTCGTGAACTCGGGCACCGAGGCCGTCGAGGGCGCGCTCAAGCTCGCGCACCGCGCCACCGGCCGGCGCAAGTTCGTCTCGACGCTGAACTCCTTCCACGGCCGCACGCTCGGAGCGCTCTCGGTGATCGGCCAGGCGAAGCACCGCGAGCCGTACCGGGCGCTCCTGCCCGAACCGGTGAACGTGCCGTTCGGCGACGCCGACGCTGCCGCGAGCGCAATCGATGGCGAGACCGCCGCGTTCATCGTCGAGCCCGTGCAGGGTGAGGGCGGCGTGCACCCCGCCCCGCCGGGCTACCTGCAGCGGCTGCGCGAGCTGTGCGACGCCAGCGGCGCGCTCTTGATCCTCGACGAGGTGCAGACGTGCATGGGCCGCACCGGCCGGATGCTCGCGCTCGAGCACGACGGCGTCGTGCCCGACGTGCTCACCCTGGGCAAGGGCCTCGGCGGCGGCTTCCCCATCGCCGGCTTCGTGTGCAGCGAGGAGGTCGCCGCCACCGTGAAGCTCGGCGACCATGGCGGCACCTACGTGGGCAACCCGCTCGCCTGCGCCGCGGCGCTCGCGACGCTGCGCATCGTACGCGAGGAGAAGCTCGCGGAGCGCGCCGCCGCCGTGGGCGAGCGCCTGCTCGCGCGGCTGCGCGCGTTCGCAGCGGAGAATCCCGCACACGCCGTGGAGGCGCGCGGGCGCGGCCTCCTGCTCGGCCTCGAGCTGCGCGACCTCGAAAAGGCGGGCACGCTCGCGAAGCGCGCGCTCGCCGCGGGCGTGCTCGTGAACGTCACCGCGGGCAACGTGATGCGGCTCTTCCCGGCGCTGAACATCGCGGAGGACGAGCTGAACGGGGCGCTCGAGACGCTGCTGGGGTTGGTGAAGAGGTGAGGAAGCCGGCGCTGCGGCTCAGACCGGCGCCTTCTCTCCCTCTCCCAGCGTCAGCGGCTCGACCCCGGTCTCCGTCACCAGCACCGTGTGCTCGAACTGCGCCGAGAGCGAGCCGTCGGCGGTCACCGCGGTCCAGCGGTCTTCGAGGATCTCCGTCTTCCAGTGGCCGAGATTGATCATCGGCTCGATCGTGAAGGTCATGCCGGGCACGAGCTTGTCGCCGTCGCCGGGCTTGCCGTAGTGGAAGATGGTCGGCGCGGTGTGGAAGAGCTTTCCGGTGCCGTGGCCGGTGAACTCGCGCACGACGCCGTAGCCCTGGGCTTCGGCGAAGGTCTGGATCGCGTGGCCGATGTCGCCGGTGGTGCCGCCGGGCTTCACGGCGCGGATGCCGAGCCACATGGCGTGGTAGGTGTCGGCGACGAGGCGGCGCGCCTTCGGGGCGACGTCGCCCACCAGGAAGGTGCGCGAGCTGTCGCCGTGGTAGCCGTTCAGCTTGGGCGTCACGTCGACGTTCACGATGTCGCCGTCGCGCAGGACGGTCTTGGCGTCGGGGATGCCGTGGCAGACGACGTCGTTGATGGAGATGCAGCTGCAGCGCGAGTAGGGAGGGTGCCCGTAGCCGAGGGTGGCGGAGACGGCGCCGTGATCGCGCGTGAACGCGTCGATGAAGTCGTCGATCGAGAGCGTGTCGAGGCCGGGGCGGATGATCTTCGCCACCTCGTCCAGCAGCCGGCCCGCGAGCCGGCCGGCGGCGCGCATGTGCTCGACCTCTTCGGGCGAGAGCAGGGGAATCGCGCCGCCGCGCCCGCGGCGGGTCTCCTGCTTGCTGTGTTGCCCTCGGCCGAGGCGCATCGCGACGTCCCGTTGCAAGGCAGGCCAAGATAGCGGCGGGCCCGGGGTCCGCGTTGAGAGTGGCCCTTTGGGGTCTGACCCCAAAGGGCCACTCGGCGTCAGCGCGCGGCTTCCTCGCGCAGCAGGCCGATCAGGAACGCGCGCATCTCGCGCGCCGGCACGATCGACTCGAGGGAGCCCACGTCCTTCGCGCGCTGCACGGAGTGGATGCGGTCGAACTCCTCCGCCAGCTCGGCCTGCTTCTCGAGGCGCACCTCCTCGAGCACCTTCTCGAAGCGCGCCCGCGTCTCCTCGCTGGCGTTGCGCCCCGGCTGGGCGGCGCGCACGCGGGGGTCGGCCGCCGCGCGGGCGCGCACGTCGCGCGAGAACACCACCGCCGCCGCCGGGCCGCCGCCGATCACGCTCGCGAACGATCCTTCGAGCGCGGCGGCCCGCAGGCGCGGATTCAGCGCGCGCGAGAACACCACGTAAGCGCCGCCGTGGTAGCGGGAGACGACGAGGAACAGGATCGGCCCCTCGAAGTTCACGACGGCGCGCGCGATCTCGGCGCCCCATTCGAGCTGCATCTTCCGCATCGACTCGGGCGAGCCGTCGAAGCCCGACAGGTTCGCGAGGATCACCGCCGGCCGATTGCCGCTCGCTGCGTTGAGCGCGCGCGCCACCTTCTTCGAGGAGAGCGGGAAGAGCGTGCCGCCGGTCCAGGTCGCGGGGCCGTCGAGCGGCCGGTAGCCCTCGCGCACGATCGACTGGCTCTCGATGCCGATCAGGCACACGGGCTGGCCGCCCAGATGCGCGTCCCAGACGATCGCGGTCTCCGCGCCCACCCACGCGCGCCAGCGCTCGAGATGCGGGCTGTCCTGGTCGATCACCGCGCTCATCACCGGGCGCATCGAGAACGGGCGCTTGCGGCCCGGGTTCGTGGCGTCGTCGAAGATCTCGCCCACGCGCGCGAACTCGCCGCCCGGCGTCGGCGTCGCGCCGGCGTCGCGGGCGTCGGCGTCCGTCGTCGGCTGGGGGCGCGGCCCCTTTTCGCCGGGCACCACGTACGTGTGGCGGTAGTGCTCGAACAGGATGCGATACGCGTCGCGAATGTCCGTCGCGTAGTAGTGGGCTTCGCCGTTCGGGCCCATGATGCGCTCGAAACCGCCGATCGCCTGCTCGTCCTCGGCGCTCACCGCGCCCGACGCTTCCAGCGCGGCGCGGCCGGTCAGCACCATCGAGCCGCCCGGCGTCATGATCAGCGCGCCGCGCGTGTGCATCAGCATCGTCGCGAGCGAGTCCCAATAGCTCTGCGCGCCCACGTTCACGCCGGCGACGATCACGTGGATCGTGCCGCCCGCCTGGGTGAATTCGATGATGCGGCGCACGACTCGCGCGGTGGCGTCGAGGTTCTCGGTGCCGCTGTCCATGGCGATGCGCGCGCCGCTCGACACCGGGATCCACTCGACCGGCAGCCCGCGCTGTGCGGCCAGGTCGATCGCGGCGACGACGCGATCGCACTCCTGCGGGCCGAGCGAGCCCATGCCGAGCGTCGGATCCGAGAGCACGATCACGCGGGCCATGCCCTCGGGCACCTTGTCGGTCGGCGTGGTCACGATGCCAAACGCGATCGCGCAGCCGTTGCGGCCATAGGGCCGCGCGACGGGCACCGCGCGCCCGCGCTCGTCGAGATCCCACTCCTCGAAGCTGCCTACCGGCAGCTCCCCGTCGCCCGCGGTGTCGCCGTGCGAGCCGGTCAGCATGCGCACGATCTCGTACGGGTAGACGAGTCGGCGCCGCCGCGCCTCGACGACCTTGCGCTCGTAGAACGAGGCGGCGCGCAGCGGCTCGCGGCGCGGCTCGCGCACCTCGAGCGTGAGGTTCGAGCCGGTGATGTTCGCGATCACGAGCTCGCGCTCGACGGCGGGCGCCGAGAGGTCGGCGCGGTCGAGTGTGCGCAGCCGCACGATCACCTTCTCGAGGCCGAGGTTGCGCGTGGCGGGCGCGAGCTTGCGCGAGAGCCGGTCGGCGAGGCTCGCGTCGAGCACGATCTCCGGCGCGAGGAAGATGCCGATGCGGTTCCACTGCAGACGCCGCTGCGGGTCGCGCAGCGCCAGATGGTTGCGCAGCGCGCGCGTCGCCTCGAAGAACAAGTGCTCGAAGGCGGGCACGTGCAACGCCGCCTCGCGTCCCGAATCCGGCGAGCGCGAGCGCAGGTCGCCGAGCACGAACACGCGCTCGTCGCTCGCGTCCTCGCGACTCTTGCCCCAGAACGCGTAGAGGCCCTCGGGCGCGGCCAGTCGCTCGAGCGAGAACTCCGCGAGGCGCGCGAGGTCGACGCGCTTCGCGGCCTCCGGGTGCATGCCGTGCAGACTCTCGTCCTCGCGGAACCCGCCGGGCGTGGGCGCGAAAGTGAAGTGGAGGTCCGGCCCGCCCGGCCTCACGAGCGTGATCGTCACGCGGCTCGCCGCGAGGGTGCCCTCGAGCGCCGGCGTCACGAGCGCCGTGACGTCCGGCGCGGCCTCTTCCTCGCCCAGCGCCGCGAACAGCTCCAGCGCGAACACGGCCGGCCAGTCGTGGCTCTCGCGCGAGGACTCCGCCGCGCGCACCACGACGCGCAGCGTCTCCGTGAGCTCCGCCAGCGAGCAGGTCGCGCCGAGCACGACGCGGCCGGGGGCGAAGTCCATGCGCTCGATCCAACGGCCCGCCTCGCGGAACGAGAGCTGCGCGATCGCCTCCTCGGGCGCGTAGGCGCGCTGAAGCTGCGCAGCGAGGGCGATCGCGCGCCGGCGCGGGTCGGCGTCGGAAATCCAGCCGCCCACGCGGTCGAACACCGCGCGCTGCACGCCGGCGAGGTCGAGCAGCACCTCGGCAGGCGGCGCAGTGGGCTCTGCCTCGGCCGCGTCGAGATACGCCTGCACCTGCTTGCTCGAGCGTTCCGCGAGCCGCTCGATGTCGGGTCGCTCGAAGATCACGTAGCGTGCCTCGATCGCAGCGTCGGCGACCGCGTTCGAGAACAGGCCGCGCATGCCGGCGAGCAGGTCGAGCGCGCGCGCGAGCTTCGCGTCCTCCGCGAGCGGCACGCCGTGGCGCGCGAGCGCAGCGCTGCGGCGCAGCATCGCCAGCACCAGCCGGTCGCGCAGCTCGGGATGCTGCTGGGACGCGAGCAGCCGCAGCACGGCGCGCTCCAGCGCGTCGCCGTGGTCCAGGCTCTCGACGCCGTAGTGCGCGAGCGCCGCGCGCACCAGCGCCAGGAACTCCTCGGCGATGCCCGCGCCACCCGCCCGCACGCGCCGTGCGAACATGCGCAGGCGCGCGTCGTTCGACGGACCGAGCTCGCCGGACACCGAGGCGGCTGGCGAGCGGATGAAGAGCCGCGCGACGTCGGCGACGAGCGCGAGCTCGTTCCGCACCTCCGCCAGCTCGGCGTAGAACGCGTCGGGCAGGTCGTCGGGCAGAGGCGCTTCGAGGAACTCGGCGAGCTTCTCGGCGCGCGCGGGGTTCACGTCGTAGCCGAGCAGCGCGCGGCGCGACTCGTCGCGCACGGCCGCGAGCGCCGCGCGAAGGTCGGCTCCCGACGCGCGCGCGGCGGCGGCGAGATCCGGCGCGCCGAGGCGCTCGCCAGCGTCTGCGCGGAACAGCGGCTCGAGGGGATCCGCGAGGTCGGGCAGGGCGAGGCGCGCCACGCTCGACGTGCTCGCCGCCGCCTCGTCCTGGTGCGGCTCGATCACCAGCAGCACGTCGCCGGCGGCGACCTTCGTGCCCTTGCGCACCAGCACCTCGGTGACCGTGCCGGAGACGGGCGCGTCGAAGGCGACCTCCATCTTCATCGCTTCGAGCAGGCCGATGGTCTGGCCGGCGCTCACCGCATCGCCGGGCTGCACGTGCACCGCCACCACCATCGCGGGAGCCGCCGCGCGCACCTGGCCGGCGGACTGCGAGTCGAAGCGGAAGGCGCGGCCCTCCAGCTCGACGCGCAGGCTCGCCTCCCCCACGTCGTAGGCGACGCGATAGACGCGCTCGCCGAGCTGGAGCCGCGCGGTGTGCTCGCCCTCTTCGCGCAGCGTCGCCGCGATCGCGCTCCCGCCCTCGTGCACGCGGTAGCGCCAGCCGCCGATTGCGTAGACCTCGAGCCGGTACTGCTCGCCGCCGAAGCCGAGGTCGATCTGCTGCCCGCTCGAGACCGGCACGCTCTCGCTGGTGAACGCCGCCTGGCTGAAGAAGTTGAGCCGGGCGCGCGCGCGCGCGGCCTGATAAGCGATGATGCCGGCGGCCACCAGCGCGGGCGAGGCGAGCGCGTCGTCGCGCTCGCGCGCCAGGGCGAAGCGGTCGAGCCAGGTCGTGTCGACGCCGCCCTTGCGGTAGTCGGCGTGGTCGAGGATCTCGGCGAGCCAGCCCTTGTTGGTGGCGCCGCCCTCCACGACCAGGTCGAAATCGCCCAGCGCCGCCGCGAGCCGCGCGCGCGCCTCTTCGCGGTCGGCGCCGGTGGCGATCACCTTCGCGATCAGCGAGTCGAAGGCGGCGGGCACCGTGCTGCCCTGCACGTAGCCGGTGTCGACGCGGATGCGCGGCCCGAGCGCGGGATCGAAGCGCGCGATGCGCCCCGGCGCGGGCAGGAAGCCCTGGTCCGGATCCTCGGCGCAGACGCGCGCCTCGATCGCCCAGCCGTGCTCGCGCAGCTTCACGTCCGCGAGCGACTCGCCGCGCGCGATGCGGATTTGGATCTGCACGAGGTCGAGCCCGGTCAGCTCCTCGGTGATGCCGTGCTCCACCTGCAGCCGCGGATTCATCTCGAGGAAGAAGTAATGCGAGCCCGAGACCAGGAACTCGACGGTGCCGACGCCCACGTAGCCGACGCGCTTCGCGACCTTCGCCGCCGCCGCCTCGAGCGCCTCGCGCACGCCGGGCGCGAGCCCGGGCGGCGGCGCCTCCTCCAGCACCTTCTGGTGCCGGCGCTGCACCGAGCAGTCGCGGCAGCCCACCGCGAGCACGTGGCCGTGGACGTCTCCGGCGATCTGCACCTCGATGTGCCGGCCACCCGAGACCTTCTGCTCGATGAACAGGCGGCCGTCGCCGAAGGCGCTCTTCGCCTCGGCGCGCGCGCTGCGGAAGGCGGGTGCGACCTGCTCGATCGACTCGACGACGCGGATGCCGCGGCCGCCGCCGCCCGCCGACGCCTTGACCACGACCGGCAGGCCGATCCGCTTCGCCCACGCCTCGGCGTCGGCTTCGCTCTCGACGACGCCCTGGCTCCACGCCGTCACCGGCACGCCGACTTCTTCCGCGAGATGCTTCGAGCCGATCTTGTCGCCGAGCGCGAGCATCGCCACCGGCGACGGCCCGAGGAAACGAATGCCCGCGCGCTCGAGCCGCTCGACGAAGGCCGGGTGCTCGGAGACGAAGCCCCATCCGGGCCACACGGCGTCGGCGCCCGCCGCGCGCAGCGCGGTCATCAGGCCGTCGTAGTCGAGGTAGGCGGCGACCTCGCCGCGCGGCGCGGGCATCGCGACCGCGAGGTCGGCGTGGCGCACGAAGGGCGCGTCGCGGTCGATCTCGGTGTAGAGCGCGACCGCCAGCGTCTCGCAGCCCTCCTGCGCGCGCAGCGCCTTGACCGCGCGGATGCAGCGCATGGCGGCCTCGCCGCGATTCACGATCGCGAGGCGCCGGATGGGGTGCACGCGCGTCACGACGCGAGCCTCGCGGCAGCGGCCGGCTCGGAGAGCTCGCAGGCGAAGGCGACGAAGCGGCCGTGGTGCGAGAGCGAGAGGTCGGCGCGCGCCGGAGCGCGGTCGACGCACAGCACGGGCACGCGGCCGCGGCGCGCGATCGTCACGCGCTCGTCCGCTACGCCGAGCTGCGCCGCGACGCACGCGCGCGCGAACGCGCGTACCGCCTGCGACGCGCCGTCGCCCGAGCATTCCGCGACCGCATGGCGCTCGTCGCCGGCGCTCGGCTCTGCCCGCGCGATCGCGTGCACCCAGTCGTCGCTCTCCTCGATTCGGAGCGTGAGCTCGCGCGCGCCGTGGCGCACGCGGCCGCTCGTGCGCGAGTCGAGCGACACCTCGAAGCGCGCGGGCGCCCAAACCAGCGCTGCGTCGAGCTTCTTCGCGGCCTTGTAGGCGGCCTCCTTCGCGGCCCACAGCACCCAGCGCACGCGCTGGGTCGCGTCGGCCCCGATCAGCGCGCGCTCGCGCGCGCCGAAGACGCGCGCGTCGAAACGCGGGTGGCGCGCGCCCGGTTGCGTACTGCGCTGCGCCAGGTCGACGACGTCATTGCCGATCATCGAAATGGCTCCGCTCGAGCTCCACGAGCTTCGCGACGATCTGGCGCGAGATGTCGAGAGAGCCGCGCAGGCCGCGCTGATCGCTCTTCGGCTCGATCAGCGCCAGGCGGCCGCGGAACACCTCGCCGCGCGCGGGCGCGTCGGTCATCTCGTGCTGGCCGTCGCCGCGCAAGTACAGGCACAGCACGCGGCAGCCGGGCACCGAGGAGACGATGCGCCCGACGCCGTAGGCGGCGCTGTCCAGCTCGACGCGCGCGCTGCGGCTGCGCTGGCCTTCGGGGAACACCATCACCACCTCGCCGCTGCGCAGCAGGTACTGGACCTTCTCCAGCACGAGCGCGACCTCCTTGCGGTCGGAGCCGCGGGTGATCGGCACGCACTTCAGCAGGTAGGTGAGCGCGCGCTTCCACCAGGTGGAGGCGAAGTGCACGCGCTCGGGCGTGTTCCAGGGCAGCGACGAGAAGTGCGTCAGGTAGAACCACGAGCCGCCCAGCGCCCAGCCGATCACGAACGAGTCGAGCATGGTCAAGTGGTTGGCGCAGAGCAGCAGCGGCGCCCTGGACTGCTCGCGGATCTGCCGGTACTGCCTGCGCAGCTGGCCGGCGCCTTCCACGCGCCAGCGAAACGCGAGCGCCATCAGGCTGACGAAGACGGGAATCCAAAACGGCGAGAGCGCGCGAGACACCGCGCGCTGTACGCGCAGCGCGCGCACGTCGCTCGCGGACAGCCCATCGGCCAAGCGGGCCTCAGATCTTTTGCGAGATCAAGTCGACGCAGTCGCCGATGGTGTTCACGTTGTCGACGTCCTCGTCGGCGATCTCGATGTCGAACTCGTCCTCGAAGGCGAGCACGACGTCGACCAGGCGCGCCGAGTTCACCTTCAGGTCTTCCAGGATGTTCGTGGCCGGGCTCGCCTTCGCGAGCGCCGCGGTGTCCTTGACGTACGGCGTCAGGATCTTGATCACGCGCGATTGGATCTCGGCAGCTTGCATGGGTCTTCTCCTCGAACTGTTGGGGCCGCGGGCGCGGCTTGAAAAACGGGGCGGTCACGCGCTCCACTTGCGTAGCACGAGCGCGGCGTTGACGTCGCCGAAGCCGAAGCCGGCTTTCATGATCGTGCGCAGGCCGGGCAGCGCCTTCGTCACGTGCGGGATCGACGCGGCGAACGGCGCGATCTCCGGGTGCACGTCCTCGCAGTTCTTCGAGCCGTGCACGTAGCCGCCGCGCAGCATCAGCACCGCCGCGACGGACTCGATCGCGCCCGCGGCGCCGAGCGTGTGCCCGACCAGCGACTTGGTGGAGGTGATCCACGGGAAGTCGTCGGCGCCGCGGCCGAGCGCCGCGGACCAGGACGCCACCTCGCGCGGATCGGCGCCCGTCGCCGTGAGGTGGCCGCTGATCGCGTCGACCTCGGCGCCCGTGATGCCAGCGTCCGCCACGGCCAGCTGGATGCAGCGGCGGACTCCTTCGGGATTCGGCGCGGTCATGCTGCCGCCGCCGCGATGGCCGCCGCAGTTCGTCGCTTCGCCGAGCACCTCGGCGTGAATGCGCGCGCCGCGCGCCTGCGCGGCGTCGAGGCTCTCGACCACGAGCGCGCCCGCACCGGCGCCGGGGATGAAGCCGCCCGCGCTCGCGCTCATCGGCCGCGAGGCCGCCTCGGGCTGGTCGTTGTGCCTGCGGTTCAGCACGCGCATCGCGTCGAAGCCCGCCCAGTTGTAGGGCGTCGGCACCTCGGCGCCGCCGCACAGCATCCGCTCCGCGAGGCCCGCGCGGATGCGCTGCGCACCCATCGCGATCGCCTCGGCGCCGGTGGCGCACGCGCTCGAGTTGGTCGTCACCTGGTTGCCGAGCGCGAGGATGCCCGACACGCGCGCCGAGAGGCCGCTCGCCATCACCTGCTCGACCGAGGTCGAGCCGAGGCGCCTCACCTTGTTGTCGTTCACGAGCGGCACGACGCGCTCGCCCACCGTGTCCATGCCGCCGATGCCGGTGCCCAGCACGGCGCCCGTGTCCCAGTGCACGCGCTCGTCGCCGAACTTCGGGCGCTCGAGGCCCGCGTCGGCCCACGCTTCGACGGAGGCGACCGCCGCGTAGCGGTGGATCGCGTTCATCGCGAGCAGCTCTTCCTCGGTGAACAGCGCTTTCGCCAGCTCGTCGACGCCCTGCGGAATGCCGCCCACGGTGCAGGCGAAGCCGTGCTTCACCATGAAGTCGACGGTGCGCAGCCCGCTCCGGGTCGCCCGCAGCGCGGCGTCGAAGGCGGGCACGCCGTTCGCGTTGGGCGCGAGCACGCCGAGGCCCGTGATCACCACGCGCCGCCTCATCGCGGCACTCCCATGCCCGCGAGCTGGCCCGCGCACACCACGCGCCCATCCGCACCGGTCATGGTCGCCTCGACCTTCAGCTTGCGGCGGCGATAGAAGAGCACGCGCGACTCGGTGGTCACGACGTCGCCGGGGCGCACCACGCCCGAGAAGTCGACCTGCGCGTCGGTGAACAGCGTCTGGAACTTCTCCGCCTCCACCTCGTCGAGGTCGCGGTAGAAGAGGAAGAGCGCGATCGGCACGACCCCGCACTGGGCCATCGACTCGACCAGCAGCACGCCCGGCGTCACCGGGTTGCCGGGGAAGTGGCCGCGGTAGAAGTCCGCGTCGGGGCGCCAGCGATGGCGGCCGACCGCGCGCTCCGCGGAGAGCTCGAGCAGCTCGTCCACGAAGCGGAACGGCTCCTGTTGCGGCACGCGCGCGAGCGCCTCCGCCGGTGTGAGCAGCCTACCCACCGTACATGCCCCCGTTCACGTGGATGACGGTGCCGTGCACGTAGCTCGCCTTGGTCGCGAGCCAGGTGACAACCTCGGCGACCTCGTCCGGGCTGCCCATCCGCGCGAGCGGGATGCGCCCGAGGATCTGCCGTTTCACCTCCGCGGGCAGCTCCTGGGTCATGTCCGTGTCGATGAAGCCCGGCGCGACGGAGTTCACGCGGATGTTCCGGCCGGACAGCTCCTGGGCGAGCGACTTGGTCAGCGCGTCGAGCCCCGCCTTCGCCATCGTGTAGGGCACCTGGCCGGGGTTGCCCGTGTGCCCCACCACGCTCGTGATGTTCACGATGCGCGCGTCGTCACTGCGCAGGAGGAAGCGGCGCAGCGCGAGCTTCGTGAGATACCAGGTGCCTCGCTCGATCGCCGCGACGGCATCGTAGTCGTCGAGCTTCATCGTGAGCATCGGCGCGTTCACGTTGTAGCCGGCGTTGTTGACGAGCACGTCGAGGCGCCCGGCCGCGTCCTTCAGCTGCGCGATCAGCGCATCGACCTGCGCGGGATCGGCGATGTCCGCCTTGATCAGGAACGCGTCGCCGCCGCATTTGTCCGCGACCGCGCGCGCCTTCTCCTCGCTAGAGCGGTAGTGCACGCCGACGCGGAAGCCGGCCGCCGCGAGCGCGAGCGCGCAGGCGGCGCCGATGCCGGTGCCTGCGCCGGTCACGAGTGCGACGCGCGCGTCGCTCATGCCGGGGCCCCGAAGCGCAGCAGCGCGCGCGCCCAGGTGAGTCCCCCGCCGACGACGACCGCCGCGAGGTCGCTGTTCGGCGGGATCTTCTCCCACTGCTGCGAGATCACCGTCGGACAGCTCGCGCCGCCGGTGTTGCCGAACCACTCGACGTTCGAGTAATGCCGCTCGGGCGCGATCTCGCAGCGCTGCGTCACCTGCTCGAGCACGCGCAGATTCGCCTGGTGACCGACGAAGTAGAGCGGCCGGTCGCTGCCCTCCTCCGCGAGCTGCTCCCGGAGCTTCTCGAAGCCCTCGCGGGTCCGCTTGATCGCAAACATCTGCACCGCGCGGCCGTCCTGGCTGAAGAAGCCCGTGCGCCGGATCAGCACCTTCTCGGCGCCGCTCGGATCCGAAGCCACCGCCGGCCACAGCGCCTGCACGCGCGCGGGCACCTTGGTGGAGATCACGGCGGCCGCTGCGCCGTCGCCGAACAGCACCGCCGCGCCGCGGTCCGAGTAGTCCATGCAGGAGGTGAGCTGCTCGGTCTGCGTGATCAGCACGAACTCCGGCAGCCTCGCGGGATCCATCAGCGAGAGGTTGTAGAGGTGGGTGAGGAACGTGGAGCATGCGCTGTTCACGTCCCAGCACGGCGCCTCGATCTCGAGCTGCTTCGCGACGAAGCTCGCCTCGGCGGGGCACAGAATGCGCGGCGCCGAGCTGCCGGAGATCACGAGGCCGATCTGGTCCTTGCGGATGCCGGCGCGCGCGAGCGCCATCTCCGAGGCGCGCTGCGCGAGATCGGCGTTCGTGTAGAGCAGCGCGCCTTCGGCCTCGCGCACGTCGCGATTCTTGGTCGCCTTGATGTAGTCGAGGGGCAGCGCAGTGCGGCGCTCGCGGATGCCGACGCGCTCGACGATCCACTCGTCGTTCGTGCCGATGTCGAGGGATTCGAGGAACTTGTTGGTGATCACCACCTCCGGGTGGAAGTGGCCCATCGCGTGGACGTAGAGCGTCACGTGGTGCTCCCGGAGACGCGCTCGCCGCCGTCCACGCGGATCACGGTGCCGTTGATCCACGCCGCTTCGGGCAGGCAGAGCAGGTAGACGACGTTCGCGACGTCAGGCGGCGTCGTTAGGCGGCGGAACGGATTGCGCAGCCGCGAGTGCGCCTTCAGGCGCTCGCTGCCGGGGATCGCCTGGAGCGCGGGCGTGTCGGTGACGCCCGGCTGCAGCACGTTGCAGCGTACGCCGTGGGGGCCGAACTCCGCCGCGATCGAGCGGGCGGTCGCCTCGAGCGCGACCTTCGCGGCCGACACCGCCGCGTAGCCCTTCCACGCGACCTCGTTCCCCTCGCTGGTGAGGCCGAAGATGCGCGCGTCGGCCGCGTAGAGCCCGCGCTGGAACACGTCCTGCACCCAGTCGAGCAGCGACGTGCCCATGCAGTGGATGGTGCGGGCGAAGTCCTCGGCGTCGAGCAGCGAATGGGTCGGGTAGACGGGGGCGCTGGAGAGCTCGGTCAGCTCGTCGACGCCCTCCGAGGCGAGCTTGTCGACGGCGCTCGCCAGCGCCTCTTTCGCGATGCCGAGGGAGTCCGCGAGCTTCTGAACGGCGGCGCCCGCGTCGGGCTTCGGCAGCTCGGGCACGATCAGCTTCAGGTTCCCGAACGCAATCGAGTGGAGGAGCATCTTCACGCGCCCGCTCGAGCCCATCTGCGCCGCGAGCTGCCCGAGGATGCGGCTGCGCACCTCGGGGTCGAGGGCATCGTCGTTCTCGATGATCAGCTTCACGCCGGTCGCGCGCAGCTTCTCGAACTCGGGCTCGATGCGCTTCATCGCGCCGCGCCGGTCGCGGTGCACGATGCAGAGGTTCATGCCGTGGGCGGCGAGCTTCTGCGCCGTGGCCAGGCCGAAGCCGCTGGATCCGCCGAGGATCACGCCCCAATCGTCAGCGGAGAATCTTCCGCTCATTGCTCCCTCCGCTCCTGCCGACCGCGCGATGGCGCTGGGCATCCGCTCGCGTCGATTCCGGGCATTCTGACCCGAAGTCAGGCGCAAAGGCGCGGAGAATTGCCGAGGCGATTCGCGTGTCAACCAAACCGGCCCAGGTGAGCAAGCCTCGTGCCGCTCGCCCGCTGGGTCGCGACGATAAGCGAAGGCCTGCGGAAGTTCTCGGGTTTTGAACGCGATGGCCGCGCCATCACGCCCCGTAAGCGCTCGACCCCTGGGCCTCCGGCGTGCAGCCCCTGCACCGAGAGCGGGCAACCGCCGTCAACCGGGGTCAGACCCCGATCGACGGCTCAGCCCATCCAGGCGCCGTTGTTCGGGTCGAACGCCTGGCCGGTGAACGACTCGCCGCCGGGCCCGCACAAGAACTCCACCAGCGCGGCGATCTCCTCGGGCTGGCTGATTCGCTGGAGCGGGACACCCGCCAGCAGCTCCGCCTTCGCCTCGCGATACGCCTTGCCCATGCCCTCGCCGATCTCGGTCATGCGGTCGACGGCCATCTGCGTCTCGACCCAGCCCGGGCAGATCGCGTTCACGAGCAAGCGCTTCGGCGCGAACTCGACCGCCAGTGAGCGCACGAGCCCGAGCTGGCCGGCCTTCGCGGCGCTGTAGGCCGAGATGCCCGGCACGCCGAAGCGCGCAACGCACGAGCTGATCACGATCGCGTGCTTCGCGGCCGCGCCGGTCGCGAGATGGCGCTCGAACGCGCGCAGCGTGAAGTAGGCGCCGTCGAGGTTCGTGCGCACGATGGCGTCCCAGCGGTCGCCGCCCCCGAGATCGTTGGGGCCGCCGATGCCCGCGTTCGCGACCGCGATCGAGAGCGGCCCGAACGCGCGCGCCGCCTCGGCGAAGGCGGCGTCGACCGAGGCGCGGTCCTGCACGTCGCAGGCGATCGCGCGCGCGTCGCCCTTCGCCTCGCCAGCGACCGACTCGAGCGTCCCGCGCGTGCGGCCCAGCAGCGCGATGCGCGCGCCGCAGGCCGAGAGCCGCAGCGCGATCGCGCGCCCGATGCCGGTGCCGGCGCCCGTAATGACTGCGGCGCGGCCTGAGAGATCGGTCATCGGAGCCCCCTGCGGCCGCGGCGCGCGGCCGAGCGACCATATCACCGGACGCCGGCGCCCTCAGAGCGGGAGATCGGGTTCCCGGCCGATCCCCACCTCGCGCAGGAGCTCCGGCAGCTCCTTGAAGCGAGCGACGCGCACGCCGCAGCCCGGCGGCAGCGCCTCCGAGAGCCGGCGGAAGTAGCCCTTGTCGGCGCGCCCTTCGACGATCACCACGATGCCGCGGTCCTGCTCGGTGCGGATCAGGCGGCCGACCATCTGCTTCAGGTGGAGCAGCATCTTGCCCAGCGTCGCGCGCTCGAAGGGCGGGATGCCGCGCTCGCGCAGGCGGTCCTCGCGGCGGCGCCGCAGCTCCGTCGGCACCTCGAAGGGCAGCTTCTCGATCACCACCGCCTGCAGCGCGTCGCCGGGGATGTCGATGCCCTGCCAGAAGCGGCGCACGCCGAGCAGCACGCTGCCGCCGTTCGCGAAGCGCGCGATCAACGCGGTGGGGTCGTCGGCGTCGCGCCGCGGCGCGATCACCTCGAGGCCGTCCTCGCGCAGCCGCGCGGCGAGCTCGTCGGCGACGTCGTTCATCCGGCGCAGGCTGGTGAACAGGCCGAGCGTTCGGCCGCCCAGCTCGCGCGCGAGCAGGGCGAGCACGTCGCTGGTCTGGCGCACGAGCTCGTCGCCACCGCCGCGCAGGGCGACCACACGCATGTGCGCGGGATAGTCGAACGGGCTCGGCACCGATACGCGCTGCGTGCGCTCCGTCTCGCGCTCCTCCAGCTCGAGCTCGCCGGTGGCCGCGAACGCGTCGCCGCGCACGAACAGGCTCGCCGACACCGCGGCGAACGAGCGCAGCTGCGAAACGAAGCGCTCGTGGAAGTCTCTCGCCGGCGAGACCGGGCGCACGACGAGCCGCCAGGTGTCGAAGGGCGTGTACACTTCTTCGAACGCCGCGACGTGCTCGGGCTCGTCGTCGAAGGCGGTGCGCAGGGCGTGTGCCTGCTCGCGCAGGTCGTCCGCCGCACGCTGCACCGCCGGCTCCGGCAGCTCGGGCACGCGATCGGCGACCGCGTCCAGCAGATCCGCGATGCGTCGCGCGATCGAAGCAGCTGCGGACGCGTCGGCGCCCTCCGGCACGGGCAGCTGTACGTCACCGTACTCGCCGGCGTGCAGCGCGATGGCGCGCCCCAGCGCCGTGAGATCGAGCGCCAGCTCGCGGCGCCACGCGCGCGAATCCGCGTCGAAGGCGCGGCGCTCCTTCGGCGGCAACAGCGCCTCGCCGCGCGGCCGGCGCGGGCTCGGCGGTCGTCCGAACAGATCGTCGAAGCGCTCGAGCAGCGCGTCGGGCGAGACCGCCACCGCGAGCACCTCGTCCACCACGCCGGCCAGCTCGTGGGCCTCGTCGGCGATCGCGTGGGCGAAGGCGGGGTAGTCGGGCGGCCAGCGCAAGAGCAGGTCGTGGTTCGCGACGATCAGATGCGCCTGCGCGAGCGCGGCGCGGCGGCGGCCGAGCGGGCAGTCGCGCTCCTTCGC
>CAYWRY010000047.1:0-28836 GCA_964460485.1 uncultured Spirochaetales bacterium
GGCGATCCGCTCACCTGGGTCCGTCTGACAGCTGAGGGAAGTGAATAGGCAGACGTCCCCAAAATCACCAAAATCAACTCCCTGGAGGCGCGCAAGAAAATGGCTCAGGCATTCATCGTCGACGCAGTTCGGACCCCCGTCGGCAGGCGCGGCGGCGGCCTCTCGCGCGTGCACTCCGCCGACCTCGGCGCGCACGTGCTGAAGGCGCTGATGGCGCGAACGGGCGTCGACCCCGGCGCCGTCGAGGACGTGATCTTCGGCTGCTGCGACACGATTGGCTCTCAGGCCGGCGACATCGCGCGCACCTGCTGGCTCGCCGCCGGCCTGCCGCAGCACGTGCCGGGCGTGACCATCGATCGCCAGTGCGGCTCGTCGCAACAGAGTGTCCACTTCGCCGCGCAGGCCGTGATGAGCGGGACGAGCGACCTCGTGGTCGCCGGCGGCGTGCAGAACATGAGCGCGATTCCGATCTCGTCCGCCATGACCTGTGCACAGCCGCTCGGCTTCGCGGATCCATTCTCCGGCTCCACGGGCTGGGTGGAGCGCTTCGGCACACAGGAAGTGTCGCAGTTTCGTGGCGCCGAGATGATCGCCGAGAAGTGGAACATCTCGCGCGAAGACATGGAGCGCTTCGCGCTCGCCAGCCACCAACGCGCGACGCGCGCGACGAACGAGGGCCGCTTCGAGAACGAGATCGCGCCGCTCGCGGGCGTGGAGCGCGACGAGGGTCCGCGGCCCGATACGTCGCTCGAGAAGATGGCCAAGCTGCCGACGCTGCTGCCTGGCGGACGCCTGACCGCCGCGCTGTCGAGCCAGATCAGCGACGGCGCCAGCGCAGTGCTGGTGGCCTCGGAGCGCGCGGTGAAGGAGCACGGCCTGCGGCCGCGCGCGCGCGTGCACCACGTCTCGGTGCTCGCCGACGATCCCATCCTCATGCTGACCGCACCGATCCCGGCGACGAAGCGCGCGCTCGCGAAGACGGGCATGAAGCCGAGCGACATCGAGGCGGTGGAGATCAACGAGGCGTTCGCGTCGGTGGTGCTCGCGTGGCAGAAGGAGCTGGATTGGGATCTCGCCGCGGTGAACCCGAACGGCGGCGCGATCGCCCTCGGCCACCCGATCGGCGCCACCGGCACGCGGCTGATGACGACGCTGCTGAACGAGCTCGAGCGCACGGGCGGCCGCTACGGCCTCCAGACGATGTGCGAGGGCGGCGGCCAGGCGAACGTGACGATTCTGGAGCGCTGCTGACGGTTCGGGCGTTGGGTGAGGACGGCCAGCGGGCTGCGCGGCATGCCTCGTCCAAGAACGTCCCGGGTCTTTCGACGCGTTCGTCCAACAACGTCCCCGACAGGAACAACGTCCCCGACAGGAGAAAGAGATGAGTCGAGTGTGCGAGGGGCGCGTCGTCGTCGTGACAGGCGCGGGGCGCGGGATCGGGCGGGAGCACGCGCTCGAGCTGGCGCGGCAGGGAGCGCGGGTGGTCGTGAACGACCTCGGCGTCGCCCTCGACGGGAAGAGCACGGGCGAGTCGCCCGGCGAGCAAGTGGTCGCGGAGATCCGCGCCGCGGGCGGCGAGGCGTTCGCGAACGGCGCCGACGTCGCGGACTGGGCGCAGACCCAGGCGCTCGTCGCACAGACCCTGGAGCGCTTCGGCCGCCTCGACGCCGTCGTCAACAACGCCGGCTTCGTGCGCGACCGCATGTTCGTGTCGTGCACCGAGGAGGAGTGGGACGCGGTGATCCGCGTGCACCTCAAAGGCCACTTCTGCCTCGCGCACCACGCCTGCGAGTACTGGCGCAACGAGTCGAAGGCCGGTCGCCAGCCAAACGCGCGCATCGTCAACACCAGCAGCGGCGCCGGCCTCCAAGGCAGCGTCGGCCAGAGCGCGTACTCCGCGGCGAAAGGCGGCATCGCGACGCTGACGCTCGTGCAGGCCGCCGAGCTCGCGCGCTACGGCGTCACCAGCAACGCGATCGCGCCCTCGGCGCGCACGCGCATGACCGAGGGCCCTTTCGCCGAGCGCATGAAGGCGCCCGCCTCGGGCTTCGACGCGATGCACGCGGGCAACGTCGCGCCGCTGATCGCCTGGCTGTGCAGCGCGGAGTCGAGGGACGTCACCGGCCAGGTGTTCGAGATCGCGGGCGGCGAGCTGTCGGTGGCGGACGGCTGGCGCAGCGGGCCGAAGATCGACAAGGGCGCGCGCTGGGCGGCGGACGAGATCGGCGCCGCAGTGCACGACTTGTTGCGGAAGGCGACGCCCGCGCAGAAGGTGTACGGGTCGTAGGCGGAGCTCGCGGCGTGAACTTTTCCTTCACCGAAGAGCAGCAGGAGCTGCGCGCGACGGCGCGCGCCTTCCTCGCCGACGCGTCCAAGCCCGAGGCGGTGCGCGCCGCGATGGAGAGCGCGCTCGGCTACGACGAGAAGCTGTGGGCGCAGATCGGCGGCGATCTCGGCTGGACCGCGGTCGTGATTCCCGAGGCGTGCGGCGGGCTCGGCCTCACCTGGGTCGAGCTCGTGGCGCTGCAGGAGGTGATCGGCGAGGCGCTCTCACCTTCGCCCTTCTTCGCGAGCGTGTGCCTCGCCGCGAACGCGATCCTCGCCGCCGGCGACGCCGTGCAGCGGGAGGCGCTGTTGCCCGGAATCGCCGAGGGGCGCACGCGCGGCACGCTCGCGCTCACCGAGGCGAACGGGAGCTGGCAGGCAGACGGCATCGCCGCGACGTGCGAACGCAGCGGCCGCGACTACGTGCTGCGCGGCGAGAAGCGCTACGTGGTGGACGGCGCGAGCGCGGACCTGATCGTGCTCGCGGCCCGCGCACCGGGCTCCGCGGGCACGAGCGGCCTCTCGCTGTTCGCGTTGCCTGCGAGCGCGCCCGGTCTCGCGCGCGAGGCGGTCCCCACCCTCGATCCCACGCGCCGCCTGGCCACGCTGCACCTCGACGGCGTGCGCGTGCCGGCGAGCGCGCGCCTCGGCGCCGAAGGCGCCGCGTGGCCCGCGCTCGAAACCGCGCTGCAGCGCGCCGCAGTCGCGCTCGCGGCCGAGCAGCTCGGCGGTGCACAGCGCGCGCTCGACCTCGCAGTCGCGTACGCGAAGGAGCGCGTCCAGTTCGGGCGTCCGATCGGAAGCTTCCAGGCGCTCAAGCACGCGCTGGCGGACGTGATGGTGCGAGTCGAGGCCGCGCGCTCCGCCGTCTACTACGCCGGCTGCGTCGCCGCCGCGACGAGCGGCGGCGACACCCGCAGTGGCGCGCTTCCCGCCGCGGCCTCGATGGCGAAGGCCGCCGCGACGGAGGCATTCTCGCTCGCGACCGCCACCGCGCTCCAGGTGTTCGGCGGCGTGGGCTTCACTTGGGAGTACGACGTGCACCTCTACTTCAAGCGCGCGCGCTCCTCGTCCACGCTGCTCGGCGACGCGAGCTGGCACCGCGAGCTCGTCGCGCGCGCGATCGGGCTCTGATGCCGGCGGTGCCCCCGCTCGCGAACGCGCTCGACTTCCGCGGCCGCGTCGCCCTCGTCACCGGCGGCGCGCGCGGCATCGGGCGCGGCATCGCGGAGCGCTTTCTCGAGGCGGGCGCGGAGGTGGCGATCTGCGGGCGCAACGTCCCCGACGCGCCGCCCGCCTTCGGCGGCCGCCAGGCCGCATTCTTCGCCTGCGACGTGCGCGACGCCGAGCAGGTGGCGCGCCTGATGGGCGAGGTCGCGGCGCGCTTCGGCCGCCTCGACGTGCTCGTCGCGAACGCCGGCGGCGCGCCGGCGGCCGACGCCGCCACGGCCTCGCCGCGTTTCCACGAGCGCATCGTCCAGCTCAACCTGATCGCGCCCCTGCACTGCGCGCAGCGCGCGAACGCGGTCATGCAGCAGCAGCCCGAGGGCGGCGTGATTCAGTTCATTGCGAGCGTCTCCGCGATCCGCCCTTCCCCGGGCACGGCGGCCTACGGCGCCGCGAAGGCCGGGCTGCTCTCGCTCGCGGCGAGCCTCGCCGTCGAGTGGGCGCCGCGCGTGCGCGTCGTCGCGGTCACGGCGGGCCTGATCCGCACCGAGCAGGCGCACCTGCACTACGGCGACGAAGAGGGCGTCGCCGCCGTCGGCCGCACGATCCCGCTCGGCCGCATGGGCGACGCGGCGGACGTCGCGGACGCCTGCCTGTTCCTCGCTTCTCCGCTCGCGCGCTACGTGAGCGGCACCAGCCTGCTCTGTCACGGCGGCGGCGAGGCGCCGGCATTCCTCGGCGCGGCGAAAAACGCCGAGTCGGAGAAGCGATGAGCGGCGCAGTGGAGTTCGCGGACGTGTGTGCCGCCGCGGAGCTCGCGCCGGGGGGCACGCGCCCCGTGCAGCTCGCGGGACTCGCGCTGCTGATCTGCCGGACGGGCGACGATTACTTCGCGATCGAGAACAAGTGCTCCCACACCGGCGCGCTGCTCACGCGCGCCCGCATCCGCGGGGACTGCATCGTCTGCCCCGTGCACGGCGCGCGCTTCCAGCTGCGCGACGGCAAGCATCTGACGCCGCCGGCGTCGAGGGGGCTGCGCACGTTCGCCCTGCGCATCGAGGGTGGGCGCGTGCTCGTGCGGCCCGTGCCGATCGAGCCTCCCGGCGCCGGTGCAGATCCGAACGCGTTCCGCGCCTGAGCGCCGTGCCCTCGGCGCGTCAGGCGCCGCCGAGCCAAGCAATCCGTTCGCGCGTGGAGCGGTCCTCGCGGTCGCGGCGGCCGCGCTCCAGCAAGTCGAGCAGTGGAGCCTGGCGCCAGTGCGCGTCGGCGGCGGGCTGCTCGATCGTCCAGTCGTACACGGTCTGGCGGTGAGCGATGCGCCACTCGCTGCCGCGCTTCTCGTGCCGGTCGAGGTACCGGCCGGCCGCGATCATGTCGCGCTCGCCGCCGTCGCCGGTGATGCGGTGGTAGGCGATGAAGTAGGACTCGCTGAACGCGCGGGCACCGCGCACCTCCGCGAGCACGTTGCAGATCTGGTGGGACGTGCGCTCCATCCCGTTTAGGACGGGAATCACCCATTCGACGAACTCGCTCGCGCTGCCGCGGAATAGACCGTGGTCGTCGGTCGCGTCCGGCCAGAAGACCGAGCGGACCAGGTCGGCGTCGCAGCGGTCGATGCCCCGCGCGAGCTTCATCACGAGCTCGGTCACCTCGAGCTTGTCGAGCCACAGAGAGGCGCGTTCGTCGATCATGAGGCCGCCCCGATCCGCCCGTCGGAAGCCTGCAGGCGGACTCTGCACGTGTGAAGCCTCAATTCAAGCAAATTTTCATGCGATAAAGTGGCTTCTCCGCGACCTCCCACGACCGCGCGCGCGAGGAGTGAGCCATGACCGGCCGACCCGTCCCGGCCCCCGCCTCCGCCCCCATCGACTGGCGCTCGCAACCCGCGCCGGCCTGGGAGCTTCCGCCCATCGGGCGGCACCCGATTCCCGGCTCCCGCTACACGTCGCGCGAGTTCTTCGCGCGCGAGTGGGATCAGATGTGGACGAGAGTCTGGCTGCTGCTCGGCCGCGAGTCCGAGCTGCCGCAGCCCGGCGACTGGCAGATGGAAGAGGTCGGACCCGAGTCGTTCCTGATGGTTCGCCAGGACGACGGCTCGGTGAAGGCGTTCTACAACGTCTGCCAGCACCGCGGGAATCGCCTCGTCTTCCACGACCAGGGCAGCACCGATCACTTCGTGTGCGCCTATCACGGCTGGGCGTGGCACCGCAGCGGTCGCCTCGACTGGGTGAAGGACGAGGAAGACTTCCCGCAAGGCTCGCCGTGCCGCGCCCTGCGCCTGCGCGAAGTGCGCTGCGAGACCTTCGCCGGCTTCGTCTGGGTCAACATGGACGACGGCTGCGTGACGCTGCGCGAGTACCTCGGGCCGGTGTGGGACGACTGGTCGGCCTATCCGATCGAGAAGATGCGCCGCTACCTCGCACGCAGCGCGCGCATGCCCAACAACTGGAAGGTGATCCAGGACAACTTCAACGAGTCCTATCACCTGCGCGCGGTGCATCCCGAGGCGAACACGTCGATCGAGGAGTCCTACAAAGAAACGCGCTTCGACATGTGCGCCGAGGGGCACTCGCGCATGATCATGAAGGCGGGCCTGCCCGCGAAGAGCCTCGAGAGCCCGCGGCTGCGCGAGCCGCTGATCTCGATGCTGCGCGAGTGGGACCTCGACCCTGACGCGTTCCACGGGCGCGAGGAGGAGGCGCGCCTCGCGCTTCAACGCCAGAAGCGCGCGCTCGGCCCGGCGCGCGGCCACGCGCACTACGAGCGACTGCGCGACGAGCAGCTCACCGACTTCTACCACTACACCGTCTTTCCGAACTTCGCGGTGTCGGTGACCGCCGACGGCTTCCACTTCCTGCGCTCGCGCCCCCATGCGAGCGACCCCGAGCGGTGCGTGTTCGACAACTGGTTCTACGCGGTGGACCCGCCGGGCGATTCGACGCCGGTCTTCACGCCCGCGGGCCGGGTGCCGCGCGGCGTCGACGCGCAGTACGAGATCTTCGACTACATGGAGAAGAGTCTCGGCTACGCGATGGACCAGGACATGTCGATCACGTCGGGCCAGCAGCTCGGCTTCCGCTCGCGCGGCTTCAGCGGCGTCTACCTCTCGGGCCAGGAGGCGCGCATCCGCCGCTACCACGAGGTGATCGACGAGTATCTCGACGGCAAACGGCCGGCGCCGAGGCGCTGATTGGCCGCGCTCCCATCCGCGAGCCGCCGCGCCGGCACCCCGGAGACGGCAGGTACCGCGCCGCGCAGGCTCGGTGCGCGACCGCACCCGCGACGCGGTGCGATCCCGCGGCTGCTATCTCCGCGCGACTCAGGAGACTCCGATGCCGTCTGCCCAGGGCCGGCGCCGCTGGCCGTTCGTCGCAACCGCGTTGGTCGCCCTTGCCGGCGCCGCGTTTCGCTTCGCGCCGGGGCTGATCGCCAAGGTCGTGTCCGCCGGGCAGGCGAGGAGCAGCGCGAAGGTGCGCGAGGCGTACGCCTTCCACGTCGGGACGCTCGCGTACGTGTACGGCTACCCGATCGTCGACATGGCGCAGCAGATGCACAACGAGACGCATCGCGTCGCCGCGGACCAGCAGGTCTACGCGCCCGTGAACCGCATGTTCGGCTATCCCGCGCTGGTCACGCCGTCGACGCAGGGCAACCTGCGCCTGCCGAACAGCGACACGCTCTACTTCTCGGGCTGGTACGACGTGTCGCGCGAGCCGGTGCTGATCCACGTGCCCGACACCGCGGGCCGCTACTACACGATCGCCGTCACGAACTTCTACTCGGAGGTGGAGCACCTCGGCCGGCGCACCACCGGCACGGCCGAGCGCGTGTTCGCGCTGGTGCCGCCGGGCTACACGGGCCCGCTGCCGGAAGGCGTCACGAAGGTTGCGACGGAGACGCCGCGCGGCTGGCTGCTCGGGCGCATGCTCGTCAGCGGCGCGGCCGACGCACCCGCCGGGCTCGCGCTCGTCGACCAGATCTGGACGGCGCCGCTCAGCGAGTACGTGCCCGGCAAGAAGCCCGCGCTCGGCCCCGAGCGGCGCGCCGCGGCGATGGACGTACACGGCGGGCTCGGCTTCTTCGAGGTGCTGAACGCCGGCCTGCGCGAGCTGCCGCCGCGCGCGAGTGACGCCGCGCTGCTGGCGCAGTTCGACCAGGTGGGCTTCGGGCCGAGCGCCCCCTTCGACGCCGAGAAGCTCGACCGCGACACGCGGCGCGGCCTCGAGCGCGCCGTCGAGGCGGGCCGCGCGCTCGTCGAGGCCTCGATGCGCGCCTCGCGCCCCACGCAAAACGGCTGGATCGTGCCGCGCCTGGTCGGCCGCTACGGCCACGACTTCCTCGCGCGCGCCACCGTCGTGAAGGGCGGCTACGGGAATCTGCCCGAGGAGAGCCTCTACGCGGCGGTGCTCACCGATCGCGACGGGCATCTGCTCACGGGCATGGGCCGCTACCGCATCCGCTTCGAGAAGGGGAGGCTGCCGCCCGTCGACGCCTTCTGGTCGCTCGCCGTCTACGACCTCGGCAGCGCGAAGCTCGTGGAGAACGAGCTCGGTCGCTACAGCATCGGCGACCGCACGCCCGGTCTCGTGTGGGGCGGAGACGGCTCGCTCACCATCGCGCTCCAATCGGAGGCGCCGAGCGAGCCCGACGTGAACTGGCTGCCCACGCCGAGCAGCCCGCTCCCGCTGATCGCGGTGATCCGCATGTACGAGCCGCGCGAGGACGCGCTGAGCGGGGCGTATGCGCTGCCGGAGGTCACTCTTTACAGACCGTAGAGAGGAGACGTCGGGGGAACGAGATCGGCATCCTGATGTCACGCTCCCGGCGTCGCCCCGCCACCCGATAGCTCACGTGCGCCGGAATTCGGCAATTGAAGGCGCCCAAATGAAGAACGCGGGCCTTCGACTTGCTCAATCCTATGACTTTTTTCGGTGCTTCGGAAAATCCAGTCACTTCGAGATCCACGAGATCGAGGTCGCTCTCGGAGACGTTGGTTAGAACCAGGTAGACACACGACTCTGGTCCGGTGGAGGCGTAGGGATGAGAGCAGCCTTCCGTCTGTCTCTGGATGTACCAGTTCGCTCGAACTGGCGTTTGACACCCTATGGACAGAAAGGTGGTTACGACGACAAGCGCGTGGTGTGATCGAAGCCCGATCATGGTCGCCCGCTCGCGCCCGACGCGGTATCGAGCCGATCGACGGCCTCTCGCACCGTCTGCCCGGCGCTCTCGATCACGTCCTCCAGCTTCTTCATGTCATCGGGATCGACGCCAGCAGTCAACTTGCCGGTACCGTCGAGCTGGATGCGGCACACGACCTGCCCATTCTGGACACAGCCCTCCGGCAGCTCGATCTGCAGCTTGTCCTCGTCCGGGTCGACATGGATGGGGAGTGTCGTGGGCTCGAGCCTGAGCGCCTTGTCTTCGAGCTGGAACGGACCGCCAACCAGCTGCAACGTGCTCGGATTGACTGCGACCTCCAAGGGTGTTTTTGGCTCGCGAACGCGGATTCCTCGCGCGACGAACTCCTTCGTTTCCTCTGGGACAGTCAACTCCAACGACTTGCTCGCGTTGACGTCGACGTTGACCTTCATGTCTGGTGCGCTTCCGAACACGAGCGGAATCGAACCGCTCACCGTGAGTGCGACGGTGACGGCGGTCGCCGTCGATACGGCTGCGGGAATCAACGTCGCCGGACTGCCCAACGTCTCCACGAGCGACGCCAATCGTGGCCGAGCCGCGGGCGCGTCGGCACGAGCTTCGAAGCCTCCGCTCGGAACGCAGCGAGCCGGCGGAAGGAGCGTGTCGAGATCGCCGAGCGCTTCGAGCTCTCGTGCGGTCAACAATCCCAGCCGCCGGTAGCTTTCGAACTGCGCCTCGTCGAAGAACTGATCGCTCGTCGTCGCGTGCGGGAACCGCGCGGCGCGTTCGGGCTCGGCGTGCTGAATCACGTCGATCGGCGCATCGGCGGGAAGCATCGGTTTGATGTAGACGAGTGTTCCGTCACGGTCGTCGTCCGTGCCGTCGGGCCAGTACCGGATCCGGCCGAGCATCACTTGCTGCGCCGGCGCCGCACCCCGGCGCGGAGCGCAGCGCTTGTCGAACTCGACGTCGACGCCGAAGTCGGCGCGCACGAGGCGGAGCGTACGAGCGAGGTCGTCGTACTGGAACTTCGGGTCCGCGCTCGCGTCCACCACGACGATTCGTCGGCACCGCCGTCGCACCATCTCGTAGAGACCGAGATTGTCGAAGTGGCCGCCGTCGGAGGCGTAAATCCAGTCGTCGTCGAGCGATGCGATCCCGAGGAGTTCCCTCGCTAGCGCGCGGAGGGGGAAGCGGGGCTCCTTCCTCGCCAGCTCGGTGTTCGACCTCGGGTTGGGGAGCCACCAACCGAGGCGCACGTTCAGCAGCGTCATCGCGAAGGCGACGGCCTTGGAGGTGTGGTAGCCCATCGCTGGACTGGCGGCGGCCCCGGAGATCGTCATCGCCTTGCCGACGGACATGCCTTTCTCGCCGGCGAAAGCCTCGGTCGGAACGAAGCCCGTCGCCGGCGAGCCGCAGAAGTAGGGCGTCACGCTGAACGTGGTGGCCTTGCGGCTCTGCCACTCGAGTGGCCCGCCCCTCGTCACGTTCAGCGCGAGGTTGACGACCGGGAGAGGTCGGAGTCCAACCAGCGCGCTCTCGCTCAGATTGTCCTCGGGGTCGAAGATCCCGGCGCCTTGGGCGGTGGACTTTCCCACGTAGGCACGAACGAGCCGGTTCCCGTAGGCCGCGTGCAACGAGAAGCGGTTCGCCCCCGCGAGCCAGCTAACGAGAATGGCAATCGATGACCCGACGATCACCAAGAAACCGAGCGCCCGCGCCGGCACGTCGCGGCCAGTCACTTCCTCGTGTCTCGCTCTCCATCCAGCCACTAGCTCGTCGACATCGGCTTCCGCGAGGCGCTGAATCGCTTGGGCGACGAGGCTCCGCTTCTCGCCGATCTCTGCTTGATCGAAGGCTTCCTGGCCGGTGCCTCCGCCAAGCTTTTCGCGGACGGCTTCGCGCAACCTTTCCATCTTCGATGCCCTGGCGCTCAGCTCCTTGGCCACTTGCATTGTCTCGTCGTTCGCTTCCCAGGGGGCGCGGTCGATCAAACGAGACGTCGCGAGGCTGATCAGAGCGACGAACGAGATCGCGAATGCGGAAGCTACCAACGGCAGCACGCGGCGCTGGAACCACAAGGAAAGGCCGTCGCGGGGACCCCCGTCCTCGACTCCACTGGCTCCAAAGAAGCCGACGAGGGTCGAGAGGACGCCCGCGAGACCTGCTGCCGCGATGAACCCTGCGGCGACGCCGACACCGCTGAGCAGCCAGCTCGGACCGACGAGCACCAGTAGCGCGCCCGCAGTCCAGTACAGCACGGCGCGGATGGCACCGGCGGTGAAGGAGCCCCACCACTCACGCGAGGACTCCCCGAGAAAGGGCGAAACGATGGCGACTCCGAGCACCGAAGCGAACCACAAGCTCGTCGTGAGCAGGAACGGGGCGAGTGACATGTACACGAGCGGGTTGCCGTGGAGCGCGAGAGAAAGCGCTACGAGTGGCATCGCGATGCCCGTGCTGACGAGGCCGGTCGCGAAATAGACACTCGCCCCCTTCGCCGCGGCGGGCAGCGATCCGCCCGCAGCGAAACGTCCGATGGACAAAGCGAGGGAGGTGAGAAGACCAAACAGGAACAGGCCGCGCGGCCAAGACTGGACTGGAGCAGCGTACAGAGTAATCGACCACAGCAGTCCAACGGCGAGCACACCGATGCCGGAGACGAACGCCGATGGAGCGGCTGCAGGGGCGTCCCCGATCGGCGACCTGGATGCGACGTACCACGCGATCACGCCCAGCAGAGCCACGGCCGCGACGATCGGCAACCCAGCGAGATCCGCGTGAGCCGAGAGCCACAATGCGGCTGCAATCGCGATCCGCGGGACAGCCAGCACGGCGACAAGTAGCGGAATCAGGATCGCCCAGTTGATCGCGAGATTGCGCATGTAGATCGCCACGATCGTGAACGTGTCTCGCGACAGGCCGCGCCGAGGGGCGAGGTAGCTGCTGTATGCGCGCAGGCGCCGAATCCGCTCAGGCTCCTCGGTGCGCCCGGGTTGCAGTGACTCCTCGACGGCGTCAATCCCCGCTTCGTTGAGCCAACGCGAGAGCCAAGCTCCGATGAAGCCGCCTCCGGAGACAGTGCTCAGGTAGTCGAAGCTGCGCAGCCATCGACGTTGAGCGAGGGCCTGAAGCACGCCAAGGCCGAATGTTGCGCTTCGGATTCCGCCCCCCGACAAGCAGAGCGCCGTAGACGCGCAGTCGTCCAGGCCCGCGTTCAGGAGGCGTCGATTGCGCGGCGTGTCCTCCGCCGTACCGCCCTTAGCCCAATAGTGCTCGTTTGAGAAGCGGACGCCCAACTGGCGATCCTTCTCCTCCAGTAGCGCCAGCAATGAATTGATGGGCTGCGCTACGCGTCGCGCCATCGCGTCCTCCAGGTCGGGGGCACGGTACGAGCGCGATCCGCCGTGAGCCTATGAAGCTCTTCACAGTCCCGTGATACGCTGCCCCGCCTCCGGGGAGGCGGCGCATGTCCGAGCACATCCACAACTACGAGCAGGTCTCCGTCTACGGGCTGGACGACGATCGGCGCGAGGAGCTGCTGCGGCTCGCCGGCGAGTGCGTGTTCAACTGGTCGACGAAGGACGGCTGGCCGGTCGGCGTGATCATGTCCTTCCTGTGGCGCGACGGGAAGTTCTGGCTGACCGCCGGCGCGCACCGCCACCGCATCGAGGCGATCCGGCGCGACCCGCGCGTGTCGATCGTCGTGACGAGCACGGGCACCAAGCTCGGGCCCTCGAAGACGATCACGGCGAAGGGACGCGTGCGCATCCGCGAGGATGCGGAGACGAAGGCGTGGTTCTATCCGGCGCTGGCATCAATGATCCAGCGCGGCGAGCCGGAGGCTTCGAGGCGCTTTGCGGAGTTCCTCGACTCGCCGCTGCGCGTGATCCTCGAGGTGACGCCGGAGAAGTGGATCACCTACGACGGCGAGAAGATGGCGCTCGACAGCGTTGGCCAGCTCGCGCCCGAGCGGAAGACGCAGCCCGCTTCTTCGGACACCACGCGGCTCGCGGCGGAGCTGAAGAAGCGCGGGATGGCGTGAGCCCCGCGCGCTCGCGCCCGCCGCCGGAGCGGCGAACGGCCGAGACGCGGCGAGCGGAGCCCGCGAGCCGTCGGCGCTGGCCGGCTCGCGATCCCTCGAGTCGTTCCCCGATCGAAGACAACAGGAGGCTCCCGATGCGCTCGCGATCCGCGCTGCTGTTCTCCCTCGGCGCCGCCGCGGCGATCGGCTGCGTCGCCACCGTGGCGGCGAAGCTGCCGCCGGCGAGCTTCGAGCTGCCGGCGCTCGCGGGCCCCGCACCTTGGACCGGGTCCGCGCCCCTGCGCGACGAAGGCGACTTCGACTTCGTCGTCGTCACCGACCGAACCGGCGAGCACCGCGACGCCGTCTTCGAGGAGCTGATGCCGCCGCGCGTGAACCTCGTGCGGCCCGAGTTCGTGATGAGCGTCGGCGACCTGATCGAGGGCTACACCGAGGACCGCGCGCGCCTCGGCCGCGAGTGGGACGAGATCGAGGCCGCGACGGGCAAGCTCGCGATGCCGTTCTTCTACGTGCCCGGCAACCACGACATGAGCAACGCGGTGATGGCCGAGGTCTGGAAGGAGCGCTTCGGACCGTCCTACTACCACTTCGTCTATCGCGACGTGCTGTTCCTCGCGCTGAACTCCGAGCTGTTCGGCATGGTGCACGACCCGAAGACGCCGCTGCCCGGCCCGTGGAAGCTCGAGGAGCAGCTCGCCTACGTGGAGCGCACGCTGCGCGAGAACGCGAACGTGCGCTGGACCTTCGTGTTCATCCACCAGCCGCTCTGGGACGTGCCCAAGACCCCCCTGCCGGGCCAGATCACGGCGCCGCAGGTGAAAGCGAGCTGGCTGCGCGTCGAGCAGCTGCTCGGCGACCGCCCGTACACCGTCTTCGCAGGCCACTACCACCGCTACACCGAGCACGTCCGCCACGGCCGACAATTCATCACGCTCGCGACCACCGGCGGCGGCAGCGAGCTGCGCGGCACGGAGTTCGGCGAGTTCGACCAGGTCGCGCTCGTCTCGATGTCGAAGGACGGGCCCGTGATCGCGAACCTGCGCCTCGACGGCATCCTGCCCTCCGACGTGGTCACCGAGCAGCAGCGCGCGCTCGTGCTCGCGCTGCCGCGCGCGATCACTCAGGAGCCGCTCTCCGGCGACGCGGACGCGTTCCGCAGCGGCACCGCGCGCTTCTCCATCGCGAACTCCGGCGACGCGCCGCTCGTCGCCGTGGGCCGCGCGCTCGGCAGCCCGCAGCTCGACGCCGGCGACGCGACGCTGCGCGCGACGATCGAGCCGGGCGACGTCGCGAACCTCGCGCTGCCGATCCGCGCGCGCGCGCCTGTCGCGTACGAGGCGGTCGAGCCGGCGCACGTCGCGTGGACGCTCTCCACCACGGGGCCGAATGGTGCGCCGCTCTCGATCGAGACGGAGTCGATCGTTCTCCCCGAGCGGCCCTTCGCGCTGAAGAGCGCGCCGGGCGCGGTAGAGACGAACGCCGATCTCGCCGACTGGCCGCCGCTCGCCTTCCAGGTGCACGCGCCGGGCGAGCTCGACGGCCACGGCGTGCACGACGGCGCGGCGGACGCGTCGTTCGCCTTCGACGTGCGCCGCGACGGCGCGGGAGTCCACTTCGCCGTGCAGGTGCGCGACGACGACGTGATCTCGACCCCCACGCGCACGCTGCGCGAGCAGGATCACGTGGTGATCAACGTCGACGCGCGGCCCGAGGCGGCGCGCAACCGCAACGTGGACTACATGGCCGCCCGCGTCTCGGGCGAGCTGCGCAAGCAGATCACCGCGTTCTGCGGTGTTCAGCAGAAACCGCTCTCGGACCCGATCCTCGCGCTGTTTGCGCCGAGCGCGGGCAAGCCGGCGATCGCGTGCGCGGGGCGGCGCACCAGCGACGGCTATGCGGTCGAGGTGAGCATGCCGGCGGAGCTGCTCGACGACGCCCGCGGCGCAGCCTGGGACGCCCTGCGCGTGAACGTGTCGGTCGCCGACTTCGACGGCGACTCCGCAAACCACAACGTCGTCTCCTGGCGGCCGAGCCGTTATGGCCCGAACGCGGTAACCGGCTCCGGCACGTTCGTGCGCTGACGACAACGCCGCGCGAAACGCCGCGACGGCCTCGGAGCCGACGCGTAGCCCCGACGGAAAGGAGCCCGTGAACGACGCCGCGCCGCGCTACTCGACGCGCTACGTGAACCTGGTCGTCGCGCTGCTCGCGGGCGCCGTGTTCGTCGAATTCTTCCACCGCCAGGTGCTCGCGGTGGCGATGGACGAGATCGGCCGCGATCTCGTCCTCTCCGACACGCAGCTGGGCGCGCTAGTGACGGTGTTCGCGTTCGCCTACGCGGTCAGTGCGCCGCTGCTCGGCCGCGTGGTGGATCGCGTCGAGCGGCGCGGGGTGTACGCAGCGGGCATCGCGGCGTGGAGCGTGGCGACGGCCCTGGGCGGCGCAGCCGGCGGCTTCGTCGCGCTGCTCGCGACGCGCGTGCTCGCCGGCGCGGGCCAGGGCGCCGCGGGCGCCACCAACACGCCGCTGATCGTCGACTACGTGCCGCCCGAGCGCCGCGGCGGCGTGCTCGCTCTCGCCTCGATGGGCGCCACGGTCGCCGCTCTGGCCGCGGGCGCCGTCGGCTCCGCGGGTTTGCTCCAGCGCTTCGGCTGGCGCGCGGTCTTCGTGGCGTCGGGCGTCTTCGGCGTCGCCTTCGCGGTGGTCTTCGCTGCGTGCGTGAAGGAGCCGCCGCGGGGCTGGTCCGAGGGCCGGGCCACCGCTCCCTCGACGCCGGCCTCGCCGCGCGAGATCGCCGCGCTGCTCCGCGGACGAGCGGCCCTCCTCCACACCTTCGCGGGCACCGGCCTCAACAGCATCGCCGTGTTCGCGATGGCGCAGTGGGTCGTGGTGTTCTTCGAGCGCACGCACGGAATGTCGAACGCACAGGCGTCGGGCGCCCTGATGAGCGTCGCGCTCGCCTGCACCGTGGGCGCGATCGCCGGCGGCATGCTCGCGAACCGCGCCTGGAGCGTGCGGCCGCGCGCTGTGCTGCTCGTGCCCGCGGCGTGCTCGGCACTCGCGGCGCCGCTGCTCGTCGCAGGCGCGAACGCGCCCGGGAGCGGCGCGGCCGTCGCGCTCTCCTCGCTGACGGGCATGCTCGCGCTCTTGCACAGCGCGCCGGCGAGCGCGGCGATCCAGGGGTTGATCCCCGACCGGATGCGCGGCGCCCTGACCGGCGTGATCGCATCGCTGATGACGCTGATCGGACTCGGCGGCGGACCGCTCTTGACGGGGCTGCTCTCCGACCTGTTCGGCGGCGCGACGCGGCCGGACAGCATCGGCCGCGCCCTGAGCTGGGTGGCGCTGCTCTTCCTGTGGGCGGGCGTGCACCTGGCCCTCGCCGCACGCTCGTTCGCGCGCGACCTCGAGGACGCCGCGCGCGATGCGAGCGCGCACGGCTAGCGCGCCGCGCGATGGTGCCGTGCCTTCCCGCTTCGGCCGCACGAGAGGAGTGGGCTATGCGCCCTGCCGTCATCGCGTCTCTCTGCACCTCCGTCCTCGCGATCGGCGCCGCTCCTGCGAGCGCCGATCCGCCCGCGCTGGGCGCGAACTCGCGCGCGGCGATGCAAGCTGTGCTGGGCCGCCTGCGACCGGCTTGCGGGCATCGCGTCCCACCTCGGACTGCGCGACCGCTCGGCCCCTTCGAAACGCTGGGAAGAGACCTACCAATCGCGCCGCGTCCGTCCGAGGAGGCAGTTCGTCCGGCGTCTCGGAGCTTCGCGCCGTCCGCTGCAGGGAGCAGCGCGCGGCGGTAGTGTGGGGCGCCACGGAGTAGCCAGCGCTGGAAGCAGTCGCGGAGACAGCGTCCGGTCGAGTGCAGGGACGCGAGGACGGCGACGTCCTCGCGTTCAGCGGCATCCCGTTCGCGGCGCCGCTCACCGGGCCGCTGCGCTTCCTGCCGCCGGAGCCGCCGGCGCCCTGGGTCGGCGTTCGCGACGCGACACGCTTCGGGCCCTCGGCCCCGCAGCTCTCGCTCCCCTTCTTCTCTTTCATCAACGCCGCCGGCCGCTCGTCCGGGGAGGAGTGCCTCACGCTCAACGTGTGGACTCCGGCCTGCGATTCCGGGCGCCGGCCCGTGCTCGTGTGGATCCACGGCGGCGCCTTTCTGGTCGGCTCCGGGGCGACGCCGGTCTACAACGGCGCCGATCTCGCGGCGCGCGGCGATGTCGTGGTCGTCACGCTCAACTACCGCCTCGGCGCGCTCGGCTTCGCGCAGCTCGGGCTCGCGCGGCGCGGCGTGCTGCGCGAGAGCACGAACCTCGGCCTGCGCGACCAGATCGCGGCGCTCGAGTGGGTGCGCGACAACGTCGCGCGCTTCGGTGGCGATCCCGCCTGCGTGACCGTGTTCGGCCAGAGCGCCGGCGGCATGAGCGTCGGCTCGCTGCTCGGCGCGCCGCGCGCGCGGGCACTGTTCCGGCGCGCGATCTGCCAGAGCGGCGCGTGCGACCACGTGCTCTCGCGCGACGCGGGCCGCGCCGTCGCGGAACGCTTCCTCGCCGCGCTCGGCGATCCGAGCTTCGAGGAGCTCGCGCAAGTTCCCTTGGATGCCGTGCTCCGCGCACAGCGCGAGGTGATGTCGCAGCGCACGTCCTTCCGCGACGTGATGACCTTCCTGCCCAGCGTCGACGGCGACGTGATCCCGGAGCAGCCGCTCGCAGCGCTGCGGCGCGGGGCGGCGGCGAAGCACGACCTGATGACCGGCGTCACGTCCGAGGAATGGAAGATGTTCGGCGTGGTCGACCCCGGCATCGGGCGTTTCGAACAGGAGGATCTCGAGGCGCGCCTGCGCGACGTACTCCCCGAGCTCTACGAGCACGCGCCCACGCCGAAGCGCGCGGCGCGCGAGCTGCGCGAGGCGCTGGCGGAGCGCGGCGCGGCGACGGACGCGCGCTCGATCTGGCACGCGTTCCAGTCCGCGCGCACGTTCGTGCGGCCCGCGGCGCGGCTCGCGGAGGCGCAGCACGCGGCGGGCGGCGCGATCCGCACCTACGTGGTGAACTGGCGCGCGGCTGCGGCGCCCCGCACGATCGGCGCCTGCCACGCGATCGAGCTGCCCTTCGTGTTCGGCACGGGGCGCCACCCGCTCGCGCGGGGCCTCACCGGCATCGGCTTCGACGCGCCACGGCTCACGCGTCAGATCCAGACTGCGTGGATCTCCTTCGCGCGCACGGGCGATCCGAGTCATCAGGGCCTGCCGAGCTGGCCCGGCTTCGAGCCGCGCCACCGGGCGACGATGCTGCTGGGGCGGCGCTGCGAGGTGGCCGAGGCGCCCCTCGACCCGGAGCGCGCGCTGCTCGCCCGCTGGAGCGGCGAGAGCGCGTGAACGCGCGGCGCCCGCGTGCCGTCAGCCGTCCAGCTCGACGCTCGCCTCGAGATGCCGCGGGCACACCAGCGAGTTGCTGATCAGGCAGATCTGCTCGGCGCGCTCGAGCAGGCGCTGAGCGCGCGCGGGGTCGACTCCGGCCGGAACGCGCAGCGCCGCGCGCACGTCCATTCTCGTGAAGCGCGTCGTGCGCTCGACGCGATCGAGGGTGCCGCTGGCGCTCACGTCGAGCGAGGTCCAGGCGAGCTTCGACGCCGCAGCGACCGCCCGGAACGAGAGCGTGAAGCAGTCGGCGACCGCGGCGACCAACAGCGTCTCCGGCGCCCAGCGCCCACCCGGCCCGCCGAACTCGACGGGAGCCTCCGAGGCGATCGCCGCGAGGCCCGGCGAAGCGAGCGTCACCTCGCCCTGCGGGCGCGAAGCCGCGCTCGCGTGGTAGACGTGCGGAAACTCCTGCATCGACACCTCCTCGGGGACGCCGCGATCTTCGCACGCCGGCGGCGCGAGCACCCCGCCTCGTCGCGCTCAGCTCGCCGCGACCGCCGCCTCGTAGAGCGGGACGACCTCCTCGGGCCGTTCCGCCGTCATCCGCAGGTCGCGCAACAGGCCGTCTTGCACGCCGTAGATCCAGCCGTGCAGGGTGACCGGTTGCCCGCGCTGCCACGCGTCGCGCACCACCGTGGTCTGCGCGACGTTCGCCACCTGCTCGATCACGTTCAGCTCGCACAGGCGCGCGAGGCGCTTCGCCTCGTCCGCGAGGCCGGCGAGGCGTCCCTCGTGCTTCACCACCACGTCCTGCACGTGGCCGAGCCAGTTGTCGACGAGTCCGTGGCGCTCGCGCCGCAGCGCCGCGCCCACGCCGCCGCAGCCGTAGTGACCGCACACGATCACGTGCTTCACCTTCAGCACGTCGATCGCGAACTGGAGCACCGACAGGCAGTTGAGGTCGGTGTGCACGACGACGTTGGCCACGTTGCGGTGCACGAACACGTCGCCGGGCAGCAGGCCGATGATCTGGTTCGCGGGCACGCGGCTGTCGGAGCAGCCGATCCACAAGTACTCCGGCGTCTGCTGCTGGGCGAGCTTCGTGAAGAACGCCGGATCGTTGCGGCGCATGGCGTCGGCCCAGGCGCGATTGTTGTCGAACAGGTGGGTGAGCGAGCGCACGCGAATCTCCGGGCGGCCGACGGTAACGCGGCCGCGCCGGCGCCGCGCTCAGCTCGGGGCGGTGCCGGCGGTCTTGCGCGGTATCGCGAGCGACGCGACGACGCCGGTCGCGATCAGCGCGGCGACGACGCCCAACGAGACCGCGATGGGCAGCTTCACGAAGTCGGTCAGCAGCATCTTCGCGCCGACGAACAGCAGCACCGCGGCGAGCGCCGGCTTCAGCAGATGAAACTTTCCGATCACGCCCTGGAGCAGGAAGAACATCGAGCGCAGTCCGAGGATCGCGAAGATGTTCGAAGTGAACACGATGAACGGATCGCTCGTGATCGCGAAGATCGCCGGAATCGAGTCGATCGCGAACACGAGGTCGGTCCACTCCAGCAGGATCAGCACGATCAGCAGCGGCGTCGCGTAGCGCTTGCCGGCCTGGACGATCGTGAAGCGCGCGCCGTGGTACTCGGAGACCGCCGGGATGAAGCGGCGCAGCAGCTTGTAGGCCGGGTTCTTCTCGGGATGGATGCCGTCGTCGGGCAGCGTGAGCAGGCGTACCGCCGTGACCACCAGGATCGCGCCGAACGCGTACATGACCCAGTGGAACCTAGCCAGCAGCGTGGCGCCGGCGAAGATGAAGAGCGCGCGCATCACGAGCGCGCCGAGCACGCCCCAGAACAGCACGCGGTGCTGATAGATCGACGGCACCGCGAAGTAGGCGAAGATCGCGTAGAAGACGAAGATGTTGTCGACCGCCAGCGCCTTCTCGATCAGGTAGCCGGTGAGGAACTCGAGGCCGCGCTCCGGCCCGAACCAGTGAAGCACCAGCCCGTTGAAGGCGAGCGCGAGGGAGACCCAGACCGCGCTCCAGACGCCGGCCTCCTTCAGCGTGACCGCGTGCGCCTCGCGATGGAACACGCCGAGGTCGACGGCCAGCAGGAGCAGCACGAACGCGACGAAGGCGGCCCAGAGGGCGGGCGTTCCGACGGTCTCCACGGGTGGGCGCTCCCTGCGGCCCTCGATATCGGAGCGGCCTGGCTTCGGTCAGCTAGAAAAATTGCCGCCGACCCATCGCTTTGAGCGAAGCGTCGCGAAGCCGCGCCGGCCGCCAGGGACGCTGCGCTCAGCGCGCGGGGGCGCGCGCGAGCAGGATCCAGCCGAGCGCGCCGGAGAGCAGGGAGCCGCCGAGGATGCCCAGCTTCGCGGCGTCGAGGTGCGCGCTCGGCGCAGCGGCCTCGCCGTGTGCGCCGCTGAAGGCGAGACCGGCGATGAACAGCGACATCGTGAAGCCGATCCCGGCGAGACACGCGGCGCCCTTCAGCTGTCGCCACGAGACGCCCGCCGGCAGCGACGCCACGCCCGCGCGCACCGCGAGCCAGGCGGCGCCCGCGACGCCGAGGGGCTTGCCGACCAGCAGCCCCAGCGCGACGCCGAGGGTCACGGGATCCGCGAGCGGCGCGCCGCCGCCCAGCGCCACGCCCGCGTTCGCGAGCGCGAACACCGGCATCACGACGAACGAGGTGTAGGGCGCGAGCGCGTGCTCGATGCGCGCGAGCGGCGACTCGGCCTCGTCGTAGCCGCGCGCCAGCTCGTGGGCGACGTCCGCGCGCTCCTCCGGCGCGCGCTCGAGCCGCGCGACCAGCTCGCGCATGCGCGCGAGCAGACCCGTCGTGTCGAGCTGGGCGCGGGCCGGAATCGCGAACGCCTGAAGTACGCCGGCGACCGTCGCGTGCACGCCCGACTTCAGCGTCGCGAACCAGAGCACCACGCCGACCAGCGCGTACGGGATCGGCGAGCGCACGCCGAGGCGATTCAGCGAGAACGAGATGGCGAAGGCGACGCCCGCCGCGACCAGGGCGACGAGGTCGAGCTCGCTGGTGTAGAAGAGCGCGATCACGACCACGGCGCCGAGGTCGTCGGCGATCGCGAGCGCGGTGAGGAAGACCTTGAGCCCGAGCGGCGCCCGCGAGCCGAGCAGCGCGAGCACGCCGACCGCGAACGCGATGTCGGTGGCGGCGGGGATCGCCCAGCCTCGCAGGGTCGGCGAGCCGGCGTTGAGCGCCGCGTAGACGGCCGCGGGAGCGAGCATGCCGCCGAGCGCGGCCAAGAGCGGCAGCGCCGCACGGCGCGGGTCGCGCAGCTCGCCGGCGGTGAGCTCGCGCTTGATCTCGAGGCCGACCACGAAGAAGAACACGGCCATCAGGCCGTCGTTCACCCACAGCAGGAACGGCTTCTCGAGCGAGAAGGGCCCCACGCGCACCGCGAGGATCGTGTCCCAGAATGCCTGATAAGTGGAGGCCCAGGGCGAGTTCGCCCACGTGAACGCGACGGCGGCCGCGGCGAGCAGCAGCACGCCGCTCGCGGCCTCCAGGCGCAGGAAGCGCTGGAGCGGTCCGAGCAGGCGGTCTACGGGCGCGCGCGATTCCAGGCCGGGACGCATCGCGGACTCCTGTCTGGCTCGGTCACACTGCGTCCGGCGTTTCGCGCCGATCTCGCCGCGTCGCCCGGGCGCGCCGGTAGAGATAGGCGACGATGCCAGCCACCGTCAGCGGCGCGACGAGCTCGAGCATCGCGAAGCTGAACGGCTCGAGTGCGGAGTGCGCCTGCGAGGCGAGCACGAGATAGGCGAGGTACGCGCCGTAGACGCCGAGGAAGAGCAGCCCGACGGTGCGCGGAATGCGATGATCCCCGGCCAAGATCGGCAGGCACGCGATCGCGACGGCGACCATCAGCGGCAGGTCGAAGGCGACGAGCGACGCGGGCAGCGCGAGCCCGTCCTCGCTGACCAGCGCCGCGAGACCCGTGATCCCGAGAATGTTGAAGATGCTGCTGCCGACGACGTTGCCGACGGCGATGTCACGCTCGCCGCGCAGCGTGGCCGCGATCGACGTGGCGACCTCGGGCAGGCTCGTGCCGGCCGCCACGATCGTGAGGCCGATCGTCGTCTCGCCGACGCCCGCCGCCGCGGCGATCGCGACGGCCGCTTCGACCAGCCAGTCTCCGCCCACCACTAGCAGCGCGAGCCCGCCGGCGACGAGCGCCGCGTCGGCGAGCGCGCTGCGCGACAGCGCGGGTACGCCGCCCTCGTACTCGGTCCGAACCGCCTTGGACTCGCGGCGGCTGCTCTGAACGGTGTCGAGCGTGAAGAGCGCGAGACCGACCAGGAAAACGGCTCCCTCGACTCCGCTCAGCTTGCCGTTCGCAGCGAACAGCCAGAGCAGCACCGACACGCCGATCTGGATCGGGATCTCGCGCAGCACGAGCTGCTGCGAAACCGTGAGGGGCGCGAGGAGCGCGCACACGCCCAGCACGAACAGCACGTTGAAGATGTTCGAGCCGATCACGTTCGCTGCGGCGATGTCGTCCTGACCGGCCGCAGCGCCGACGACGCTCACGGCCACTTCGGGCGCGCTGGTGAGGAACGCGACCAGCGTCACGCCGATCACCAGCGGCGAGACGCCGGCCCGCCGCGCGAGGCTGGCCGACCCGCGTACCAGTGCGCTGCCGCCTCCGACGAGCAGCGCGAGTCCACCGAGCAGCTGCAGCAGGGCGGCCGCGTTCACGGGCGTGCGTCCGCCCGCTGCTGCGACGCGATCCCGCGCTCGATCTCGGCGACCATCTCGTCCGTGAGCCCGAGACGGGCCGCGAGCAGCGCCAGGTAGCCGCGTTCGGCGGGCGAGTCCGGCTCGATCGCGACGCGCGACGCGGCGTAGAGCTCGAGCGCGCGCTGCGTCGTGGTCGCGGCGGCGACCACCTCGTCCAGGGAGACGGGCGTCTCGAGCTGCGCGTACAGCTCGGCGCGCTCGCCCTCGCCCAGCTCGAGCTTCTCGATCTGCGTGAACAGCGCCTGGCGCTCGACGAGGTCGAGACGCCCGTCGCTGCGCGCGGCCGCGAGCATCGCGCGGAAGAGCGCGATGCCGAGGTCGTCGCCGGCGGCGGCCGCTCGCGCGTCGGGCAGGAAGCCCGCGTCGCCCAGCGCGGGCACGCTCGGCTCGCTCACGGCGCCCGTGCGCTGGTGCGCCTGCCAGGCCCGGTATGCGAGGCCCGCGAGCGCCGCCATGCCGCCGATCTCGAGCGCGCGCTCACCGAGCTTGCGGCCGCCTTTGCTCACCAACAGGCCGCCGGCGACGGCGCCCGCGAGCCTGCTCGCCGCGGGGCTTCTGAGAAGCGACTTCAGCACGCGATCGAGATTCACGGCGTCTCCTCCGCGAGCGCGCTCGCGCTCGATGTTCTCTGCTCTCGGCGAAGCCCGAGCTCGCTCGCCACGAGCGCCGCGAGACCGATGGATCCCGGGATCACGACGAGCGCGATGGCGACGTACAGCAGACCGATCGCTTCGTGCATGGCTCATCCCTGCCTTCCACGACTCGAGCGTTCGACGTTCAGCCGAGCCGGCGCAGCGCGTCGATGCGCTCTTCCAGGCTGGGATGTGTGCTGAACCAACGCAGCCGCCCGCCGCCCGCGATGCCGAAAGCGCCGAGAGCGTCGGGCAGCGGCGCCGGCTGCGCGGAGCGCAGGCGCTCGAGCGCCGCGATCATCGGGCGCGGGCCCACGAGGCGCGCGGCCCCCGCGTCCGCGCGGTACTCGCGCTGGCGCGAGACCCAGAACACGATCGGGCTCGCGAGCAGGCCGAACGCGAGCTGCGCGGCGATCGACGTCACGAAAAACGCGGGACCGTGGCCTTCCTCGTTGCGGAACACGAGCCGGTCGACCGCCCAGCCCGCGACGCGCGAGAGCGCCAGCACGAACGCGTTCACCACGCCCTGCACGAGCGCGAGCGTGACCATGTCGCCGTTCGCGACGTGGCTGACTTCGTGCGCGAGCACGGCCTCGACCTCGTCGCGGCGCATCGAGCGCAGCAGGCCCGTGCTCACCGCCACGAGCGCGGCGTCACGCCGCGCGCCGGTGGCGAAGGCGTTGGGCTCGGGCGAATCGAAGACGGCGACCTCGGGCATCCCGATACCGCTCGCCTGCGCCTGGCGGCGCACGGTCTCGACCAGCCACACCTCCTCGGGTGTCGTCGCGCCCTCGATCACCCGCGCGCCTGTGAGGCGCTTCGCGCTCCACTTCGAAATCGCGAGCGAGAGGAAGCTGCCGCCCATGCCGAACACCAGCGACATCGCGAGCAGCGCGCCGAGGTCGAGCCCGATCCCCCGCTCGTCGAGGATGCGCTCGATGCCGAGCAGCTGGAGGAGCGCGGACAGCGTGAGCAGAACCGCGACGTTGGTTGCGACGAAGAGCAGGATGCGTTTCATGGGATTCTCCTCGATGCGCCCGTCGGGCGTCAGAAAGGGGTGCGCGCGGAGCCGCCGTGCAGCCGCTCCAGGGCTCGCCGCTGGTCGATGCGCCACGCGGCGCGCAACAGCGCGCGGTGCGCGTGCTGCGCGTCGTCGTGAACGCGCAGCTCGCTGCCGTCGCGCAGCCTCACGGCGACTTCGCAGTCCGCGTGGTGCACGGGGCCACGCTCGTCCTCGCGCAGCGAGAGCTCGACGCGCTCGATCGACGCCGCGTGGCGACCCAGTAACAGCCGCGCCTTGCGGTCGAGGGCGTCCCGCGCCGCCGCGCCGAGGCCGGGGATGCGGTTGCGGAGCTTCACGGCCGCCCCTCGCGAGGGTCGCGAGCCGTGTGCGCGGGCTGCGCGGGCGGTGTCAGGCGTGATCGCGTTCGCATGGCTTCGTCTCCTCTCGGAGCGAGACCGTCGACACCTGGCGATCATTCGACAAATAGGAAAAGTTTATTCGTCTCTTCGCTTAAATCGAAGAAAGGTCGGCCGTGGAATGGCTGAACTACCACCACCTCCTCTACTTCTACACGGTCGCCAAGGAGGGCAGCGTCGCGCGGGCCGCGCAGGTGCTGCGACTCGCGCAGCCGACGCTCTCGGGGCAGATCCGCAAGCTCGAGCACGTGCTCGACGAGAAGCTGTTCGAGCGCCGCGGCCGCAAGCTCGTGCTCACCGAGGTGGGGCGCGTCGCGTATCGCTACGCGGACGAGATCTTCTCGCTGGGCCGCGAGCTGACGGACACGCTGCGCGGCCGGCCGACCAGCCGCGCGCCGCGCCTGCACGTCGGCATCGCCGACGTCGTGCCGAAGCTGGTCGCCCATCGCCTGCTCGCGGCGGCGCGGCTGCACCAGGAGGGCGTGCAGCTCGTGCTGCGCGAGGGCAAGTCGCACGACCTGCTCGCCGCGCTCGCCGCCCAGGAGTTCGACCTCGTGATCAGCGACGCGCCGCTGCCGACGGACGTGAAGGTGCGCGCGTTCAACCACCCGCTGGGCGACTCGTCGATCTCGTTCTTCGCGTCGCCCGAGCTCGCGCGCCGGCATCGCGCGCGCTTCCCGAAGTCGCTGGACGGCGCGCCGCTGCTACTGCCCACCGAGAACACCGTGCTGCGCCGCTCGCTCGACCAGTGGTTCCGCGACCTCGACCTGCGGCCGCGCATCGTCGCGGAGATCGAGGACAGCGCGCTGCTCAAGGTCTTCGGCCAGCACGGCGCGGGCATCTTCGCGGGCCCGACGATCGTCGCCGACGCCGTGGTGAAGCAGTATGGGGTGCGCCGGCTGGGTGTCGCCGCGAACGTGGTCGAGCGCTTCTACGCGATCACCGTCGAGCGCCGCATCACGCATCCCGCCATCGCCGCGATCACCGCCGCCGCGCGCGAGGAGCTGTTCCCCTGAACGCGAGCGCGAGCCGGCGCCGCGCGCGGGACGCGCTATCGCGCGGGGCGCGCCGCCGCGAGCCGCGCGAGCTCGCGCCCGACCGCGAGGGCGGCCGCCTGCTGGCGCGCGTCGGCGAGCGCGCCGTTCGCGTCGAACGCCTTGAACGCGGCGGGGATCGTCACTTGCGTCGCGAGCACGGTGACCCCCAGGTTGTTGAGCAGCTCGCGCGTCCAGCGCAGGCCGCGCATGCCGCCGAACGGGCCGGCGGCGGCGGAGCACAGCGCGGCCAGCTTGCCCGCGAACACTCCCGGATCCGCCTTGCCGCCCGGCGCGCGCGTCATCCAGTCGATGGCGTTCTTCAGCAGCGGCGCGATGCCGCCGTTGTACTCGGGGCAGGCCAGCAAGAGCGCGTCGTGGCCGAGCAGGAGCTCACGCAGCCGCGCGGCGCCGGCCGGATACTCGTGCGACTCGAGGTCGCCGTCGTACAGCGGGAGCGCGAAGTCGCGCAGCTCGAGCGTGGTCACCTCTGCGCCGGCGTCCCGCGCTCCCTGCGTCGCGAGCGCGAGCAGCAGGCGGTTGAACGAGCCGGCGCGGGCGCTGCCCGAGAACGCGAGGATGCGGGCCACGAGACCTCCGAGCGGGGCGCGCACGCTAACCCAAGGGCTCGCCGCGCTGGGCGGTTCGCGCCGTCGCGCGCGGCGGCGCGCTGAGACATTCTTCGCGCCGCGCTGCGCCACGCCCGGGCGGCTGCTGCGGCGCGGAGGAGGAGAGCATGCTCGACGTCGCGATGTGGGGCCGTGCGCTGCGCGTGATGCCGCGCCTCGACCGGGAGCAGTGGAGCCGCCTCGACGTCGTCGCGCGCTGGCTGGTCGCGACGCGCTCCGCGGTGCTCGTGATGACGTTCACCTCGGCGGCGTTCGCGGGCCTGCTCGCCGCGAAGGCGGGCGAGTTCGAGCTCGGTCTGTGGCTGCTGGTGACGCTCGGCCTGCTGCTCGCGCACGCCACCAACAACCTGGTGAACGACCTCACCGATTCGTGGAAGGGCGTGGACAAGGACAACTACTTCCGCACGCAGTACGGCCCGCAGCCGCTCGAGTCGGGCCTGATGAGCGTGCGCGAGCTGCTCGTTTACATCGCGGTGACCGGGCTCGCGGCCCTCGCCATCGGCGCCCTGCTCGTGGCGATCCGAGGCGCGACGGTGGCCTGGCTGCTCGGTGCCGGCGCCGTGTTCGTGCTGTTCTACACGTTCCCGCTCAAGTACATCGGTCTCGGCGAGCCGACCGTGCTGCTCGTGTGGGGGCCGCTGATGGTGGGCGGCGGCTACACGGTGATCACGGGCGAGTGGAGCACGCCGGTCGCGGTGGCGAGCCTCGCCTATGCGCTCGGCCCCACGGCCGTGCTGTTCGGCAAGCACATCGACAAGCTCGCCGAAGACCGTGCGAAGAAGATCTACACCTTGCCCGTGATCATCGGCGAGCCGGCGGCGCGCTGGAGCGTGCTCGCGATGCTCGCGGCGCAGCTCGCGCTCGTCGTCGGCCTGGTGGCGAGCGGCTACTTCACGCCCGTCGCGCTGCTCGCGCTCGCCGCCGCCCCGTCGCTGCGCGGCGTGTACGGCGTGCTCAGCCGCCCGCGCCCGAGCGCGCCTCCGCCGGAGCTGCCGAAGGGCGTCTGGCCGCTCTACTGCGTGGCGGCGGTGTTCGCCTACAACCGCAAGTTCGGCATGTGGTTCCTGCTCGGGCTCGTGCTCGACGTCGCGTGGTCGCGGCTAGGGAGCTGAGCGGCGCCGCAGCCAGCCCGCCACGCTCCAGCGCTCTCTCCGCGCCGGCAGGACCTCGTGCGCGATCGTGTCGCTGCGAAACGCCGCGAGCGTGCCCGCGCGCGGTGCGATGCTGCAGGCCGGCTCGCTGGCGTCCGCGCTCGCGTAGAGCCGCAGCGCTCCGCCGTCCTCGTCGCGCCAGTCCTCGTTCAGATAGAGCACGAGCGAGACGGCGCGCGCGTCGTCGTCGCGGAAGCGGTCGAGATGCCGCGCGTAGGCGGCGCCCGGGGCGTAGCGGGCGTAGTGAGCCTCCACGTCGACGAGGCCGAGGAAGAGCGCGCGGTTCAATGCGAGGCGCAGCGCGTCGAGGCGCGCCAGCAGCACGCGCTCCGCTGCCGTCGCGCGCGCGGCGTCGAGCCAGCAGATCTCGTCGCCCCGAACGGAGACGTCGCGCTGCGCGCCGGCGCCGCGCCCGACGCGGGCGGGCTGGAACTCGGCCGCGCGGCGCCGCCGCTCGCCTTCCGAGCGCAGCGCACTCGCAGCGTCCGGCGCGAGGAAGTCGGGGAGCACCGCGAAGCCGCGCGCGACGAGGCCGTCGCACAGCTCCGCCTCGGCGGCCTCGCTCACAGCCCGCGCCAGCGGCTCGCTGCCGACATGCCGCCCCTCCCTCGGGCCGCCTAGCATCCGCCGCTTCGCGAACGCGCAGCAAGGGGTCTCTTCGCGTTCGGCGTCTTCGATCTCGCCGGGAAGGTCACGCTCGTCACCGGCGCGACGCGCGGCCCTCGGCCGAGCCGCGCGGCCAGCTTCGTCACGGGGACGGTGCTGATGGTGACGGGGGGACGTGAGCGGCGGCGGGCCGTTCAGGGAGGCGTCGGTGGAGATCGCCAGGTAGCGGCCCGGCTCACCGCCTCGCGCCCGTCGGAGGTGCGTTCGCCACCTGCACGCGTAGCGCCTCGCGCGCCGGCTGCTTCAGCTCGATCAGAATCTCGCGGAACGGATCGCGACTGTTGTTCACCGCGGTCTCCGTCGCGCCGGGCGGCACGAAGAACACGCTGCCCGGCTGCACGGGAATCTCGACGTGCCCGCGGCCCTCCACCTCGGCGTCGACGCGCGTGCCCTCGAGGATGCACAGCAAGTACGGGAGATCGTGCCGATGGCGAGCGCTGCGCTCGCCCGGAGCGAGGGTCATCTCCCAGACGCGAACCAGCTCGTTCTCGAACAGCA
>CAYWRY010000048.1:0-28129 GCA_964460485.1 uncultured Spirochaetales bacterium
CACTAGCGGACGCGGCGGGCGCGGTGACGTCGAACCCGCTGCATGGCGTCGCAGTCGTCGGCGCTTACAACACGAAGCAGGCGCGCTCGGTGGGCGTCTCCGAGACCGCGCTCCTGCTCGACGCCATGCGCGGCGCCCTGCGCTCGGCGGGGCTCACGCTGGCGGACGTGGACGGCATCCACTGCAGCTCGTCGACGCGCGCCTGGCGGCCGCGCGAGACGGCGATGTGGCTGGGCGGGCGACCCGTCTGGACGGGCACCGGCGACGTCGGCATCCCGGCGGTGCTCGAAGCCGCCCTCGCGATCGCGTCGGGCCAGTGCTCGACGGTGCTGATCGCCACGGCGCAGGCGGGCGAGTATGTGAACCGCGCCGAGACGGCGCCCTGGACGAGGCCAAGCCACGAGTTCACCGAGTGCTTCGGCCTCTTCACTGCGGCCGAGTTCGCGCTGGTCGCGCGCCGACACATGCACGTGTATGGCACGCGGCCCGAGGACCTCGCAGAAGTCGCGGCAACCATCCGGAATCACGGCGCGCAGAACCCCGCCGCCGTGATGTTCGGGCAGCGCGTGACGCCCGCCGACGTGCTCGCTTCGCGCCCGATCGCGGAGCCGCTGCGCCTGCTCGACTGCGCGCTCACCAACGAGGGGGGCGCGGGCCTCGTGCTCACCTCCGCGGAGCGGGCGCGCGACCTCCCCGTCGCGCCGATTTGGCTGCTCGGTGGCGCGCTCGATCGCTGCGGCACGTCGTACGTCACGGCGCCGGTCTGGGACCGCTACGGGGATGTGGGCGCACGCGCCGCGCGGCTCGCGTTCGCCCAGTGCGGCCTCGCGCCGTCGGACGTCGACGTCGCCGAGCTGTACGACCCGTTCAGCTTCGAGGTGATCCGCCAGCTCGAGGTGTGCGGCTTCTGCGGGCGCGGCGAGGGCGGCGCCTTCGTGCGCGACGGCCGCGTCGCGGTGGGCGGCGCGCTGCCGGTGGCGACGAACGGCGGCCTGCTCTCGTTCAGTCACGCGGGTCTCGCGCAGCTCTTGCAGAAACCGATCGCCGCCGTCCAGCAGCTGCGCGGCGAGCTGCCGCAGGCGCTCTGCGTGCCCGGCGCACGCGTCGCGCTCGCCAGCAACGGCGGGGCGGGCGCCCTGTTCTGCGACGTGCTCCTCCTCGGGAAGGAGCGCGCGTGAGCGAGCGCCCGCTGCCGCGCCCGACGGAGCTGTCGCAGCCGCACTGGGACGGCTGCCGCGCGGGCGAGCTGCGCGTGCAGCGCTGCCGCGACTGCGGCGCCTACGTGTTCGTTCCGCAACCGCTCTGCACCGCCTGCGGCGGAGACGGACTCGAGTGGAGGCGCAGCGCCGGGCTCGGCGCCGTCTACAGCTTCACCGTCGTCCACCGCGCCCCGCACCCGTCGTTCGCGACGCCCTACGTCGTCGCCATCGTCGCGCTCGACGAGGGCTTCGAGATGCTCGCCACGCTCGAATGCGAGCCCTCGCGCGCGGCGATCGGCATGCGCGTGCGCGTCGCATTCCGCGCGCTCTCCGCGACGATCTCGCTGCCCTGCTTCACGCCGCTCTGAACGCTTCGACCAGCGGCGCATGAAGCGCGCATGAAGGGCGCGTTGCATCACCAATTTTCTCTTCTAGAACGGGCTTCATGCTTGACTCTGGATTTGCGCCGCGTTTACCCTGCGCAGCCCGGGGCCGGCTCTTCCGTCGGCACCGGACTGCACGTCCCCCACTTCACCTCACCAGGAGTTGCGCGCCCACATGACGCAAGTCATCCGACAACGAGCGAGGGCCGTGGCCTTCGCCTTTCTCGCTGCGACACCACTCGCCGCGGCGACCGGAGCCGAGGCCCAGTCGCTCGACTCGATCATTCAGGCGCAGGCCGCCGCGGATCGAGAGGCCGCCGCAGCGCAGGAGCGCATCGGCCAGCTCAACGACAAGGCGAACGACGCTGCGGCCCAGTACCGCCAGGCGCTCGCCGACGTCGACAGCCTGTCCCGCTTCAACGCGCAGCTCGACAAGCAGGTGAAGTCGCAGGCCGACGAGATCGCGCTGATCCAGCGCCAGCTCGGCGAGATCGACACCACCCAGCGCGAGATCCAGCCGCTGATGCAGAAGATGGTGGACACGCTGGTGCAGTTCGTGGACCTCGATGTGCCGTTCCTGATCGAGGAGCGCAAGCAGCGCGTCAGCCGCCTGCAGGAGATCATGCCGCGCGCGGACGTGACGATCTCCGAGAAGTACCGCCGCATCCTTGAGGCCTATCAGATCGAGCTCGACTACGGCCGCTCGCTCGACACTTATCAGGCCAAGCTGCCGGGCAGCGAGGGCGCCGAAGAGAAGACGGTGGACTTCGTGCGCCTCGGCCGCGTGTCGCTCATGTACCAGACGCCCGACGGCAACGAGACGGGCTACTGGAACCAGAACACGCGCTCGTGGGTGGTGGACGACGACTACAAGGACGCGGTGCAGAAGGCCATCAAGGTCGCGAAGAAGCTGGGGGCTCCCGACCTCCTGGAAGTGCCGGTGCCGGCGCCGAAGGCGGAGGTCCAGTCGTGATGCGCGCGCGAATCCTCTCTCTCTCCGTGGTGGTCGCCTCGCAGCTCGTCGCGGGCGCGGCCGTGGCCCAGAGCACGCTGTCGGACCTGCTGAAAGCGGTGCAGAACTCGCGCGCCGAAGAGCAGCGCGTGAACGCCGAGCGCGAGCGCGAGTATCGCGCCGCGGCGGAGCGTCAGGCGGCGCTGATGGCCGAAGCGGTCGCCAAGCGCAACCGCGCCGAGGCCCAGAGCTCCGCGCTGTCGGCGGCCTACGACGCGAACGAGCTGCGCATCAACGAGCTCAACGAGCTGCTGCGCCAGCGGCAGGGCAACCTCGGCGAGCTGTTCGGCGTGACGCGCCAGATCGCGGGCGAGATCTCGAACTCGCTGGCCGATTCGTTGATCAACTCGCAGTTCCTGACCGCCGAAGGCCAGGAAGACCGCGTGGCCTTCCTGAAGCGCATGGCGGACGCGAAGTCGCTGCCGTCGATCACCGAGCTCGAGCGCATGTGGTTCGAGATCACGCGCGAGATGACGGCGAGCGGCGAGGTCGCGAAGTACAACGCGAAGGTCGTGAAGGCGGACGCGACGTCGGAGGACCGCGAGGTCGTCCGCGTGGGCGGTTTCACGGCGGCCTCGGGCGACGAGTTCCTCGTCTACCGCGAGGGCGCGCTGAAGGTGCTGCCGCGCCAGCTGCCGGGCAGCGCGCGCGGCCTGGCCGAGGATCTCGCCGAGGCGAGCGGCGACGAATACCACGAGATGGTCGTCGACCCCGCGCGCGGCGTGCTGCTCGAGCTCGTCACCGAGCGCCCGAGCTGGGGCCAGCGCTTCTACGAGTCCGAGCCGATCGTGTGGTTCATCCTGTTCGTCGGTTTCGTCGGCGCCGGGTGTGCGGTGATCCAGACGCTCTTCCTGCTCGGCGAGCGCGCACGCGTGCGCCGGCAGCTCGGAAACGTCTCGAACCCGTCGAACGACAACTCGCTCGGTCGCGTGCTCGCCGCCTTCCGCGGCGACCCGAACCGGATCGAGGAGGACGCGGAGGTCGCGGAGCTGCGCATCTCCGAGGCCACGCTGCGCGAGGTGCCGAAGCTCGAGCGCTTCCAGGCGTTCCTGCGCCTCGCCGTCGCCGCCGGCCCCCTGCTCGGTCTGGTCGGAACCGTGATCGGCATGATCATCACGTTCCAGAGCATCACCGAATCGGGTCAGAGCGACCCGCGCCTCATGGCGAACGGCATCGGCCAGGCCATGATCGCCACCGTCGCCGGCCTCGGCATTGCGATCCCGCTGCTGTTCGTGAACGCGTTCTTGGCGTCGATGTCGAAGGGCATCGTGCAAATCCTCGACGAACAGAGCACGGGTCTGCTCGCCGAGAGCATCGAGAAGCGGCGTGCCTAGCCTCAACTTCATCGCGGCGACCAAGGAGCTGATCGACGAAGGCGGTCCCTTCGTCTGGCTCATCTTCTTCAACGGCGCCCTGCTCTGGATGCTGATCGCGGAGCGGTACTGGTTTTATCGGTCGCGCCTGCCGCAGATGGCGGACGAGCTGCACTCGAAGTGGGTCCAGCGCAAGGACCACCATTCGTGGGCAGCGCGCCAGATCCGGCGGGGGATGATCTCGAGCCTGAACGGCGCGATGACCGCCGGGCTCCCGATCCTCAACATGCTCGTGCCGCTCGCGCCGCTGCTCGGGCTGATCGGCACGGTAAGCGGCATGCTCGAGGTGTTCGACTCGATGTCGCTGCGCGGCTCGGCCGACGCGCGCACCATGGCCAGCGGCGTCTCCCACGCCATGGTGTGCACGATGACGGGCCTCGCGGTGAGCATCACCGGGCTCTACCCGCAGTACTACTTCCGCACCCGCGCGCGGCGCGAGACCGAGCTGCTCGCGGATAGGTTCACCTTCTAATGCGCATGCGCAGACACCAGGCAGAGTCGCACGAGAGCCACACCGGCATCGACCTCGCCCCGATGCTCGACTTCGTCACCAACCTGCTGATCTTCTTCATCATCACCGCAGTGTTCGTGAAGGAAGTCTCGATCGAAGTGAGCCGGCCGACCGGCGAGCTCACGCAGGAGGACGAGCGCAATCAGGAGAACGTGGCCATCCCGGTCTCCGTGCTCGCGGACGGCACGATCTGGGTGGACAACCGCGAGGTCGACATCCGCGCCGTACGCGCGAACGTCGAACGCCTCCACGCCGTGCGCCCCAAGGCGGGCGTGCTGATCGTCGCCGACCAGAACGCGCCGACCGGCACGGTCGTCGACGTGATCGACGCAGCGCGCCTCGCGCACGTCCTCAACATCACCTTCAGCACGGGTCAATGAGGCAGCAGGATGCGATCGCAACGCCACGCGCCCGAGAGTGAAGACCACGGCATCGACCTCGCGCCGATGCTGGACTTCATGACCAACCTCCTGATCTTCTTCATCATCACGACCTCCTTCGTGAAGGAGGCGGGCATCACGGTGAGCAAGGAAGACGCGCTCACCGCGGAGTCGCGCGACAACGGCAACATCATGATCGCGGTGACCGAGGACGGCGAGCTGTGGATGGACCGCCAGCAGGTCGACTTCCGCCGCATGCGCTCGATGATCGAGCGCCTCGCCATCGAGCGGCCCGACGATTCGGTCGTGATCCTCGCAGACAAGGCTTCCAAGGCGGGCATCGTCGCGCGAGTGATGGATGAGGTGAAGCTGGGCGGCATCAACCAGGTCTACATCGCCGCCGAAGACGCCGGCGGGGAGTGACGCCATGATGAACGCACTCCGCTTCCCGATCACGCTGGCCGCGGGTGCCCTGCTCACGTCGCTCGTCTTCCTGCTGCTCTGGGTGTTCATCCACACCGGCGAGACGACGGTGTTCGAGACGCGCGAGGCCACCAAGATCGACTTCACGCGCCTGCGCCGCGACACCGAGACGGCCTCGAAGCGCCAGACCAAGGCCAAGCGGGACCGGCCCGACATCGTCCCCCAGCAAATGAAGATGAACTTCGCGAGCGCGTCCGCGAGCACCGCCGCGGTGTCGCTGATCCAGCCCGAAGTGAACGCCCGCGCGGCCATGACGAAGATGACCGTGAACGTGGGCGGCTCCGACCGCGACACGATGCCGCTCGTGCGCATCAACCCCGACTACCCGCCCCGCGCGCAGAACCGCGGCATCGAGGGCTGGGTGCTTGTCGAGTTCACGATCACCGCCGCGGGGACCGTTCGCGATCCGCGGGTGATCGACGCGAGTCCCAAGGGCTACTTCGAAGAAGCCGCGCTCAAGGCGATCGCCCGCTGGCGCTACAACCCGAAGGTGCAAGAGGGCGTCGCCGTGGAGCGCGTCGGCGTCCGCGTTCGCCTTTCCTTCAACATGGAGAGGTAGGCCGTGAGAGCTTGGAACCTGCTGCGACTGATCAGCGCCCTCGCGGTCGCCACCGCGTGCCTCGCCGCGCCGGCGCTCGCGCAGAGCAAGAAGGACGACGAGAAGAAGCCGGCGGCCGGCTCCATCGACCAGCAGACGGGCAAGAAGCTGCAGGCTGCGATGGACGCGCTCAACGCGACTCCGCCCCAGTACGGCCAGGCGAAGAGCGTGCTCGACGGGATCAAGCGCGAGAGCCTCAGCCCCTACGAGGCATCGCGCGTCTGGCAGCTCTACGCGTCAATCTACAACGTCCAGGAGAAGTACGGCGAAGCGCGCAACGCGATCCAGCAAGCGATCCAGTCCGGCGGCCTCAACGAAGTGGAGCTCGACCAGGCGAACTTCAACATCGCCCAGCTCTACCTCGCCGAGGAGAAATGGAAGGAAGGCGCCGCGGCGCTCGAGTCGTGGATCGCCAAGACGCCGAAGCCCAACTCGAACGCCTACTACCTGCTCGCGGTCGCCTACTACCAACAGGGCGACGAGCGACGGGCGTTGCCGCCGGCCGAGAAGGCGATCGCGATGTCCGAGAAGCCGCAGCCGAGCTGGCTGCAGCTCGTGCTCGCGCTCTACCTCAAGAACGAGCAGTACGCGAAGGCCGAGCCGCTGGTGCGCAAGCTGGTGGCGGCGGATCCCAGCAACAAGGCGAGTTGGGTGCAGCTCTCGGCCGTGCTGGGCGCGCAGGAGAAGTACGACGACGCGCTGGTCGCGCTCCAGCTCGCGTATCACCTGGGCCTGTTGAAGGAAGACGGGGAGCTGCGCCGCCTCGCCGACCTGATGGCGTTCAACAGCATCCCCTACCGCTGCGGCTCGATGCTGTCCAAGGAAGTCGCGGCGAAGCGCATGAACAACGACGGCGCGCTGCAGGAGAAGATCGCGAACTGCTGGGTTGCGGCGCGCGAGTGGGACAAGGCGGTGGCGCCGCTGCGCGCGGCCGCCCAGATGAAGCGCTCCGGAGACCTGTACGTGCGGCTCGGAGAGGTGCACGTCCAGCGCGAAGACTGGAGCGCCGCGATCGAGGCGCTGAAGGCCGCGCTGAGCACGGGCAACGCGAAGGATCCGGGCAACGCGCAGATCCTGATGGGCATGTCGTACTACAACCTGAAGCAGCCGAGGGAGGCACGCGCCGCCTTCCAGCGCGCGATGAACTCGCGCCACGCCAAGCAGGCAGAGGGCTGGATTCGCGCGATCGACACGGAAGCGGGCGGCTGAGCCGGCGGCGCCGACCGGCGCCGATCCGACGGAGGCCGAGGCGAGCGCGAGCCGCCTCGGCCTCTCGCATCTCGGGGCGCGCGTTCGTGACCTCGCAATCCGCCGATCCGGCGAACTACCTTCGCGCGCACACCAAAGGGGAACCGATGGCTTGGGATTTCGAGACCGACGCCGAGTTCCAGCGCGAGCTCGACTGGACGGATCGCTTCGTGCGGGAAGAGGTCGAGCCGCTCGATCTGCTGCTCGGAGAGTCCTACGACATGCGCGACGAGGCGACGCAGAAGCACATCCGCCCGCTCAAGCAGCAGGTGAAGGAGCGCGGCCTCTGGGCGTGCCACCTCGGTCCGGATCTCGGCGGGCAAGGCTACGGCCAGCTGAAGCTCGCCCTGCTGAACGAGCTTCTCGGCCGCTCGCGCTTCGCGCCGCTCGTGTTCGGCTGCCAGGCTCCCGACTCCGGAAACGCCGAGATCCTCGCCCACTACGGAACGCCGGCGCAGAAGGCGAAGTACCTGAAGCCGCTGCTCGAAGGCGAGATCGTCTCTTGTTACTCGATGACGGAGCCGCACGCGGGCGCCGACCCGACGCTGTTCACCACGCGCGCGGTGCGCGACGGCAGCGAGTGGGTGATCAACGGCGAGAAGTGGTTCTCGTCGAACGCGCGCTGGTCGTCGTTCCTGATCGTGATGGCGGTGACCGACCCCGAGGTCGACGCCCACGGCGGCATGTCGATGTTCATCGTGCCGACGGACACGCCCGGCGTGAAGATCGTCCGCAACGTCGGCGTCGGCATGGAGCGTCCCGAGCACGCGAGCCACGCCTACATCCGCTACGAGAACGTGCGCGTACCGGCGGACCACCTGCTCGGCAAGCCGGGCGGCGCTTTCGTGATCGCGCAGACGCGTCTCGGCGGCGGCCGCATTCACCACGCGATGCGCACGATCGCCGCGCTGCGCAAGGCCTTCGACATGATGTGCGAGCGCGCGCTGTCGCGCGACGTGCGCGGCGGCAAGCTCGCCGATCTCCAGATGACGCAGGAGAAGATCGCGGACAGCTGGATCGAGATCGAGCAGTTCCGCCTGCTCGTGCTGCGCACCGCGTGGCTGATCGACAGGTACAAGGACTACAAGAAGGTGCGCAAGGACATCGCCGCCGTGAAGGTCGCGATGCCGAAGGTCTATCACGACGTGGTGATGCGGGCGATGCACCTGCACGGCTCGCTCGGCGTCTCCGACGAGATGCCCTTCGCGCAGATGCTGATGGGAGCCGCGGTGATGGGCATCGCCGACGGTCCGACGGAGGTGCACAAGGTGACGGTCGCGCGCCAGGTGCTGCGCGAGTACAAGGGCACCGACAGCCTCTTCCCGAGCGCCCACCTCCCGACCCGCCGCGCCGCCGCCCGCGAGCGCTTCGCGCACCTGCTCGAAAACGAGATCGGCAACCTCTGACGAGCGCGCGATCTAGAGCCCGGCGCGCCGACGACGCGAGCATCCCCGCCCTCCCATCTACGCGTGTGCTGCGGAGCCGCGCACCCGTCTGCCTCGCGTTCGGCAATAGCGCGCAGCGCGGGTGGCGCCGGCGGAGAGCGAATCGAGCGCAGCGAGGCCCCACTCCGAGCTGCGATGCGCCGCCAAGCAGCGCCCCGTCGCGACGCCACTGCCCAGCGCAGGGGCCGAGCGAGCCATCGCCCGCGGCCGGCCCCGCCCGCGCCGCGCGCGCTCGATCAGTCCGCGCTGGGCCAGAAGTTGCCGCCGGCCCCGATGACGAGGATGCAGCGGATCTCGGGGTCGCGAGACGCCTCCTCGTAGGCGTCGAACGTGCGGATCAGCATCTCGCCCGAGAGGGCGTCCAAGCGCTGGGGGCGGTTCATCGTGATCGTCATCGGGTGTCCGTCGCGCGCGACGATGGCGTGGGCCACGGGCGTCTTCTCGCCTCGTGGTGCGGCAGCAGGCGGCGAGCTTGCGGCGTGCTACCGACGGCGTCCATGCCTCGCGCGCGAAATGCCATTCGCCGCCGCCTGCCCAAGCAGGAGCGCTCGCGCCGGCTGGTGGACGCCGTGCTCGAGGCCGCGCGACTCGTGCTCACCGAGAGCGGCAGCGAGGCGCTGACGACGGTGAACGTCGCGCAGCGCGCGGGCGTCTCCGTCGGCTCGCTCTACCAGTACTTCGCCGGGCGCGATGCGCTGTTGTTCGCGATCTACGAGGACGAGGTCGCGCGCTTCCAGCGCCGCTTCCGCGCCTGGCGCAAGGACTCGAGCGAGCTGTCCCCCGACGAGCGCGTGCGGGAGGGGATCGCGCTCACGCTCGCCCACTACCGCCGGCTCGCTGCGCTCGAGCCTGCGTTCTTCCTCGCGAACCGCGGCGAGATCTTGCGCGCCCTCACGCTGGAGCGCGCGCGAACCTCCGCTCGCGAGCGGGCGCGCGGCGAACCCCAGCGCTCGCGCGCCGCCGCGCGTAGCGAGGCGGCGCCCGCGCCGCCCGACGTGGCCGACTTCATGCTGTCGCGCGGGATCGCGAGCCTGCTCGACGCCGCGCTCGCCCACGCGCCCGCCCTGCTCGCCGATCCGGCCTTCGAAGCCGAGCTAGGCGCGCTGGCGAGCAGCTACCGGAGTCGGCAGCGCGGCTGACGCCGGCCCTCACGAGCGCCCGGCCGGGCCGCTCGCCGGATCCGGGTCGACGAAGCCGTAGAGAGCCGCGAGCTCCTTCACGCGGAAGGTCTTGCCGCTGCGCTCCATGAGCCGCGGGTCGCTGGCGAGCGCAACGATCGCGGCGCCGGTGAAGCGCGGTGACTCGGAGCTCGTGAGGTCGATGGGGATGTCGCGCTTCGCCGCCTGATCGAGCACGAACTCGGTGCGCACCGCGCTCGGCCAAAGCGACACCGCAGCTACGCCGTAGGGCCGCAGCTCGTGGGCCATGTCGGCAGCGAGGCGGTCGAGGCCGCACTTGCCGACTCCGTAGGCGGTGCTCATCGCATAGCCGCCGCCGCCGCGCGACGAGATGTTCGCGATCAGGCCGCGTTTGCGCGCGACGAGCAGCGGCGCGCCGTACACGCTCGCCACGTAGTGCGCGCGCAGCCCGATGCCGACCTGGTCGTCCCAGATCGAGATCGGATGCTCCCAGAAGTTGCCGCCCCACACCGGAGGATCCGGCACCTTGAAGACGTTGTTCACCAGGATGTCGAGGCGGCCGGCCTGCTCGCGCGCGACCCGCTCGAACAGCGCGCGGATCTGCTCGTCGTCGCCGTGGTCGACCTGTACCGCGATGCCACGTCCGCCGCGGCGCGATACCTCCTCGGCGGTCTCGCCGATCGTGCCTGGCAGAGCGGCCACGCCGGCTCTCACCGTGCGGCCCGTCACGTAGACGGTGGCGCCTGCCACGCCCAGCTCGATCGCGATTCCACGCCCGATCCCGCGGCTCGCTCCCGTGACGACCGCCACCTGCCCGGAAAGCGCCGACATCTGCCCTCCCTCGCCGTGGGTTCGCGAAGCGGCGCAATATAATCGCGCGCCCCGGCACAGGAGAACGAGCTCGATGAGCGACCTGCGCGCGCCTCTCTTCCCGTTCGATCGGAACGCCTCGTGAAGCTCGCCGGCCGAGTCGCCGCGGTGACCGGCGGCAGCCGCAGCATCGGGCGCGGCATCGTCGAAGCGTTCCTCGCCGAGGGCGCAAGCGTCGCGCTGAACGGCCGCGATCCCGAGAAGGGCAAGCGGGCCCTCGAAGAGCTCGGCGCCGGCGACCGCGCGATCTTCGTGCCGGGCGACGTGCGCTCCTCCGCCGACGTGAAGCGCCTCGTCGATTCCGCCGCAGAGCGCTGGGGGCGCCTCGACGTGATGGTGAACAACGCGGGCGGCATCACCGAGCCCGCGCCGATCGCCGCGCTCGGCGACGAAGCCTGGGCGAACGACATCCAGTGGAACCTGACCAGCGTCTTCTACGGCATGAAGCACGCCTTCGCGCACATGCTCCCTCGCAAGTCCGGCTGCGTGATCAACATCTCTTCGGTGGAAGGCAAGCTTGGCGTGCCCGGCATGGCGGGCTACGCGGCGGCGAAGCACGGCATCCATGGCCTCACCAAGTCCGGCGCGGCGGAGGTCGGCCGCTCGGGCATCACCGTCAACGCGATCTGTCCCGGCCTGATCCTCACCGACGCGGTGACCCAGGGCGGCCCCGCCACGGCGGCGGCGATGGGCCTCAGCTACGACGAGATGATCGAGCGAGTCTTCAAAGCGAAGACGCTCACGGGCGAGTTGAACACCGCCGCGCAGGTGGCGGCGATCGCGGTGCTGCTCGCCTCCGACGCGGGTCGCGGCATCACGGGCAGCTTCTTCAACGTCGACGGCGGGCAGTCGCCCTACTGACGGAACGGCTGCCGCGCGAGGGCGCGGGGCCAAGGAGTCGCCCGCGTGACGATCGATCTCTCCCGGCTGCCGCTCAGCGCCGAGCAGCTGAGCGCGGAGTGGCTCGGCGATGCCCTCCATGCGAGCGGCGTGCTGCCCGCCGGCGCGCGCGTCGCCTCCGTGGAGATCCGCCCGCTCGGCGCAGGCGGCGGCCTGATCGGCGTCGTCGCCAAGGCGCAGCTCACCTTCACCGGCGAAGCCGGCGACGCGCCCCGCACGCTCGTCGCGAAGCTGCCCTCACCCGTGGCCGCCAACCGCGCGGTCGCCGACACCTACGACATGTATGGGCGCGAGGTACGCTTCTATCGCGAGCTGTCGGCCTCGACGCCGCTTCCGCATCCGCGCTGTTATTTCGCCGGCCAGTCTCCGACGAGCTCGGATTTCGTGCTCTTGCTGGAGGACATCGGCGACCGGCGGCCGGGCGATCAGGTCGCGGGCAGCGATCTCGCCGAGGCAGAGATCGTGGTCGACGCAATGGCGAAGTTCCACGCGGCCAGCTTCGGCCGCACCGACGACGCGCGCTTCGACTGGATCAGCGTCCACGCGAACGACGCACAGATCCAGGGCATGGAGGCCGGCTTCGCGTTCGGCTGGCCGCGCTTCGAGAGCGAGCTCGCGGACGCGATCCCCGCGCGGGTGCGCGCTTGGGGGCACCGAGTCGGGCCGAGCACGCGCGCCATCCTGCAAAGGCTGTGCGGAGGCCAGCTGGTGGTGGGCCACGCGGACTTCCGGCTCGAGAACATGTTCTTTGCCGCGAAGCCGGAGCATCCGCCCTTCGCGATCGTCGACTGGCAGTCGATCACGAAGACGTCGCCCGGGCAGGACCTCGCCTACTACCTGACCCAGAGCGTGCGCCTCGAGGTGCGCCGCGGCCACGAGCGCGACTTGTTACGGCGCTACCTCGAGGGTCTGCGCGCGGCGGGCGTGCGCGACTACGCGTGGGAGCAGCTCTGGCTCGACTACCGGCTCGGCGCCCTCTACCTGCTGGACTACGCGGTCACGATCGCGGCGACGCTCGACCTCGGCAACGAGCGGGGAGCCGCGATCGCACGCGCGCTCTCGGAGCGCAGCTGCACGGCGCTCGACGACCTGGACTGCGAAGAGCTGCTGCCGGCCTGAGCGCGGCCCCGCCGGAGACGGCCAAAATCCCCTTCCGAAACGAGGGGTTGAGCGGGAACGACCGGAAAACGGCCAGAGCGCTCCGCTCGCCGCGCGCCTTGGCTGAAAAGTTCCTGAGCCACGCGGAGCCTTGGCGAGCCACTTCCTCGGCGGGGGGATGGAGGATTCATGCGGTTGCTCCCCCGCCTCGCCGCTGCCGCCGCCCTCGCGCTGAGCCTGTTCTCCGTGCGCGCCGAGGCAGCGACGATCGGACTCGTGATCGCGATCGACACCTCCGGCTCGATCGACGGCGCCGAGTTCGACCTGCAGCGCCAGGCGTACGCGAACTTCTTCGACGACAACGCAGCGGCGTTCGCCGGCAAGGACGTGTCGGTGACCGTGCTCTACTGGGCCGGCGAGGGCGTGCAGCAGCAGGTCGTGCCCTGGACGTCGCTCAACTCCGCGAGCGACGCGCAGAGCTTCGCGAGCGCGATCCTCGCCACGTCGCGGCCCGACATCAGCGCGCCCAACGCGGCGCAGACCGGCGTCGCGCGCGCGCTCGACGCGGCGGGCCAGCTCTTCCAAGGCCAGCACATGTGCAGCGTGGTGAGCTGCGTGATCGACATCTCCGGCGACGGGACGGAGAACCTCGACTTCGACACGAGCGCCTCGCACGTGCTCGACAGCGTGCTGATCGACATTCCCGGCTTCGGCAACGCGCTCCTCGACGTGCACGATCCCTGGGGCGACGTCTTCGCCGCTCGCCAGGCCCTGCTGGCCTCCGGCATCTTGATCAACGCGCTGCCGATCGTGCCGGTGCCCGTGCCCGGCGATCCGAACTTCGGCGTCGAGACGCAGGACAGCTCGCCAGCGATCGACTACTTCCCGGCGCCGCCGATCACCGTGGGCGGCAACCCGGTCGACATCTCCGCCGAGTGGGCCGCCGCCCTCCAGGCGCTCGGCTACGACCAGCAGAGCCTGCTCGAGCTCTTCTACAGCCGCGTGATCGGCTCACCCGACGCGCGCATCCCGCTGATGATCGTGGCGAACGGCTTCACGGCGCAGGAGCTGGGCGACAAGATCTCGCAGAAGCTCGCCCAGGAGCTGGGGATCCCGCTGCCGGAGCCCGCCTCGGCGCTGCTGCTGGCGGCGGCCGGACTCGCCGCCTGGCGAGCCGCGCGCCGCCGGCCTCGCACGCCGCGTTAGAGTGCGCGCCCTTCGGAGGGCGCATGGCGCGGATCCAGTTCCCGGCCGGCTTTCGCTGGGGCGCAGCGACGGCCTCGTACCAGATCGAGGGCGGCTGGAACGAGGATGGCAAAGGCCCATCGATCTGGGACGAGTTCGCGCACACGCCGGGCAAGATCCGCACCGGCGACACCGGCGACCGCGCCTGCGACTCCTACCACCGCTGGCGCGAAGACGTCGCGCTCTGCCGCGCGCTGAACCTGAACAGCTACCGCTTCTCGATCGCGTGGCCGCGCATCCAGCCCGAAGGCAGCGGCAAGCCGAACGCGAAGGGCCTCGACTACTACGCGCGCCTCGCGGACGCGCTGCTCGACGCGGGGATCCGCCCGTTTCCGACTCTCTACCACTGGGACCTGCCGCTCGCCCTGCACGAGCGCGGCGGCTGGCCCGAGCGCGACACCGCCCAGCGCTTCGCCGAGTACGCGCACCACGTGGTGCGCGCGCTCGGCGATCGCATCGGCAGCTGGCTCGTGTTCAACGAGCCGGGGATCTTCACCACGTTCGGCTACGGGACCGGCATCCACGCGCCCGGCATTCGCTCGCGCGAGGCGCTGCTGCGCGCCGGGCACGTGGTGAACCTCGCCCATGGCGACGCGGTGCGCGCGATGCGCGCCGAGCGCTCGGGGCTGACGATCGGCAGCGCCTTCTCCATGTCGCCCGCGGAGCCCGCCACGGACGACGCCAAGGACGCCGGCGCCGCCGAGCGCATGCATGCGTGGACGAACGACTGGTACTTGCGCCCCGCCCTGCGCGGCGAGTACCCGGGCGCGTTCCTCGACGGTCTGCCCTACGACCTGATGGGAGTCCAGGCAGGCGACTTCGAGCGCATGAAGGCGGCGCTCGACGTGATCGGGATCAACCTCTACTTCCGCACCCCCGTGCGCGCGGACTCGGGCGATCGCATCGGAATCGGAGCGCGCGCGCTCGGCGCGGGCGGCTCCGAGGGTGCGCGCACCGACTTCGGCTGGGAGGTGTGGCCCGACGCGCTCTACACGATGCTGCTTCGCGTCTCGCGCGACTACCCGGGCGTCCCGATCGAGATCACCGAGAACGGCTGCAGCTACGGCGACGGCCCGGGCGCCGACGGAAAGATCCGCGACCAGCGCCGCATCGACTTCTACCGCGGATACATCGGCGCGGTGGGCCGGGCGATCGCCAGCGGCGTGGACGTGCGTGGCTACCACGCCTGGACGCTGCTCGACAACTTCGAGTGGGCGGAGGGCTTCGCGCAGCGCTTCGGCCTCGTCCACGTCGACTTCGCGACCTGCGCGCGCACGGTCAAGCAGAGTGGCCACTGGTACGCGCGCGTGGCCGGGGAGAGCTCGCTCGACCCCGAGGCACAAGGCGAGGAGGCGTGACCGCCGGAGAGCTTGCCCGGCCCCGCGCGGCGTCTCGACGCGCGGGCGCGACGGGCCCGCCGCGTCAGCCGAGCTCCCGCCCCCAGCGCACGAGGTTGGCGTAGCCGTCGAGCACCTTGAGAGAGTCCGCCTCGGGCAGCGTCGGCAGGATCGCGATCACGCGGTTCACGCCGAGGCGCTGGAGCCGCTCGAGCTGCTCTCTGCCCGTCGGCGCCGCGAACACGGAGACGTCGATCGTCTTGCGGTCGCGGCCCGCCCGCGCGCACTCGTCGTCCAGCTGCTTCAGCTGCTCCTCGAAGCCCGGCGCGCCGGCGATCGGCATCCAGCCATCCGCGAAGGCGACTACGCGCCGGATCGCCCACTTCGAGGCGGCGCCGATCAGGATCGGCGGGTGCGGCTTGCGCACCGGTTTGGGCTCGACCCAGACCGGGTCGAACCTCACGAACTTCCCCTGATAGCTCGCATCCTTCTGCGTCCAGCACGCCTTCATCGCCTGCACGCTCTCCTCGAGCACGCGCCAGCGGTCGGCGAAGGCGACGCCGTGGTTCTCCAGCTCCTCGGCGTTCCAACCGGCGCCGATGCCGAACAGGAAGCGACCGTTCGAGAGCGAGTCGAGCGACGCGACGCGCTTCGCGAGCGCGATCGGGTGGTGCTCGGGCACGAGGCAGATGCCCGTGCCCACCTGGAGGCGCTGCGTCACCGCCGCCACCTGCGCTAGAAACGTGAACGGCTCGTAGCTCTCCCAGTAGATCGAAGGCAGCGGGCCGCCGGGCGGATAGGGCGTGCGGCGCGAGGCCGGAATGTGCGTGTGCTCGACCACGAACAGCGACTCGAAGCCGCGCTCTTCGAGCGCGCGGCCGAGCGGCACGGCGCGCATCGAGTACTCCGTCGGGAACAGGCCGATTCCGATCTTCATGGCGTCCTCCGTCGCGCGCAGCCTAGTCCAAGCGTGCCAGCGGTTGCCCTCGCTGACGCGCGGGCCGACAATCGCGCCTCCGGAGGGACGCGATGGCCGCCGCCGAGACGCGAACGCTCCGCTCGCCCGGTGCCAGCTGGCAGGAGTTGCTCGACACCGACACGCGGCCGGTGCCCGAGATCCTGCGCCTCCAATCTCCGGCGCGGCTCGGCGACCACGACCTCTCGATCGACCGCTACGTCGACCCCGCCTACCACGCGCGCGAGGTGGAGAAGCTCTGGAGCCGCGTCTGGCAATTCGCTTGCCGCGAGGAGCACATCCCCGAGGTGGGCGACCACGTCGTCTACGACGTCGCCAACCTTTCCTTCGTCGTGATGCGCGTCGCGCCGCAGCAGATCAAGGCGTTCGTGAACGCCTGTCTGCATCGCGGCCGGCGCCTGAAGGACTACGACGGGCGCTGCAGCGAGGTGAAGTGCCCGTACCACGGCTTCACCTGGCACCTCGACGGTCGCTTCAAGCGCGCGCCATCGGCGGAGTGGGATCTGCGGCACCTCGATCCGGCGAGGTTCGCGCTGCCCGAGGCGCGCGTGGGCACGTGGGCCGGCTTCGTGATGATCAATCCCGATCCGAATGCCGAGACCCTGGAGCGCTTTCTCGGCGACGCGATCCCGCACTACGCGCGCTGGAAGCTCGCGGACCGCTACGTCGAAGTGCACGTCGCGAAGATCGTCGAGGCGAACTGGAAGATCGCTCAGGAGGCGTTCGCTGAGGCCTACCACGTGGGCGCCACGCACCCGCAGGCGTCGGTCTACCTCGGCGACACGAACTCGCAGATCGACTGCTGGGAGAACTTTGCGCGCTCCGTCACCGCCGGCCTCACGCCGAGCCCGCTGCTCGCGTGGACGCCCAGCGAGGAGGACATGATGCGCGCCCAGCTCGACGTGCGGATGGGCGAGCCGCTCACCGTTCCGGTTCCCCCCGGCAAGACGGCGCGGCAGGTGGCGGCGGACAACGCGCGGGCGCGCTGGCGCCCTACGCTGGGCGCGCTGGTCGACGAATGGACCGACGCGGAGTTCGTGGACAACCTCACGTACACGATCTTTCCGAACTTCCATCCCTGGGGCGCGGTCAACCGCATCGTCTACCGCTTCCGGCCGAACGGGAACGACCATCGCAGCTCGATCATGGAGGTGCTCTACCTCTCCCCCTTCGCCGGCGAGCGGCCCCCGCCGGCCGGCGTCCACTGGCTCGCCGCCGACGAGCCCTGGTCGAATGCGCCGGAGCTCGGCGTGCTCGCGAAGGTGTTCGAGCAGGACACCTTCAACATGAAGCAGGTGCAGCGCGGCCTCGAGGCGACCCGCAAGCCGGGGGTCACGCTGACGAGTTATCAGGAGAGCAAGGTGCGCTGGCTCAACCACAAGATCGACGCCTGGCTGGCGAAGCCGTGAAAGGCGCGAGGGCATGAGCACCCCGAGCGGAGGCCTCCTACATCCCTTCACGCGCGCGCTGTACGAGCGCATCGATGCCGAGCGCGTGCGCGTGACGCTGGGCGGAAGAAGCGGCATCTTCCGGCCCGACGGCCGCTGGCTCGAGGGCGAGCTGCGCGAGGCCGATCCTCAGCTCTGCGGTTGGCTCGGCGGCCCGCGCCTGGTCCATCACCGCCTGCAAGTGCCGGCGAGCGCTTAGGGGCGCATGCGCCACCTCGCGGGCCGCGTCGCCGCCGTCACCGGCGCCGCCTCCGGCATCGGACGCGCCCTGTCCGTCGCGCTCGCGCGCGAGGGCATGCACGTCGCGCTCGGCGACGTCGACGAGGCGGGCCTCGCGGAGACCGCGCGGCTCGCGAGCGCGCTGCGCCCCGGGGTGCGCGTCACGAGCGCGCGCGTCGACGTGGCGGAGCGCGCGGCGGTGCACGCCTGGGCGGAGCAGGTCGCCGCGGAGCACGGCGGCGTGCACCTGGTCGCGAACAACGCAGGCGTCGCTCTGAACGCGCGCATCGAGGACGTGACCTACGACGACCTCGAGTGGCTGTTCGGGATCAACTTCTGGGGCGTCGTCCACGGCACGAAGGCGTTCCTCCCTCACCTGCTCGCCGCGGAGGAGGGGCACGTCGTGAACGTGTCGAGCGCGTTCGGGTTGATCGCGGTGCCGGGCCAGGGCGCCTACAACGCGGCTAAGTTCGCGGTGCGCGGCTTCACCGAGTGCCTGCGGCAAGAGCTCGAGGTCGCGGGCCACCGCGTATCGGCCACCTGCGTTCACCCGGGTGCGATCAAGACCAACATCGCGCGCAACGCGCGCAACCGGCAGACCGAGCTGGTGAGCCACGCGGAGGCGACGCGCCGCTTCGACGAGCTCGCGCGCACGACGCCCGAGGTCGCCGCGCTGCGCATCGTGCGCGGAATCCAGCGCAACGCGCGCCGCGTCCTGATCGGCGCCGACGCGCACGCGATCGACCTGCTCCAGCGCGTCACGGGCTCCGGCTATCAGGCGCTGACGGTGGCGGCGGCGCGACGCGGCTTGACCGCGCCCTGATGCCGAGGGCCCGCCGATCCAGCAGCCCGGTCGCACCGTGCACGTCGCGCATTCCGGACGCGTAACCGTGGGCCTCGCCGCTGCGTCTCCCAGATCGGCCGCGAAACGAGGAGCTCCGATGCGCCGCTCGCTGTCGCCGATCCTGCTCGCGATGGCCGCGCTCTTGCCCCCGGCAGGCGTCCGCGCGGATCTCGACCGGACTCACGCCGCCTGGAGCGCGCTGCTCGCGAAGCACGTGAAGCTCGAAGACCCACGCGGCAACGCGAGCCGCGTCGACTACGCCGGCTTCGCGCGCGATCGCGCGGCCCTCGGCAGCTACCTCGCGCGGCTCGCGGACGCGGCGCCGGCGCAGATCGCGGCGCTCCCGCGCGCCGAGCGCATGGCGTTCTGGATCAACGCCTACAACGCCGCGACGATCGAGCTGATCCTGACCGAGTACCCGCGCCACGCGTCGATCCGCGACTACGGCTCGCTGCTGCGCAGCCCGTGGCGGAAGCCCTTCGTGCGCCTCGCCGGCGAGACGCTCACGCTCGACCAGATCGAGCACGAGCGTCTGCGCGGCCCGCGCGGCTTCCGCGAGCCGCGCGTGCACTTCGCGCTGAACTGCGCGTCGATCGGCTGCCCGATGCTGCGCGAAGAGGCCTACGTGGGCGCACGCCTCGAGGCGCAGCTCGAGGAGCAGGCCGTGCGCTTCCTGTCCGATCGCTCGCGCAACCGCTTCGACGCGCGGCGCCGCGCGCTCGCGTTGTCCGCGATCTTCGACTGGTACGGCGACGACTTCGCCGGCGGCGACCTCCCGCGCTTTCTCGCCCGCTACGCGGCCGCGCTGGGCGTGGAGCCCGCGGCGCTCACCAGCGCGCGCGTCGAATTCCTCGACTACGACTGGCGGCTGAACGAGCTGGCGCCGCGCTGAGCGCGCGGATTCCGCGCCGAACTCCCGTATGCTGCGGCCCGCCCGGAGGCCCGATGACCGCAGACACGCCCGCCGCCAACCCGAACCATCACGGGGGCCGGCGCCAGACGCTGTTCCTCGTGCTCGCGGGCGTGTTCATCGGCAACGCGCTGCTGGCCGAGCTGATCGGCGGAAAGCTGTTCCAGGTGCCGACGCCGTGGCACACCTTCACCCTCTCGTGCGGCATCGTGCTCTGGCCGGTGGTGTTCGTCTTCACGGACATCATCAACGAGTACTTCGGACGCGACGGCGTCAGGAAGATGTCGTTCCTCGCGGCCGCCATCATCGCCTACGCGTTCGTCGCGTTGACGCTCGCCGGGGCGGTGCCGGCCGCGAGCTTCTCGCCCGTGGACGATGCCTCGTTCGGGCGGGTCTTCTTCCAGTCGCGCTGGATCATCGTGGGCTCGATCGCCGCGTTCCTGCTGGCGCAGCTGATCGACGTCACCGTGTTCTGGATCATCCGCCGCGGCACCGGCCACCGCTTCCTCTGGCTGCGCGCCACCGGCTCGACGGTCGTCTCGCAGCTGATCGACACCTTCGTGGTGGGCTTCATCGGCCTGCACCTGCCCTACCGGCTCGGCGGCCAGGGCGTCGACTTCGACACCTACCTGAACTCCGCGTTCAGCGGCTACCTGTTCAAGTTCGCGATCGCGCTGTCCACCACGCCCGCCCTCTACGTGGTGCACCGGATCGTGGACGGCTACCTCGGCAAGACCGAGGCCGAGAGGCTCATCGAGACCGTCGCCGAGACCGAGCACGCGGCAGACGTGCAGCTGCGCGCGAAGAGCTGAGGCGTGCACGGGATCCCGCTCTGGACGCTCGCGCCCTTCGCCGCGCTGCTGCTCTCGATCGCCGTGCTGCCGCTGGCGACGCCGCGCTTCTGGGCGAGCAACCGCAACAAGGCGCTCGTCAGCGCCGTTCTCGCGCTGCCGATCGCGCTCTGGCTGGTGCTCGCCCACGGCGTCGCCGGCCTGGCGGAGCTCGGGCACAAGGCGATGGAGTTCACGTCGTTCATCGCCCTGCTCGGCGCGCTCTACGTGATCAGCGGAGGGATCTATCTGCGCGGCTCGCTCGCCGGAACGCCGCTCGTGAACACGGCGCTGCTCGGTGCGGGCGCCGTGCTCGCCAGCGTGATCGGCACGACGGGCGCCTCGGTGCTGCTGGTGCGCCCGCTGCTGCGCGCCAACCAGCTGCGCACGCGCAAGACCCACATCGTCGTGTTCTTCATCTTCGTCGTCTCGAACTGCGGCGGCCTGCTGACGCCGCTCGGCGATCCACCGCTCTTCCTCGGATTCCTCAAGGGAGTGCCCTTCGAGTGGACGTTCCAGCTCTGGCGCGAGTGGCTGCTGGTGAACGCATCGTTGCTGCTGATCTTCAACCTCTGGGATCGGTGGGCGCTGAGCCGCGACGAGCGCGAGCGCCCCGGTGCCCTGCTCGAGGAGGTGCAGCGCCACGAGCCGTTCGGCGTGCTCGGCGCGCACAATCTCGTCCTGCTCGCGGCGATCGTCGCGATCATCTTCGCGAGCGGCAGCGGCCTCGGCCACGGCGGTCGTCCCTGGCCGTTCGGCGTCCAGGAAACTGCGATGCTCGCCGTGGCGGCCGCCTCGTGGGCGGTCACGAACCGCGAGATCCACCGCGTCAACAACTTCAGCTGGCACCCGATCGTCGAGGTCGCCGCGCTCTTCGCCGGAATCTTCGTCGCGATGACGCCGGCGCTGCTCTACCTGAACGAGCATGCGGCGAGGTTCGGGATCGACTCGCCCGCGCGCTTCTTCTGGGCCGTGGGCATGCTGTCGAGCTTCCTCGACAACGCGCCGACGTATCTGACGTTTGCGGCCACCGCCTGCGGGCTCGACGGCATCGCGCTCGAAGGCCGCTATCTCGCGACCTATCTGGCGCACGGCGGCGACAACGCCGACATCCTGGCTGCGATCTCCACCGGCGCCGTGTTCATGGGCGCGAACACCTACATCGGCAACGGCCCGAACTTCATGGTGAAGGCGATCGCCGAGCACGCCGGCATCCGCATGCCGAGCTTCTTCGGCTACATGGCGCACTCGTGCGCGGTGCTGCTGCCGCTCTTCGCGCTCGTGACGGTCGCGTTCTTCTTGCCCTGACGCGCTCGGCGGCGTGCGCCGTTGCCGTCAGCGGATGCCGCCGAGCTCGCGCACGAGCCGCCCGAGAAAGTCCAACCCTTCGTAGAAGGAGCTGACCAGCACGCGCTCGTCGCGGCCGTGGGCGCGCACGTCGTCGATGTCGCCGAAGATGCCGGACACGCCGAACGCGGGGATGCCGCGCGCGCGGAAGAAGAGCGAGTCGGTGGCGCCGGTGCTCATGGTCGGCACGACCGGCACGCCCGGCCACATCGCGGCGGTGATCTCCTCGATTGCGCCCATCACGTCGGGATCGAGCGGCGTGGGTGGCGAGGCCTGGTTCTCGTCGCTCATCGCGATCTCCACTCGCTCGTCCGCGATCGTCGCCGCGAGCGCGCGCTGCACCTCCTCGGGCGTGTGCCAGGGCAGGATCCGGCAGTTCAGGTGGGCGCGCGCCGTCTGCGGCAGGGCGTTGTCGGCGTGGCCGCCCTCGAGACGCGTCGGCACACAAGTCGTCCGCGCGAGGGCGTTGTAGCGCGGCGAGCTCGCGATCACGGCCTCGGCTGCGGCGTTGCCGGGATCGCGCGCGAGCGCCGTGAGCGCGGCGCCGAGCTCCCCGCCCTCGAGCTCGCCGGCCGTCTCGAAGTAGCGCTTCGTCACCTCGTTGAGCTCGACCGGAAAAGGCGCCGCTTCGAGCCGCCCGAGCGCCGCGGCGAGCCGGTAGATCGCGTTCTCCTTGCGCGGCACCGAGCTGTGTCCGCCGGCGTCGCGCACGCTGAGCCAGAAGTCCGTGTAGACCTTCTCGCTGGCCTGCACGCCGTTGAAGAGGCGCCTGCCCCCGCGCAGTGCGCCGCCGCCGCCCTCGTTGATCACGAGGCCGCCGCGCGCGATCAGCTCCGGGTGCTGCTCCAGCAGCCACTTCACGCCGTTCTCCGGACCGCCCTCCTCGTCCGCCGTGAGCAGCAGCACGAGATCTCGCCGCGGCTTCGCCTTCGATTCGACGTAGCGCACGAACAGGGTCGCGAAGATCGCGGCCATCGCCTTGTCGTCGGCGGTGCCGCGGCCGGTGAAGTAGCCGTCGCGCTCCTGCAGCTCGAAGGGGGGCACGCTCCAGTCGCTGGGCAGCGCGGTCACGACGTCGAGATGCGCGAGGAGAAAGAGCGGGGGCGCCCTTCGCGCGCCGCCCGGAATGCGCGCCACCAGGTTCTGCTTGCGCGGCGAGGGTCCGAGCAGCTCGATGTGCGCGTCCGGCAGGCCGGCCGCGCGCAGCCGCGCGGCGACGGCCTGTGCGGCCTCGGTCGTGCCCTCGTCGCCGGACGTGTCGATCTCGACGAGCTGCTCGTAGATCTCGCGGGCGAGCGCGCGATCGTCGGCCCCGACGGCCGGAGTAGACGGAGCCAGGAGCAGGAGAGCGGCAACCAGCGTGCGCATCTGCGCATCCTCGCGGGCCGCGCCCGGGTCATCAAGGCAGCCGGCAGGAAACCCGATGCGCGCTCGGAACGTTTGACTTCGCCTGAGGGTCCGACTACACGCATGGCCATGGCCGGTGTCCGCTGCCTCCCGCGCCGCTTGCTCGCGCTGTTCGCGCTGGCGCTCGCGCTGTTCGCGGCGCTGCCCTGTGCGGCGCTCGCGAGCGACTCGTCCTGCTGCGGCGCGGCGGCGCGCTGTGCGGACGCCGGCGAGTCGCCCTGCGCACAGCTGGCCGCGGCGCCGTGTTGCGGCGCCGCCCAGGCGCCCGTCGACGCCAGCCCCGCTCCGCAGCTTCCCGGCGCGGCCGCGATCTGGCTCGCCCCCGGCCTCGAGTGCGGCACCCCGGCGCGCGCGATCGGCGCGAGCCCGAGGACCCGCCCCGCCGCCCTGAGCGACCACCTGGCGATTCGAGAAGTCCTGCTTCGACTCTGAGGCTCGTTCGGCTCCGCGTGCCCGCGCCCCGTGCCGGGCCCCTCCCTCCGCCCGTCCGAACGAGGTTCTGCCATGGCTCTCTCCATGCGGCGCGCCCTGCGCGCGCTCGCGTTCCTCGCCGCGCTCGCTCCGGCGCACGCCGCACGCGCGGACGACGTGCCGGCGCTCGAGGCGCCGGGTTCCAGCGCCCTCGACCGCTCCGCGCTGATTCGCGCCGTCCTGGCGCGCAACCCGAGCGCGGCGGCCGCCGAGGCCTCCCTCCGCGCGCTCGAGGCGCGCGCCGCCGCGGCCGGCGCCTTCGGCGACCCGCGCCTCCGCTATCAGGTCGCACCCCAATCGCTGTGGGACGGGCCGCGCCGCGGGCATCGCGTCGAGCTCGGCCAGCCCGTCGCCGCGTGGGGCAAGCGCCGCCTCGCGCAGCGCGCGGCGCGCGCCGACGCCGACGCGGCGCGCCAGGACCTCGCCGCCCTACGACTCGACCTCGCGCTCGCCACGTCGCAGCTTTACGACGACTACTACCTCGCGGCGCGCTCCCGGGCCGTGAACGACGCCCATCGGGCGCTGGTCGAGGAGCTGCGGGAGGCGTCCCTGGCGCGCTACGAGGCCGGACAGGCGCCAAAGCGGGCGCCCCTCGCCGCCGAGCTCGAGGCCGCTCGCCTCGAGCATCGCGAGGTGGAGCTGGCGACGATGCAGCGCGTCGCCGCGGCGCGGCTGAACGCCCTGCTGAATCGCGCACCCGACGCGCCGCTCCCGCCCCCGCCGGCGTCGCTGGCTGGCGCGGGCACAGCGGCGCTGCTCGCCGAGCCGGTCGCCGCAGAGCGGCCGGAGCTGGCGGCCGCCGAGGCTCGCGCCGAAGCGCGCGAGGCGGAGGCGAGGCTCGCGCGCAGGGCGCGCGTCCCCGACGTGATGCTGATGGCCGGTTACGACGGCATGTGGGACGCCCCGGAGATGCGCCCGATGCTGGGCGTCGAGGTCGAGCTGCCGCTCCAGCGCGGGCGCCGGCGGGCTGCGATCGCGGAGGCCGACGCGCTGCGCGACGCCGCGCTGCGCGAGCGCGAGCGCGCCGCGAGCGAGGCCGATCTCGCGGTCGCGGTCGCGCGCGAGCGGCTCGCAGAAGCGCATCACGCGCTCGGCATCGTGCGCGAGCAGATCCTGCCGGCGGCGCGCGATCAGGCCGAGGCCGCGAACGCCGCGCTGGCTGCGGGGCGCGGCGACTTCGTCGAGGCGATCGAGGCGGAGCGAGGCGGTTACGAGGCCGAGCTGGCCGTGGAGGAGGCGCTGGTCGAGACCCGCCGCCGCGCGGCGGAGCTGCTGCGCGCGCTGGGCAGGACCGGCGTAGAGGAGACGCGATGAAGACCACGATCCCGAGCGCCCTGCGCGCGCGCTGCGCGCAGCTTGCGAGCGCCCTCGCGCTGGCGCTCGCCGCCTGCGGCGGGGGCGCCGAGCCGGTCGCCGTGCGCGGCGACGCGCTGACCCTCGAAGCCAGCGTCGAGCCCGCCGCGCCGCGCGTCGGCGAGAACCACCTCGCACTCACGCTGCGCGACGCGAGCGGGCGGCCCGTCGCTGGCGCCCACGTGGCAGCCGAGGTCCGCATGCCGGCGATGGGCGCGATGCCGGCGATGGGCGGCGCGGCGTCGGTGCGCGAGCTCGGCGATGGGCGCTACCGCGCCGACTTCGCGCTCGACATGGGCGGCACCTGGCAGATCGCGCTCTCGGCGCACGGTCCCGACGGCGCCGCGCTCGAAGCCGAGGGCGCGCTCACGGTCGGTAGTGAAGGACTGCGACTCGCACGCAGCGGCGCCGGCGCCGCGCCGCCGGGCGACGCCGGCGGAGGCGCCCTCGCGGCGCGGACCGCGCGCGCCTCCGAATCCCCCGGCGCGTTCCGCTTCCCGCCCGAGCGCCTCCAGCAGATCGGCGTGCGCACCGCGCGCGCCGATCGGAGAACGCTGGCGCGCACACTGCGCGCGACGGCCCGCGTCGCCTTCGACGAGAGCGCCCTCGCCGACGTTTCGCCGAGAGTGTCGGGATGGGTCGAGTCGCTGGCGATCGCCGCGGTGGGCGATCCGGTCGAGCGCGGCCAGACGCTGCTCACACTCTACAGCCCCGAGCTCTACGCCGCGCAGCTCGAATACCAGCAGGCGCTCGCGAGCCGCACGCGCGCGCAGGCGACCGCGCGCTCCGAGCGCGCCGACGCGATCGTGCGCGCCGCCGAGCGGCGCCTCGCGCTGCTCGGCATTGCCGCTGGCGACATCGCGACGATCGCGGAGCGCGGCGAGCCGCTCTCGGCGCTGCCGCTGCGCGCGCCGGCGAGCGGCGTGGTCATCGAGAAGAACGCGGTGGCCGGCGGCGCGGCGAACGCCGGCGATCGCCTGCTGCGCATCGCGCCGGAGGGTCGCGTCTGGCTCGAGGCCGCGATCGCCGAGGGCGACCTTCCGCTGCTGCGCGAGGACATGCGGGCGCGCGTCGTCCTGGCGAACGAGCCGAGCGACGCCCAGCGCCCGGGGCGCGTCGTGCGGCTGCTGCCGCAGCTCGCGGCGGACTCGCGCACCGCGACCGCGCGAATCGCCCTCGACGACGCCGGCGCCCCGCTGCGCCCCGACGCGTGGGCGAGCGTGAGCTTCGACGCGGAGCCGCGCGAGGCGCTCGCGGTGCCGAGCGGCGCCGTGCTGCGCGCCGGCGAGCGCAGCTTCGTGTTCGTCGCCGAGGGCGACGGCCGCTTCGCGCCGCGCGAGGTGACGCTCGGCCTCGAGACGCCCGATTGGGTCGAGGTGCGCAGCGGCCTCGCGGCGGGTGACGAGGTGGTCGCCGAAGGCACCTACCTGATCGCTTCGGAGAGCCGCCTGCGCGCGGCGATCTCGCAGTGGTGAGCGGGAAGCGCGCGCGCGCGGCGGAGACGTGGCGATGTCGCTAGGCGAAAGCTCCGGCGCGCCGGCGGCGCGCGGCGAGGGCTTCGTCGCGCGAGTGATCGCCGCGAGCGCGCGCCAGCCGATCGTGACGCTCGTGCTCGCGGCGGTCGCCGCCGCGCTCGGCGTGTGGAGCGTCGCGCGCACGCCGCTCGACGCGATCCCCGACCTCTCGGACGTGCAGGTGATCGTCACGACCGAGTGGGCGGGCCGCAGCCCCGACCTGATCGAGGATCAGCTCACCTACCCGATCTCGAGCGCGCTGCTCTCTGTGCCGCGCGCGCGGGCGGTGCGCGGCCAGAGCTTCTTCGGCGCGTCGTTCGTCTACGTGATCTTCGAGGACGGCACCGATCTCTACTGGGCGCGCACGCGCGTGCTGGAGCGCCTCTCGGGCATCGGCGCCGCGCTGCCGCCGAACGTGCGCCCGCTGCTCGGCCCGGACGCGACGGGCGTCGGCTGGGTCTACTCGTACGCGCTGGTCGATCGCAGCGGCGCGCACGATCTCGCGGAGCTGCGCGCGCTCCAGGACTTCCGCGTGCGCTATGCGCTCGCGAGCGTGGCGGGCGTCGCCGAGGTCGCGTCGCTCGGCGGCGTAGTGCGGCAGGTGGAGATCCAGCTCGACCCCGCGCGCCTGCGCGCCTACGGCGTGAGCGCAGACGAGGTGATCGCCGCGGTGCGCAGCGGCAACGCCGACGCCGGCGCCGGGAGCCTCGAGGTCGCGGGGCACGAAATCGTCGTCCGGACGAGGGGTTACGCAAAGACCCTGGAAGAATTCGCTGCGCTCGGGATCCGCACGGACGCGGGCGGCCGCGCAGTGCGCGTCGGCGACGTGGCGCAACTCGCCGTCACTCCCGCAGCGCGGCGCGGCCTCGCGGAGCTCGACGGCCAGGGCGAAGTGGTGGGCGGCATCGTGGTGATGCGCAGCGGCGAGAACGCCCGCGCCGTGATCGCGCGCGTGAAGGCGCGGCTTGCGGAGCTGCGCGCCGCCCTGCCCGCCGGCGTCGAGATCGTGCCGACCTACGACCGCTCCCAGCTGATCGAGGGCGCCGTGGGAACGCTGCGCCGCACGCTGCTCGAGGAGCTGGCGATCGTCTCGCTCGTCGTCTTCGTCTTCCTCTGGCACGCGCGCAGCGCGCTCGTCCCGATCGTCACGATCCCGATCGGCGTCGCGCTCGCCTTCGTGCCGATGCTGCAGCAGGGCATCACCGCGAACATCATGTCGCTCGGCGGCATCGCGGTGGCGATCGGCGCGATGGTGGACGCGGCGATCATCGGCGTGGAGAACGTGCACCGCCGGCTCGCGGAGGCCGAGGCCGGAGGCGACGCTGGCCTCGCCGAGACGGAGCGCCGGCGCGTGATCGTGCGCGCGCTCCAGGAGGTGGGCCCGAGCCTCTTCTTCGCGCTGCTGGTGATCACCGTCTCGTTCCTGCCGATCTTCGCGCTGGACGGCGAGTCGGGGCGGCTGTTCAAGCCGCTCGCCTACACGAAGACCTACGCGATGGGCTTCGCCGCGCTGCTCTCGGTGACGCTCGCGCCCGCGCTCGCCGTGCTCGCGATCCGCGGCCGCATCCCCCACGAGGACGACCTGCGTT